>NZ_MUNE01000254.1 GCF_002154605.1 Streptomyces milbemycinicus | reverse complement strand
GCTCGGTCACGCCAATAGGACGCGCTTGCGGAGGAGTTCGAATCCCGCGCGGTTCGGTAGGGCCCGGCTCTCACCATGTCGGGCCAGCGCTTCCCTCCGGATCACCGCACCCCGCTGATTCTCCGCAGCATCTCCAGGAACTGCTCCCGCTCAGCTGCCGACAGCGGGGCCAGGAGTTCGTCGTTGGCCCCCTCCCCCGCCTTCGTGCACTCCTCCAGGCGCCGCTCGCCGTGGGCGGTGAGACTCACCGCGTTCTTGCGGCGGTCGGCCGGGTCGGGGGCGCGTACGACGAGGCCCGCCGCTTGAAGATCGTTGAGAATGCCGACCATGTCCTTCGGGTCGAGCGAAACCGTCCTGCCCAGTTCGGCCTGGGCGACCGGGCCGAGATCCGCGACGGCCGCAAGGACCACGTGATGCCACATCTTCATGTCGTGTCGCGCGAGCGCCTCCGCGACCAGGCCGCGCCCGCGGGCCGCCGCCCGGCCGAGAAGCCAGCTCGGGAGGGCGCGGATTCGGCTGGGCGCCGGCGGGTTCTCTGCCATGCGCGGCAGCATACCGAGAAAACGTTGGACTTCCCAACGATCTTTTCGATATCGTTGGGAAGTCCAATGAATCCCAAGGATGTCGGGAGGCGATCGCGCATGCGGCGCATTCGATATGAACACATCGGCGGACCCGGAGCCCTGTTCCAGGAAGAGGTCCCGGTCCCGGAGCCCGGAGCCGGTGAACTGCTCGTCAGGATCGAGGCAATCGGTGTCACGCTCCCCGTCGTACGCAAAGTGCGCGAGGGCGCGCGGCCCATCCCGCTCGGTGGCGAGCTGGCCGGTGAAGTGGTGCGCGTCGGCGAAGGCGTGAGCGGATACGCGCCGGGTGACCGGGTCACCGGGCTCTGCTTCGGGCATGGGTATGCGGAGTACGCGCTGCTGAACACCGCGATGGCCTCACCCATCCCGGCGGGCGCCACCGCCAAGGACGCCGTCGCGCTGGTCCGCAGCGGGGTGGTGGCGCTCGGCGCGCTGGAGGCCGCGCGCCCGGAGAAGGGCGAGTCGGTTCTGGTCACCGCGGCGGCGAGTGGGATCGGCCATCTCGCCCTGCAGTTGGCCCGGCTAAGGGGTGCCTCACGCGTCGTCGCCGCCGTGGGCGATCCCGCCAAGGCGGACTTCGTACGCTCCCTCGGCGCCGATGCCGTGGTGACATACGTACAAGGCAGCTGGGGCGAGCCGGTCGATATCGTGCTCGACGCGGTCGGCGGCGAACTGCTCACACCCGCCGTCAAGGCGCTCGCGCCCGGTGGCCGGCTGGTCGCGTACAGCTCGGGTGGCGGCACCATCGAGGCGTACGACCTCCTCGTGGGCGGCAAGTCGGTCATCGGGTTCCAGGTGGCGGTCGTGGCCAGAACCCAGCCACAGCGGTATGCGGGGTGGATCGAGGAGCTGTGGAGGCTGTTCGGTGAGGGTGCGCTGCGGCCCGCGGTCCACGCGGAGTTCGCCCTCGCAGACGCGGCACGGGCGCACGCGACGATCGAGGGCCGGGCCAATCAGGGAAAGGTCGTCCTGGTGCCCTAGGAATGATCCGCCGGACGCCTCTCAGGCGTTCTTGGTGCGGCGTTCGGTGGCGGCCTCCTGAGGTCCGCCACCTGAGGCCCTCGGTCTGAGGCCCGGGACACGTCCCAGGCCTCGGTCCCAGCCGCCGTGTCTGTCCTGCCACCGCGTAAGCCCTGTAGCCCCATGGCCCGCCTTGTCCCTCCATGGCTTCTACGGCTGCTGCCACACGACGTCGACCGTCACGAAACGATCGCCCGGACTCAGGGGTCGCCTCCAGGATCGGGTGCGGAATGTGTGCAGACGTCCGCGCTCGAGGGCCAACCGCGGCAGCCCGACGCCGAACTCTGCCACCAGGGCTTCCAAGGCGCGGCGCTCGCCCAGCCGCTCCTCGTGCGGTTCGTCCTGCGGGAAGAGACGGTCCGGGTCCAACGCGACCGGCACGGCGCCCCGTCTGCTGACGGCGGTCCCCCGGACGGTGAACGCGTACCGCTCCTCGTCTCTCTCCGCGACAGACAGATGGAAGACGCCTGGGCGGTCCCCCAGGCGGCGGGTCAACGACCCGTCGTCCCGGCGCTGTCGCACCTGCTCGGCCGCCAGCACGGGCAGCACCTCCAGCACGTATCGCGGGTCGGTCGCGAGCTCGTGGAAAGACACCACGTACGTCTCCCCGAGCAGCCGACGGATCTGGTCGCGCAGCCTCGTCGCCCGGGGCCTGCCGTACGAGATCGCCTCCGTCAGGGCCACCGAGGCCCGCTCATACCGCCCGCCCAGCGCGTCCATACGGGCGGCCTCGACGGACGCGTCCAGGCCCGTGTCGTCGCGTTGACGAAGACCGCCCCCGCACGCTCCGAGCGGTTCACCTGCAGACTGTGAAACTCCCGGTACATGGCCTCCATGAACACGCGGAACGACGCGTACCGCTCAGGAGGGCTCGCGCGCCACGACGCGTAGCAGTACACGGCCCGCTCACCGGCGTCGTCCACGTCCCCCGGGTCCAGCAGGACGTAGACCATGTCCGACTCCGCGTCCAACTGCAGCGCCCGCTCCCACATTCCGGCGAGCAACTGCTCCTCGGGCGTGGGGTCGTCGCCCAGATCCCCGGGGAAGTACTCGGCCAGGCCCGCCGCGGCCTCGTGCCACCGGACCGCGGCGGTGCCAGCGAGCAGCCACACGAAGCCCCGCGTGCCGCCAGCCGTCGCTGACTGCCAGAAACGTCCGGAACGAGGGCGGCAGCCGATGCCCGAGCCGCTCCTCCAAGCCCCGGATCCGCACCTCCGTCGCGGGCGGAAACCCCAGCCAACGCGTATGCAGGGAATCCTCGTCCTCCGCGCTCCGTTCGCCCGCCGGTGCATCCAGGTCCTGTGCGTCCGCCCACTCCTGGCTCCACCGCACCAGGAAGGACCGCCAGTCGTCGCTCGTGTCCTTCATACCGACCACCCTGCCAGCACCCACTGACAACGCCGCCGCCCAGGACGCGCCGACGGAAATTCCCTGGCGTGGTGGCCGGGAAGGGGCGGAGACTCGTCTCATGGCTGACATGGAGTCGTTCCGGGAGGCGGTCACCAGGTGGGCGGCCGGTGGCCCCGGCGACCCCGCGCGCGAGCTGGCCGCGCGGCTGTCCGTCCGGACGGCCGTCCTGCTCGAAGGGCTGAGCGACGCCGCAGCGGTCAGCGCGCTGGCCGCGCGCCGCGGCCGGAATCTGGCGGCCGAAGGAGTCTGCGTCCTGCCGATGGGCGGTGCGATGAGCGTCGGGCGCTTCGCCCACCTCCTCGGGCCCTCCGGCCTGGGCCTGCGCCTCACGGGACTGTGCGACGAGGCGGAGCGTGACTACTACGTTCGTGGCCTGGAGCGGGCCGGTGCGGCACAACACGGGTTCTTCGTCTGCGCGGCAGATCTGGAAGACGAGCTCATCCGCGCGTTGGGCGTGAGGCGGGTGGAAGACCTCGTCCGGGCGGAGGGCGAGCTGCGCGCCCTGCAGACCTTCCTGCGCCAGCCCGCGCAGCGAAACCGCACCTCACAGCAGCAGTTGCGGCGCTTCCTCGGCACGAAGAAAGGGCGCAAGATCCACTACGGTCGCGTCCTCGTCGAAGCCCTCGACCCCGACCGCATACCCGCCCCGCTCGACGGCCTGCTCACGAGCCTCTGACCGCTGGGTGACGTCCCGCAGCACCACCGGCATCCGAGTCACCGTCGTTCAACCCGGCCTCGTGGACACCGCAGCCGCGCCATCCGACCGCCATGCGGACCCCGAACTCGCTCCCGACGACATCGCACGCACCGTCCTGTTTGCCCTAGAGCAACCGAAGAGCGTCGACATAAATAAGATAGTCGTCCGCCCTGCCGGTCAGAGCCCTCACCGCTGACCGCACCGATCTCCGGGGCATTCAGACAGTTTCAATACCCGATGTCACCTTGAGAAGTTCGGGATCGGGCAAGACGGCGCTCCACTCGTCCACGCACGCGGGCGGTTGTGGCTTCCCATCTCGCCGACCGGCACGTTGAGTTGGGGTGTGAATCGTCACGTGGCCACTGGTGGTCAAGTGACCGATGACTCTCGCGCGATCATGACTCAGCGGGTAGTGTTCGAGAACGTGTGGGGGGGGGTCGGCTCGGCATTGCTGTCGCCGGAGCAAAGTGATTTGAGGTAATCGCCTGTCATCCGCAACGGGGGAAAGGCACGTTGGTGATAAAGCCGCTGTCCATTGACGGCACCTGGTTGTTCCAGCCTCAACTTTTCGACGACGCTCGAGGCACCTTCGCAGCGTGGTATCAAAGGGACGTTTTCCAGGAAGCGACCGGCCGCAGCATGCCGCTCGGCCAGGCCAATCTCTCGACCAGCCGCCGAGGGGCGATTCGCGGCATTCACTTCGCCGATGTCCCTCCCGGGCAGGCGAAGTACATCACCTGTGCGAGCGGCGCGGTACGTGACGTGGTGGTCGACCTGCGGGTCGGATCGCCCACCTTCGGCCGTTGGGAGACGGTGGACCTGGATGACCAGAGCCGGCAGGCGCTTTTCCTGACCGAGGGCATCGGGCACGCTGTGCAGGGGCTCACCGAGGAAGCGACCATCGTGTACATGTGCTCCGCCGGGTACGTCGCGGAGCGTGAGCGCGCCATTCATCCGCTCGACCCCGATCTCGGTATCGACTGGATCCCCGGCGTCGAGCCCATCCTCTCCGCCAAGGACACTGTCGCGCCCACCGTGGCCGAGGCCCAGGAGGCCGGGCTGCTGCCCGTATACCAGCCCTGATTCCCGTCGCTTGGCAGCGCAGCGCACGGCATCGCATCGCAGCGAGGAGAACCGTGAAGGCACTTGTCCTTTCCGGAGGTTCCGGAACTCGGCTACGTCCCATTACCCATACTTCCGCCAAGCAGTTGGTTCCGGTGGCCAACAAGCCGATTCTCTACTACGTCCTCGAAGGAATAGCGGAGACCGGCATCGAGGACGTCGGCATCATCGTAGGAGAGACCGCCGGCGAGATCCGGGGCGCAGTCGGTGACGGCTCCCGGTTCGGTGTCGACGTCACCTACATTCCGCAGGAAAAGCCGCTCGGTCTCGCGCATGCCGTTTTGACGGCGCGCGACTGGCTCGGTGACGACGACTTCGTCATGTATCTCGGCGACAACTTCCTGCTCAGTGGGATCACCGAGCAGACCGAGTTGTTCCGTGCGACCCGGCCGGACGCCCAGATCATGCTCACGCATGTACCCGACCCGACCGCGTTCGGTGTCGCCGAGACGGACGCGGCCGGCCGGGTCATCGGCCTTGAGGAGAAACCGGAGTTCCCCAAGAGCGACCTCGCGCTCGTCGGCGTCTACTTCTTCACCCCCGCCGTGCATGAGGCAGTCGACAGCGTCCGGCCCTCCGACCGTGGCGAGTTGGAGATCACCGACACCCTCCAGTGGCTCATCGACCAAGGGCGTCGAGTGGAGTCGTCGATCGTCACCGACTACTGGAAGGACACCGGGAACGCCACCGACATGCTGGAGGTGAACCGTTCCGTTCTCGACCGCCTCGTCCACCGCGTCGAAGGCGCGGTGGACGAGGAGAGTGAGCTGGTCGGCCGGGTGGTCGTGGAGCCCGGCGCCTCCGTCGTGCGGTCGCGGATCGTCGGCCCCGTGATCATCGGCAATGGTGCGTGCGTCGAGGGCTCGTATGTGGGGCCCTACACCTCGGTGGCCGACGACTGCTCGGTCGTCGACAGTGAAATCGAGTACTCCATCGTCCTCCCCAACGCGACCATCGCCGGCGTCGGACGCATCGAGGCCTCGGTCATCGGGCGCTCCGTGGAGGTGACCCCGGCGCCGCGAACCCCGCAAGCCCACCGCCTGATACTCGGCGATCACAGCAAGGTCCAGATACGCGCATGAAGATCCTCATCACCGGCGCCGCCGGGTTCATCGGCTCCCATCTGACCCGTCTGATCCTCGGACCCGAGCGGCCACTGGGCGACGATGTCCAGGTCACCGTCCTGGACAAGCTCACCTACGCGGGCAGCCTCGACAACCTCGCCCCGGTGCGCGACGCCCCCGGCTTCGTCTTCGTCCAGGGCGATATCGCCGACCCGGCGCTCGTGGACAGGCTCATGCCTGGACACGACGCCATCGTCCACCTCGCCGCCGAGTCCCACGTGGACCGTTCGATCGACTCCGCGCAGGCCTTCGTGCACACCAATGTGGTGGGCACGGGCGTGTTGCTGGACGCCGCGCTGCGCCACGAGATCTCTCGGTTCGTCCATGTGTCGACCGACGAGGTGTACGGGTCGGTCGAGTTCGGCTCCGCCACCGAGGAGGACCGCCTGCAACCCAGCTCGCCGTACTCGGCCACCAAGGCCTCGAGCGACCTGCTGGCGCTCTCGTACCACCAGACGCACGGGCTCGACGTCCGGGTGACGCGCTGCTCCAACAACTACGGCCCGTACCAGTTTCCCGAAAAGCTGATTCCGCTCTTCGTCACCACCCTGCTGCGGGGCGGCAGTGTCCCCCTGTACGGGGACGGCGAGAACGTGCGGGACTGGCTGCACGTCGACGACCACTGCCACGGTCTGCTCGCGGTGCTCAACGGAGGCAGGGCGGGCGAGGTCTACAACATCGGCGGTGGCACCGAGCTGTCCAACAAGGAACTCACCGCGCTTCTGCTGGACGCCTGCGGCGTGGGCTGGGAGCGAGTCGACTGGGTCGAGGACCGCAAGGGACACGACCGGCGGTATTCGGTCGACTGGAACAAGATCCGACGCGAGCTCGGCTACCGGCCGGCGCGCGACTTCACGGCCGGGATCGCCGACACGGTGGCGTGGTACCGCGCGCGGCTGTGAGCCACGCGCGGTACACCGGGTTCCGTCGGCTGGTTCCGCCGACCGGGTTCGGCCGATCGGGTTCCGCCAGCCGGTTCCGCCGACCGGCCCTATCAAGCGGTGCCTGAGGCGGTCCGCTCCCCCGACGCCGTGCCGTTCACATACCCCTCAATCAGCTCGCAGGTGGTCTCGACACCCCGGTCGTCGACGATACGCGGGCCGAGGGCCGCGGCGCGCTCGGTGATCTGCGGATCGCCGAGCACGGTCGACACCGAACTGTCCAGCTGCTCCTGGGTGAGCCCGACCAGCGGCACCGGTGGCGAGGAGACGCCCATCTCCAGGAGCCTGGCTGCCCAGTACGGATGGTCGGCGAAACACGGCAGCACCACGCTGGGCACGCCCGCCCGCAGCACCTCCGCCACCGTGCCCGGACCTCCGTGGTGGATGACGGCGGCCGTGCGCGGGAAGAGCCAGCTGTAGTCCATCTCGCGGGCGCGGAAGACATCGTCCGGAAGGTCACCGTCCGGGCCGTCCACGAGAACCATCCGGCGGCCGGCCTTGCGTACCGCCTTCAGTACGCGCTCAAAGGTCTCCTCGCCATAGACCGGCCAGGTGCTGCCCAGGGTCAGCGTGACCGGCTTCTCCCCGCTGTCCAGGAAGTCCACCAGGTCCGCCGGGGGCTCCCACGGGCGGTCCCAGAACCAGTAGCCGGTCACATGGGCGCGCGCGGGCCAGTCGGACGGCGGCACCACCACACTGGGGCTGGTGGCGTGGAACACCGGGTGCTCGATTCCCAGCTTCTTGGCCGGCGTCCCCTTGACCGGGGGCAGCCCCTTACCCTTGCGGAACTTGTTCACCGCGGCGCGGCTTATCGCCCAGTCGAACTGTGCCGCCACGAAGTGGCTGAACCGGATGTACGGCGCGCCCAGCGGCAACTTCGGGAAGCCGAAAGCGGGGGACTGGCCGGTCGGCACGATCGGCCACCAGGCGACGGTGCCCCAGGGCACGCCCGGGTCCGCGTAGCCGGCGCCCCGGGTGAGCATCGCGTTGACCATGAAGTCCGCACCCTGCGTCGCCTCGTGCATCGCGTCGAGAGCCGCGACGACCTCGTCGACGGTCGGCGTCGGGATCGCCCGGCTCGCCCGCATCAGTGAGGAGCTCTTCCGCAGCGCCTTGATGACCTGGGGCAATTCGAAGTAGTTCCCGGTCCTCCCCGGAATCTCTCGGAAGTTCAAGTCGGCCTGCTCGACCATTGCCTTGAAATCCGTGGTGGTGGCCAAGTCCACCTCGTGACCACGGGCCCGCAGTCCGGTCCCTAGAGCAAGAAATGGCTGGATGTCGCCCCGTGACCCAAAGGCGAGGAGTGCAACCTTCATGCCGTCCTCCGTGCTGGCAACGATGCCCAATTCGGGAGCTTTCGGCAGACGCAGCTCCCCCGTTTACAAACAACACCATACTTGTGGCAGCAAAGCGCCACGTGCAAGCCGTACTTGATGGGGCGCGATGTGAAGTGAATCACCTCGCCCGGAGTTTCGTCCACGATACGGTGAGCGTACTCGGCATTGCGCCGCAGGCAATTTTTCTCGCGAACCGCCGCGAGACCATTTCATTGGAGGGGAAATCACCGTCGTGAATGAAGCATGGCTGGTCACCGGCTCGGGTGGGCTGCTCGGACAGGACGTGATGACCGGCCTGCGAGAGGCGGGTGAGACCGCAAAGGGATTCGATCACAAGGGCCTGGACATCACGGACGCGCATGCGGTGCGCGATGCGTTGGCGAAGCACCGGCCCGCGATTGTGATCAACTGCGCCGCGTTCGCCGCACCGGACAAAGCGGAGACCGACGAAGAGGGCGCACTGCGGATAAATGGCGAGGGCACCCGCAATTTAGCGGACGCCTGTGCCGAGTTCCAGGCTCACCTCATTCACATCTCAACCGATTACGTTTTCTCCGGCGACGATTCCGGCGGCGCCGCAGTGCCCTTCGCGGAGGACGCCCCCACCTGCCCCGTCAATGCCTACGGCCGCACGAAGGTTGCCGGCGAGCGGGCGGTGTTCGCCTGCCTGCCGCGGACGGGTTACGTCTTCAGGACCGCCTGGCTGTTCGGCGCCGGTCGCGCCAACTTCGTACGCACCATGATCCGGCTGGAGCGCGAAAAGGATCACGTCGACGTCGTCGCCGACCAGTGCGGTCAACCCACCTGGACCATGGACGCCGCCGGACAGCTCCTACGGCTGGGACGCGCAGCGCTGGGCGGGCAGGCCCCGGCGGGGGCTTACCACGGCAGCGCGGGCGGCCAAGCCAGCTGGTACGAGCTCGCCCAGGAAGTCTTCCGGCTGCTGGGCGCCGACCCCCAGCGGGTACGGCCGAGCACCGGGGCGGCGTTCGGCCGCCCCGCGCCACGGCCCGCGTACAGCGTGCTGGGACACGCGCGCTGGCACACCGTCGGCATCGAGCCCATCCGCCACTGGCGGGCCGGGCTCGAGGCCGCCTTCCCCTCGCTGTTGAAGGCGGAGGAGCCGGCTCAGCCGATCTGATCGGGTGATCTTCTGATCGGATGATGTGCTGGCACCGGGGTGGTCAGGCCACGCGGGGCGGGACCTCCGGCCCGCCCCGGTGCCGGGCGTCGCGTGTCAGGCGTCGGGTGTCAGGCCGATGCCGGGGTCTCGAGCGTCAGGCGTCCAGCGCGCGGCGCAGGTACGCCTCGATCTCGTCCGCGGCCCGGCCTGCGCCGCCCGCCTCACGGGTGGCGCGCCGCATCTCCTCGACGTTGCGCCGGATGGCCGCGTCCTGTGTCACCTTCAGCACCGCCTCCCTCAGCCGCTCGGCAGTGACCTCGTCGCGGCCGATCCGAACGCCGAGGCCCAGCTCGGCGGTCCTGCGCCCCGCCATCTCCAGCTCCACGGACTGCGGCACGGTCACCATTGGCACACCGAAGTGGAGGGCCTCCATGGTGCTGCGTGCGCCCGCGTGCGTCACGAAGGCGGCGGCGTGTTCCAGCACGGCGAGCTGGGGCACGTGCTGGTGCGCCTCGATGTTCGGCGGCAGCGGGCCGAGGTCGGAGGGGTCGACATGCCGGCCGGTCGCCAGCACGACGTGCCAGGGCTGGTCCGCGAACGCCTCGACGCACAGCCGGTAGAACTCGGGCCGCTCGTTGAACAGCGTGCCCAGCGCGATGAGCAGCACCGGGGCATCGCCTTCCGGCGGCGTCCACGCGCCCCGGGTCCTCGGGTCGGCGAGACCGGCGCCGACGAACGCGTACCGCTCGTCGAAGGTCTCCGCCGCTGGCTGGTACTCCTTCGTCAGGAAGACCAGGTTGAGATCTTCGACGGTGCCGAAGAAGTCCGCGGGCGACGCCTCGCCCATGCCGTACGAGGCGCGGAACTCGGCCAGCTTCGTGCCGAACTCGATCAGCGCGGGGTGCTGCGGGTCGAGCGCCGGGAACTCGTCGGCCAGCTGCTGCGCGACCGAGAAATGCTCATTCGACGCGAACAGCGGGATGAGCTGCACGGCCGGCCGCTGCCACTTGTGGGCCAGCGCGCGCGCCGCGAAGTGCATCAGGGTGTCGTAGACCACCACGTCCGGCACATCGCCGTCGAAGGCGGGCTCGGCGCCGGTCGCCGCGACGTTCTCGACCAGGTACTTCAGCGGCCCACCGGCCATCTCGTCGGCCGACACCTGCGAGGGCGCGCTCCTGGCCGCGGGCCAGGTGGACTCGTACCGCACCACGTCCACACCGGCGGCCGTGACCGCCTCGGAGAATTCCTCGGTAGTGACGTAGGTGACCCGATGCCCCCTGCTCACCAGGTCGGCGAGTACGGCCAGGGTGGGATTGACGTGCCCCCAGAAGGGCGCACCAAAAAATGCGATGTGACGCTTCAACGCTTCGACTCCATAATCCATTCTTCAACGGCCTCGGCGGTCGAGCCCGCGTGCTCTTCCATGATGGAGAAGTGATTTCCCGGTACTGGCCGCGCCGTATGGTCAAGATTCCAGCCGATGTGCAGACCTTCGTCACCGTTGAGAGTTCCGTCGGTGACGGGAAGTGGCTCAGTGGCGCGCACAAGAACTGCGGGGGTCTCGATCACCTCGGGATGCCACTCCCCCAGAATGTGGTGATAGCCGCCCATGGCCGTCAGACGAGTCGCATTCATGATGTTCCCCCCGAGCTTTTCCTCACGGTCGAACACCACGCCGAGCATGGCCGTACTGACTCGCTCGCTCACATCATCCCCCGGCCAGGGCGCGTCCAAAAGTGCGATCCCCGCAGGACGCCGCTCCCCCATCTTCTCGAGGCGAGTGGTGACGGCATGCGCGATCTGCCCGCCCGCGGAATGCCCGACGAGTACGTACGGACCATCTTCCGCATTCCGCAGCACGGCCTCCGCCAGTACTTCGGCGAGCGCGTCCATGCTCTCCGGGAGGAAATCTCCCCGCATAAACCCCGGGAGCGGAAGCACGGACACATCGCGGCGACCGCGGAAATACTCGGCGAACCGTGAGTACTGCTGCGGACCCGCCGTCGCCACCACGGCGGGGAAGCAGAACAACCGCGTAGTGGCATCGCCCGCTGTCAGCCGTACAGCATCCGGAATATGCTCCGCCGCCGAGGCCACACCGAACGTCGGGCGGAGGCGTGAGGCCGCCATGATCATGTCGTTCCCCAGGGCATTCCGTCCGGTGGCGAACGACTCCCGGAAGAGCGCCACAATGCCGTCCCGCACCTCTACGTCAGGCGCCGATCCAGTGCCTTCCGATCCAACGGCCACTCGCCGCGCGGCGGCCCGCTCGGTCAACTCCCGGCGCAGATGGGCGACCACGGCGGTTGGCGTACTGAAGTCGAACAAGAAGGCGTTCGGCAGATTCAGCTCCACCGCCGCGCTCAGTCGATTGCGCAGTTCGACAGCCGTCAGCGAGTTGAGGCCCAGTTCGAAGAAGCCATGGTGGAGCTCTATCTCTTCGGGCGACGCGTGTCCGAGCACCGCCGCCGCCTCGGTCCGCACGAGTTCGAGCAGCGCCGCCTCCTGCTGCGCGGCCGGCAGTGCCGCGAGACGCTGCGCGGGCGAGAGCCCACCGGCAGGCTGCTCGGCCACGGCGGTAGGACGGGCCGGGGTGCGGACGGCGGGCGCGCCCGAGGCCGCGGACGGTGCGCGGTCATCCGCTCCCGCGACCTCGGCGAGCATCTTGAGCGCCTCGTTGTCCAGCCTGGCCAGCGCCAGGGAGTTCACCGATGCCACCGGCGCTCCGGTGGCATCGGCCACCCGGAGAGTCAGCGCGTCGGGCTCGGTCCCGCTGATCCGCACCCGCAGTGTTGCCGCGCCCGCCGCGTACAGGGCCACGCCCCGCCACGTCGCGGGCATCCACACGGCGTGCTCCTCCCGGCCGGAGTCCGAGTGCCTGTCCGTGTCCGTGTCCGTGTCCGCGTCTGCGTCTGCGTCTGCGTCTGCGTCTGCGTCCGTGGCTGCGTCTGCGTCTGCGTCTGCGTTACGGGCGAACCGCAGCGCGTGCAGCGCGGAGTCGAGCAGGGCCGGGTGAATACCGAAGCGACCGGCTTCGGCCTGCTGGTCCACGGGCAGGGCGACCTCGGCGAGGATGTCCTCGCCATGCCGCCAGACCGCACGGAGCCCCGCGAAGGCCGGACCATAGCCGACCTCGGCGGAGGTGAGGACTTCGTACGGATGTTCCGTCGCCAGCTCCACCGCACCAGCCGGCGGCCACGCGCCGAACTCCCAGCCCGGCTGGGGTGAGCCTTCGGCGAGCACGCCCTCGGCGTGCCGGGTCCACGCGGAGTCGGGCGCCGGGTGGTCGGACACCGAGTGGTCGGACATGGGCTGGCCGGACGTCGTGTGCTCGGGTGCCGGGTGTTCCGGCCGCGCATAAACGCTCAGCGCACGACGGCCCATCTCGTCCGGCTCGGCGACGGTCAACCGGAGCAGGACACCGCCGCGCTGTGGCAGGGCCAGCGGGGTGTGGAGCATCAGCCGCTCCACTGACTCACAGCCGACTTGGTCCGCCGCATGGATGGCCAGCTCCACGAACGCCGAGCCCGGCAGCACCGCCACGCCCTCCACCCTGTGATCGGCGAGCCAGCGATGCGTCTGGACCGACAGCCGCCCGGTGAACAGCAACCCTTGCGAGTCCGGCAGCTCGACCGCCGCCCCGAGCAACGGATGTTCTGCCGCGCCCAGGCCAAGCGCGGAAGCCGCCGCCTGGGGATCGGCGGCCGACGACAGCACATTCGGGGTGTCGAGCCAGTAGCGGCGGCGCTGGAAGGCGTACGTCGGCAAGTCGACACGAGACGCCCCCGCACCGGCGAAAACCTCCGTCCACCGCACGGCCACGCCATGCACCCACGCCTGCCCAACACCCGACAACAACGACTCAACATCAGGACGCCCCGACCGCAACACAGGGACGAACACCCCATCAGCGACCGTATCCGGACCCATGGCGCTCAGCACACCGTCGGGGCCCAGTTCGAGGAAGGTCGTGACGCCCTGCTCGGCGAGCGCGGCCACGCCATCCGCGAATCGCACCGCTTGCCGAACATGCCGCACCCAGTAGTCGGCCGAGCCCAGCTCATCGGACGTCGCCAGGTTCCCGGTCACGTTGGAGACAACCGGAATGCGCGGCGCGGCGTAGGTCAGGGTCTCAGCGATGGAGCGGAAGTCGTCCAGCATCGCGTCCATTTGAGGTGAGTGGAACGCATGCGACACGTCAAGACGCTTGGTCTTACGGCCCTGGTCGCGCAGCGTCTCCGCGATGGCGAGGGCAGCGGGCTCGTCGCCGGAGACCACCACCGAGGTCGGACCGTTGACCGCAGCAAGACCGACCCGGTCGCCGTACTCGGCCAGAAGTGGTGCCACCTCGTCCTCGGTGGCCTGGACAGCGACCATCGCACCCCCGGCGGGTAGCGCCTGCATCAGCCGCCCGCGCGCCGCCACCAGCCGCACCGCGTCCTCAAGCGAGAACACGCCCGCCACGTGGGCCGCGGCGATCTCGCCGATGGAATGCCCACCCACAAACTCCGGCGCCACGCCCCACGACTCGACCAACCGGAACAACGCCACCTCAACGGCGAACAGGCCAGCCTGCGTAAACACCGTCTGCCCGAGCAGATCGGCATCGTCACCGAAGATCACATCGCGGACAGACCGCTCGACATGCCCCGCAAGTTCCTTGTCCAGCAGCCTGCACGCCTCGTCGAACACTTCCACGAACACTGGATACTGGCCATACAGCTCACGGCCCATACCCACCCGCTGACTACCCTGACCTGAAAACAACACCGCCAACCGACCCGAGCCGACCGCCTGCCCGACGACAACACCAGAAGCCGACTCACCCCGCACCAACGCGCCCAGCCCAGCCCGCAAACCACCACGATCACCCACCACCACAGCACGGTACTCAAAGGCCGAACGCCCGGCCACCAGCGACCAACCGACATCCACCGGCGACAGTGAGCCGTCGCCCTCGACGTGCGACAGCAGACGCCCAGCCTGCTCCCGCAACGCCGCCGCACCACGCCCCGACACCACCCACGGCACCACAGAAACCGCAGCGGGCGCCACCGGCTCCCCGACGGCCTCCGGAGCCTGCTCCAGAATGACGTGCGCGTTCGTCCCGCTCACACCGAACGACGACACACCGGCCCGGCGCGGACGGTCCGCCTTGGGCCAAGGGCGCTGCTCGGTCAGCAGTTCGACCGCGCCGGCCTCCCAGTCCACCTTCGGGGAGGGCTCCTCGACATGCAGTGTTCGGGGCAGGGTCCCGTGCCGCATCGCCAGCACCATCTTGATCACGCCGGCGACACCCGCCGCGGCCTGCGTATGACCGATGTTGGACTTCAGCGACCCCAGCCACAGCGGCTGCCCCTCCGGCCGACCCCGCCCGTACGTCGCCAGCAGCGCCTGAGCCTCGATCGGATCACCCAGCGTCGTCCCCGTACCATGCGCCTCCACCGCATCCACCTCAGCAGCGGAAAGCCGCGCATTGGCCAACGCCTGCCGGATCACCCGCTGCTGCGACGGACCATTCGGCGCCGTCAAACCATTCGACGCACCATCCTGATTCACCGCAGAACCCCGCACCACCGCCAACACCCGATGCCCCAACCGCCGCGCATCCGACAACCGCTCCACCAACAAGACGGCCACGCCCTCGGACATGCCAACTCCGTCAGCGGCGGCCGCGTACGGCTTGCACCGCCCATCCGCCGCCAGACCGCGCTGACGGGAGAACTCCACAAACACCCCCGGCGTCGACATCACCGTCACCCCACCCGCCAACGCCAGCGAACACTCCCCCGACCGCAACGACTGACACGCCAAATGCAACGCCACCAACGACGACGAACACGCCGTATCCACCGTCACCGCAGGACCCTCAAAACCAAAGCTGTACGCCAACCGACCCGACAGCACCCCGCCGGCGTTGCCGTTGCCGACAAGCCCTTCGAGGCCATCGGGGAGTTCGAGCAGGCGCGTGGCGTAGTCGTGGTACATCATCCCGGCGAAGACGCCGGTGCGGCTCCCGCGCAGCGTGACCGGGTCGATACCGGCGCCTTCCAGCGCCTCCCAGGAGGTCTCCAGCAGCAGCCGCTGCTGCGGGTCCATCGCCAGCGCCTCACGCGGGCTGATCCCGAAGAACCCCGCGTCGAAGTCCGCCGCGTCGTGGAGAAAGCCGCCGTGGCGGGTGTAAGACGTCCCGGTCCGCGCTCGGTCCGGATTCGGGTCGTACAGCGCCTCGACATTCCACCCCCGGTCCACCGGAAATCCCGAAATGGCGTCGCCGTCGGAGGCCAGCAACTCCCAGAATTCCGCGGGCGACCCCACACCGCCAGGAAAGCGGCAGGCCATCCCCACCACGGCGATCGGCTCCTGCTCCCCCGCCTCGATCTCCGCCAGGCGGCGGCGCACCTGGACGAGTTCGGCGGTCGCCCGCTTGAGGTAGTCCCGAAGCTTTTCCTCATTGGCATTGGCCATTTACGGCATCTCCTCGACATTCCTCAAGCCGTGAGTTGTTTCCTCAGGACCGTCTGGGCGTCAAGCGATCTTAGGGAATTCGATATCGTTCACTGCACCCCCTAAGCACCCCAGAATGCGCGGACGGCGCGCGGCCGTTCGCCATAAGGGGTGCAGGCTGTCAACGCTCTTCGCTCTTTTCTGAGCGCTTCTGGACTCCTCCCGAGAGGCGGTAGCCATGGAATCGTCCCGGTACGCCAAGCGTTTTCACGGCCGATTGGTGCTGGTCACCGGCGCGGGCAGCGGAATCGGACGGGCGACGGCGGGCGCCTTCGCCGCGGCGGGGGCGCGGGTGGTCTGTGTGGACCGGAACGCCCGTACGGCGTCGGCCAGCGCGGACCTGGCCAAGGTGTTGGGCGCCACCGACGCATGGCCGGAGGCCGTCGACGTCGCCGACGCGGCCACCATGGAACGGCTGTCCGAGCGCGTCTTGAGCGCGCACGGGGTCGTGGACGTCCTGGTGAACAGCGCCGGCATCGGCATGTCGGGCCGGATTCTCGACACCTCCGTCGCGGACTGGCGGCGCACGCTGAACGTGAATCTATGGGGGGTCATTCACAGCTGCCGGCTCTTCGGCCGGCAGATGGCGGACCGCGGGCAGGGCGGGCACATCGTGACGATCGCGTCGGCCGCCGCCTTCCAACCCACGCGGGCGGTCCCGGTGTACGCGACGAGCAAGGCCGCCGTGGTGATGCTCAGCGAGTGTCTACGGGCGGAACTCGCGCAGTTCGGGGTGGGTGTGAGCGCGGTGTGCCCGGGCTTTGTGAACACCTCCTTCACGGCGGCGATGCACTTCGCGGGGGTGTCGGAACAGGAGCAGACGCGGCTGCGGAAGCGGGCCGTGGACACGCTCGGGCGGCGCGGCTGTCCGCCGGAGAGAGTCGCCGGGGCGGTGTTGCGCGCGGTCGCCCGCAACACACCCGTGGCGACTGTGACGCCGGATGCCCGTCTCGTACGCCTGATCAGCCGGTTCGCGCCGCCTCTGCGCCGTGCCGTGGCCCGGCTCGATCCGCCCTCCTGACCACGGTTGACGATGGCCGCTACATGCCCGGTGGTATCTACATGCCCGGTGGCGTGGGGGCCAGGGCCATACCGCCGGAGGCGTCGACCAGTTGTCCGGTGACCCAACGGGCGTCGTCCGAGGCGAGGAGGGCGACGACATCGGCGATGTCGGACGGCTGACCGAGCCGGCGCAGTGCGGTCATGGCGGCCACGCCCTCGGCCGCCCCGGGCATGTCATGCAGCCACGTGTTGGTTTTGGTGTTGTCGGTAATGCCCGGCGCGATGGTGTTGACGGTGATTCCCCGGTGACCCAGCTCGTTGGCCAGCCTGGGCGCCATGATCTCGAGGGCGCCCTTGCTCATGGCGTAGGGCAGCAGCGGCCAGGCGATCCTGGTGACGGCGGAGGAGATGTTGACGATCCGTCCGCCGTCGGCGAGGAGCGGCAGACACCGTTGGGTGACGAAAAACGGGGCCCGTACATTGACGCTGAAGATGCGGTCGAACTCCTCCTGAGTGACCTCGGAAATGCCCGCCACATAGCCGTCCGCCTGTGCGGCGGCCGGGTCGTCCGGGTCGGCGTAGACGGCGGCGTTGTTCACCAGGATGTTCAGCGGCCGGCCGGCGAGCCCGGTCGCGAGCTCGCTGAAGAGCGTGTCGAGGGCGTCGTCGGCCGCAAGGTCCGCCCTGATGGCGAATGCCTGCCCGCCGGCCTGCTCGATCGACGCGACCGTTTGCTCGGCGTCCGCTTTGCGCCGCCCGTAGTGCACGGCCACCAGAACACCTTCGGCGGCGAGCCTTCGGGCGATGGCCGCGCCGATGCCCCGCGACGCACCGGTCACCAGTGCGGTTTTTCCAGCTGTTTGGGTCATGGCGACGACCATCGCAACCGAGCACACAGCACGGAACCCCCTCAAGACCCCGGAATTCCAAGGAAAAGGACTCCACCGGAAGCCGAGCCACGCGGGGTACCCTGCCGGGCCCTCGTAATCCATCGGGAAAACAATCCACCAGGAAATGAGTTCTGGATGACCAGTGTCAGTCGGACAACGGCGGAACACGATCCCGACATCCCCGTACGGCGCGCGCTGAGCGCCGCCAGGCGGGCGGAGGCCATCGCCTCCGCCACTCGCGCGGCCGCGTCCGAAGTGGCCCAGGCGACGGCGGACGGCGCCGCCGTGAGCACCACCGTGGCCGAGGCCGCGGAAGCGCTGGCGACCGCCGCCTCGGCCGCGGAAGCCGCGGCCCGGACCGCCAGGGCCGCGGCCGGAGAAGCCGGGCATGCGCTGTCGACCGAGGCCGCCACAGCGGCCGCCGCCCGCGCGGCCGAGGCCGCGGCCGCGGCGGCCGCCGCCGGTGCCCAGGCCGGCCCCGCCGCGGAAGCGGCCGCTCGGGCAGAGGCCGAGGCCGCCGCGAAGGCCGCCGAGATCGCGAACGTGGTCGCGGAACACAGCCGTCGGGCGGCTGCCGAGGCGGAGGCCGTGGCCAAGGCCGCGGCCCACGCCGCCGAGGCGGCCCGCGCGGCTGCGGACGGCGGCGCCGAAGCGGTGGCCGAGGCCGCCGAGGCCGCCGCGCTGCAGATGAATACCGACACCCCGTGGCTGAGCCGACACCTGCCGACCGAATGAGCCGAGTGAGCTGAGTGAGCTGAGTGAGCCGTGCGGCATGAGTGACCGTGCCGTGCCTTGAGCGGCGACACGGTTGACGGCGCCCGGCCTTCGCCGGGCGCCGTCAACCGTTTGCGATGCCGCGATGACGCCACCGCATGGGCTCAGTCTCGGCTGACCTCCTTGTCGATCAGCTCGAACATCTCATCGTCCGTGACCGACTGAAGATCCAGGTCCGCAGCGCCGCCGCCGTCGTGGTCGACGACACGGCCACTGCTCATCTTGCGGGCGAGGGACCGCAGGCGCTCCGCGAGGCCGCTGCGCGTGTCGTCGTCGAGCGCCACCGAATCGGAGACGGCGGACTCCAGCCTGGCCAGCTCCGCCATCGCCGCCATGGCCGTGGCCGCCGCCGAGGACTGAGCGTCCTGGCAGAGCTGAGTACGCAGATGATCGGCGAGGGCAGCGGGGGTGGGGTGGTCGAAGACGGTGGTCGCGGGCAGGGTGAGGGCGGTGGTCGTTTGAAGGCGGTTACGGAGTTCCACGGCGGCGAGGGAGTCGAAACCCAGTTCACGGAAGGCCCCGTCCGGCCGCACGGCGGCAGCCGTGTCATGCCCCAGGACGGCGGCGGTGTGGGTGCGGACGATCGTGAGAAGCGTGTCGCGCTGCTCGGCGGCGTCCTGGGCCGCGAGACGGGTACGAAGGTCAGCGGCGCCCTCGGCGCCGGGGGACCGGCCCCGGGTCGTACGAGCCGGGGCGATCCTGGAGAACAGCGGCGCCGGGGTCTCGGCGGCGCTTGAACCCCGCAGGTCCAGCCGGGCGGGCACCAGGAACGGCCGATCGCCGGCGAGGGCGGCGTCGAAGAGCGCGAGAGCGTCCTCCGTGGCGAGGGGGGCGAGTCCGGAGCGGTTGATGCGGGCCCGGTCGGTGCGGTCGAGATGCCCGGTCATGCCGCTGCCCTGCTCCCACAGGCCCCACGCGAGCGACAAGGCCGGCAGGCCCTGCGCCCTGCGGTGTTCGGCGAGGGCGTCGAGGAAAGCGTTGGCGGCCGCATAGTTGCCCTGCCCGGCTGCGCCGAGGACACCGGCGGCCGAGGAGAACAGGACGAAGGCGCGCGGCCGGGCGTGGCGGGTGAGCTCGTGCAGATGGAAGGCGGCGTCGGCCTTGGGTGTCAGCGCGGTGTCCAGGTGTCGGGGGGTGAGCGAGGCGACGGTGGCGTCGTCCAGGACGCCCGCAGCGTGGACCACACCGGTCAAAGGGTGGCCGGTGGGAATCCCCGCGATGAGATCCGCCAGCGCGCCTCGGTCACCGGTGTCACAAGCGCGCACCGTCACCTCGGCGCCGAGCTCGGCCAGTTCCGCCCGCAGCTCGGTGGCGCCGGGTGCGTCGGGTCCGCGTCGCGATGCCAGCAGGAGGTGTCGTACACCGTGACGGCTGACCAGATGGCGCGCGAGCATCGCGCCAAGGGTGCCGGTGCCGCCGGTGATCACTACGGTGCCGTCGGGGTCGAACGCCGTGGGCGTGGTGTCCGGGTCGGCTGCCTCGGCGGCGGGAACGGGAACACGCCCGGGGACGGGGACGGACGCCGGAACGCGGGTCAGCCGGGGCACCAGGTGCCGGTTCGCACGCACCGCGATCTGCGGCTCACCACAGGCGAGAGCCGCCGGAACGACGGTCGGTGGCACTTCCCCGCCGTCGAGGTCCGGGTCGGGGTCGAGGTCCAGCAGGACGAACCGGCCGGGATGTTCCGACTGCGCGGAGCGCACCATGCCGCACACCGCCGCGCCCGCCAGGTCCGCCACGTCCTCCCCCGGAGTGGTGGCCACCGCACCACGGGTCAGTACGACCATCCGGCTCGAGGCCGGCCTCTCGTCCGCCAGCCACTCCTGCAGCAGACCCAGGATGCGCCGGGTGAGGGTCCTTACGTCCTCCGGCACGGCGGTGGCGCGCGCATCGCGGCGGCCGCAGTCGACCACGACCGCATCGGGCGCCGGGGCCCCCGCCTCCAGCACTGCGGCGGCCAGGTCGGCGAGGTTCGCGTACGCGTCTGCCGAGGGGAGGCGGTCGCTGGGCCCCACCGTGGCCAGGCGTTGCGGAACGGACGACGAGGTCGGCGCCAGGGCGGTCACCCACTCGACCGCGAAGAGCGAGTCCCGCCGCGCCGTACCGGAGGCCGCCAGCAACTCCTGCGTCGACACCGGGCGGACCGCGAGCGATGCGATCGAGGCCACCGGCCGCCCCTCGCCGTCGACCACCGCGACCGACCATGCGTGCGTGTCCCGCGCCTGGCCGTCCGGGGTGAGGCGCACCCGCAGGGTCGACGCTCCGGGCCCGTGCAGCCTCACCCCGCTGAAGGAGAACGGCAGGGCGCCGTGCGGGAGTTTGTCGGCCGGGCGGAAGGCCGCGGCGTGCAGTGCGGCGTCCAGCAG
>NZ_MUNE01000253.1 GCF_002154605.1 Streptomyces milbemycinicus | reverse complement strand
GTCAAACCATTCGACGCACCATCCTGGTTCACCGCCGAACCCCGCACCACCGCAAGCACCTCATGCCCGTTGCGTACGGCGTCCGACAGCCGCTCGAGCACCACCAGGCCGACACCCTCCGACCAGCCCGTTCCGGCGGCCGAATCGGCGAACGGACGGCAGCGGCTGTCCGGCGAGAGCCCGCCGTGCTGGTCGAACTCCCCGAAGGCCGCCGGGGTGGCCATCACCGTCACACCGCCGGCCAGCGCCAGGGAGCATTCGCCCGAGCGCAGCGACTGCGCCGCCAGGTGAATGGTGACCAGCGACGACGAACACGCGCTGTCCACCGTCAGCGCCGGGCCTTCGAGACCGAAGGTGTAGGACAGCCGCCCGGATGCGACGCTGGTCAGCAGGCCGGTCATCTGATGGCCGCGGGACTCCTCCGGCGGCACGTAGCCACCGCTGGCGGCGCCGATGAAGACACCGGTGTCGGTGCCGCGCAGACCGGCCGGGTCGATGCCCGCGCGCTCGAAGACCTCCCACGAGGTCTCCAGCAGCAGCCGCTGCTGCGGGTCCATCGCCAGCGCCTCACGCGGCGAGATCCCGAAGAAGCCCGCGTCGAACTCGGCGACGTCGTAGAGGAAGCCGCCCTCGAAGGCGAGGTCCCCGTAGACCTGCCAGCCGCGGTCCGTGGGGAGTTCGGCGATGGCGTCCCGGCCCTCGGCGACCAGCCGCCACAGGTCCTCCGGCGAACGGACACCGCCCGGGTAGCGGCAGCTCATCCCGACGATGACGATCGGGTCGTCCATGGAGCCGGATGTCGCGGCGGCCGGGATGACCACCTCGCCGCGTTGGCCCACGAGCTCCGAGAGCAGATGTTCCGCGAGGACGATCGGAGTGGGGTAGTCGAAGACGAGTGTGGACGGCAGGCGCAGCCCGGTGGCCGTGTTCAGCCGGTTGCGCAGCTCGATGGCGGTCAGCGAGTCGAAGCCCAGCTCGCGGAACTCCTTGCGCGCCTCGACGGCCTCGGCCGAGGCATGTCCGAGGACCGCGGCCGCCTGGCCACGGATGAGGTCCACCAGGACCGGTGCGCGCTCGGACTCCGCCACTCCCGCCAGCTGCCGGGTGAGCGCGGCCGCCGCGCCCGACGCGGGCACTGCTGCCGCTGCCGCCGCACGGCGGGTGGTGCGGACCAGCCCGCGCAGCAGGCTCGGCACCTCGGGCTGGGCACGGAGTGCGGCGAGGTCCAGAGGTACGGGCGCCACCACCGGCTCGTCGCTGGACAGTGCCGCGTCGAAGAGGGCCATGCCCTCCTCGCCGTTGATCGGCGGCAGTCCGGCGGCGCTCATGCGCTGGATGTCGGCGTCGGTGAGCTTGCCGGTCATGCCGCTTTCATGGGCCCACAGGCCCCATACGAGGGACTGCCCGGCCAGCCCCGCCGCCCGGCGCCCGCGAGCCAGGGCGTCGAGAGCGGCGTTGGCGGCGGCGTAGTTGCCCTGCCCCGCGTTGCCCATCACCCCGGCGAGCGAGGAGAACATCACGAAGGCTGCCAGGTCCAGGTCGCGGGTGAGCGCGTGCAGATGCCATGCCGCGTCCACCTTCGGGCGCAGTACGGCGCTCAGCCGCTCCGGCGTCAGCGCCCCCACCACACCGTCGTCCAGCACCCCCGCCGCGTGGACCACGGCGGTGAGCGGATGCTCCGCCGGAATAGACGCCAGCACATCCGCCACCGCGTCACGGTCCGCCACATCACACGCCACCACGGACACCTCGGCACCGAGCTCCGCCAGCTCCGCCCGCAACTCGGCCGCACCCGGAGCATCCAGCCCACGACGGCTCGTCAGCAGCAGTCGACGCACTCCATGCCCGGTCACCACATGCCGCGCCAGCACACTGCCCAGACCACCCGTACCCCCGGTGATCAGCACCGTGCCCTCGGGGTCCCACTCACGCGGCATGGTCAGCACAATCTTGCCCGTGTGCTTGGCCTGACTCATGAAACGGAAGGCGTCCCGCGCCCGCCGCACATCCCACGCCGTAACCGGCAACGGACGCAGCGCACCCGCCTCGAACAGCTCCATCAGCTCGACCAGCATGCTCTGCAAACGGTCGGGGCCCGCGTCGAGCAGGTCGAACCAGATATACGTCGCGTCGGTGAAGCTGTCGGCGTCGCGGATGTCCAGCTTGCCCATCTCGACGAACCGGCCACCCGGGCGCAGGAGCCGTGCGGACGCGTCGATGAACTCACCCGCGAGCGAGTTCAGCACCACATCCACACCCCGACCGCCGGTCACCTCAAGGAACCGCTCCTCGAAGTCCGTCGTACGGGACGAAGCGATGTGGTCATCCGGAATCCCCAGCGACCGCAACGCATCCCACTTGGACTCACTCGCGGTCGCGAACACCTCCACACCCAGATGCCGCGCCAGCTGAATCGCCGCCATCCCCACACCACCGGCACCCGCATGCACCAGCACCGACTCACCCGACGACAACCCCGCCAAATCCACCAACCCGTAATACGCCGTCAGGTACGCGACCGGGACGGATGCGGCATCCTCGAACCGCCAGCCCTCCGGAATCCGGGTCACCGCCCGTTCAGCGGCCACCGCAAGGGGCCCGAAGGAGCCGTCGACCAGTCCGACCACCCGGTCGCCGACGCGCAGCCCGGTCACCTCGGGGCCGGTCTCCACGACCACACCGGACGCCTCGCTGCCGAGCGGCCCCACCTTGTCCTGGAAGGCGCCCAGTGCGTTGAGGCCGTTGAGAAGGTCCCGGAAGTTGAGACCGGCGGCCCGTACGGCCACCCGGATCTGTCCGGGGGCCAGCGGTTCGGCAGCCTCCGGGAAGCTGAGCAGTTCGAGGTTGTCCAGGCTGCCCTTCTGCCGGCTGTCCAGCCGCCACGGCGTTCCGTCGGCCGGAGGCAGCAGCGAGCCGCGCGAGGTCACGGAGGCGAGTCGGCCGACGCATACACCGCCGTCGCGCACCGCGACCTGCGGCTCTCCGGACGCCAGCGCTGTCCGCACCTCGTCCGGGGATCCGGCGTCCACGAGCACGAACCGTCCGGGGTTCTCGCTCTGGGCGCTGGACACCAGCCCCCAGATTGCCGCGGCCACCATGTTCGGCGCGTCGACGGCGACGGCGTCGCGCAGGACGAAGACCAGCCGGGAGCCCTGGAGCCGTTCGTCGGCCAGCCAGTTCTGGATGAGCCTGAGCGCCCGCGCGGTCTCCTCGTGCACCGCCTCGGCCGCCGAGGAGGAGTCGACCGGCTCCCAGGTGACCGTCGCCACCTCCGGCAGCGTGGCCAGCGACGCCGGGTCCGTGGCCTGCTCCACGGTCAGTTCCACGATGTCGAGGGCACCGGACGCCGCCGTATCGACCTGGACGGGGACCCATTCCAGCCGGAACAGGGAGTCCTGCTGACCGGCTCGGGCGCCGGCCAGCTGTTCGGCCGACACCGGGCGCAGCACCAGCGAGTCCGCCGAGACCACGGGCGCGCCGTCGGTGTCCACGGCCGCCAGCGAAACCGACTCCGCGTCGCGCCGGGTCAGGCGGACGCGCAGCAGGGAGGCGCCCGTGGCGTGCAGGGACACGCCGCTCCAGGAGAAGGGCAGGCGTCCGCCCTCGGCGGTTTCGAGGTTCACGAACGATACGGCGTGCAGGGCCGCGTCCAGCAGGGCCGGGTGCATCGCGAACGACTCGGCGTCGCCGCCCGTCTGCTCGGGGAGTGCCACCTCGGCGAACACCTCGTCGCCGCGCTGCCACACCGCCCGCAGCCCCTGGAAGAGCGGTCCATAGGCGAACCCGCCGTCGGCGAGCCGCGCGTAGAAGTCCTCCATATCGGCCACGACCGCGCCTTCGGGCGGCCATACGGCTCCGTCGAACCGCGCCGTACGCTCCCCTTGGGCGAGCACACCGGTGGCATGGTGCGTCCACGGTTGCTCGGCGGCTTCGGCGGCGCGCGAGTACACGTTCACGGAGCGGCGGCCGGTCTCGTCCGGCGCCCCTACCCACAGCTGGATGGCGACGGCATCGCGCTCCCCCAGCACCAGGGGCGCAAGCAGGGTGAGCTCGTCGACAAGGTCACAGCCCACCTGGTCGCCGGCGCGGATCGCCAGCTCCAGAAAACCGGTCCCCGGGAACAGCACCACACCGCCCACGGCGTGATCGGCAAGCCACGGGTGCGACCGCAGCGACAGCCGCCCGGTGAACAGCACGCCGCCCGCATCGGCCAGCTCGACCGCGGCGCCGAGCAGCGGATGCCCGGCGGCCACCTGGCCCAGGCCAGTGACGTTGCCGACCCGCATGGAGGCGTTCGGCCAGTACAGCTCGTGCTGGAAGGCGTAAGTGGGCAGGTCGACGCGGTGGGCGCCGGTGTCCACGAACACGCTCGCCCAGTCGACAGCGCCACCACGGACGAAGATTTCCGCCAGCGAGGTCAGGAAGCGGCCGAGGCCGCCCTCGTCCCGGCGCAGCGTACCGGCGACCACCGCCGCCACATCGACGTCGTCGATGGTCTCCTGGACCCCGACCGTCAGCACGGGATGCGCGCTGATCTCGATAAACGCCCGGTGGCGCTGTGCCAGCAGCTCCCGTACGGCGGGCTCGAAACCGACCGTCTGCCGTAGATTGCGGTACCAGTACCCGGCGTCCAGCTCGTCACCCTCAAGCCACTCGCCGGTCACCGTGGACAGGAACGGCACCTCTGCCGTGCGCGGAGCGACCTGCGCGAGCTCGGCCAGCAGCTCCTCGTGGATCCCCTCGACATGCGCGGAGTGGGAGGCGTAGTCCACCGCGATGCGGCGGATACGTACCTCTTCGCCGGTCCACTCCTCGATCAGCTCGTCCAGCGCCTCCCGGTCACCCGACACCACCACCGACCGGGGGCCGTTGACCGCGGCGACCGACACCCGGCCGTCCCAGCGCTCCAGCCGCGCCTCGACCTCAGCCACCGGCAGCGGCACCGACGCCATGCCACCAGCACCCGCAAGCCGCCGCGCGATGGCCTGACTGCGCAGTGCCACCACCCGTGCGCCATCCTCCAGCGACAGCGCACCCGCCACACACGCGGCGGCGATCTCACCCTGCGAGTGACCCACCACCGCATCCGGCTCCACGCCGCAAGAACGCCACAGGGCCGCGAGCGACACCATCACCGCCCACGACACCGGCTGCACCACATCCACCCGCTCCAACGACGGCGCACCCGCAACCTGCCGCACCACATCCATCAACGACCAGTCGATAAACGGCGCAAGCGCAGCCGCACACTCCCCCAGCCGCTCAGCGAACACCGGGGACTCGTCCAGCAGCCGAGCACCCATCCCCGCCCACTGCGAACCCTGCCCCGGGAAGACGAACACCGACCTCCCCTCGACATCGGCAACCCCACACACCACACCCGCCGCAGGATCGTCATCGCCCAGGGCACGCAGACCCGACAGCAGCTCCTCGCCGTCACCACCGACCACCACCGCCCGGTGCTCCAACACCGACCGTGTGGACACCAGCGAATAGCCGATGTCGACCGGCATCGCCTCGGTGTCGCCCTCCACATGGGACAGCAGACTGACCGCCTGCCCGCGCAACGCCTCGGCCGTCTTCGCCGACACCACCCACGGCAGGGCGGCAGGGGTCACGGCGGGCTCGGGCCGTGTGTCGGCGGAAGGCGGCTCCTCGGGCAGCGGAGCCTGTTCGATGATGGTGTGGGCGTTGGTGCCGCTGAGGCCGAATGACGAGACCGCGGCCCGGCGCGGACGGCTGTGCTCCGGCCACTCCACGGACTCGGTGAGCAGCTGGATGTCCCCCATCGACCAGTCCACATGCGTGGACGGCGTGTCCACGTGCAGCGTCCTGGGCAGCACACCGTGGCGCAGCGCCATGACCATCTTGATCACCCCGGCCACACCGGCCGCCGCCTGGGTGTGCCCGATATTCGACTTGATCGACCCGAGCAGCAGCGGGCGTTCGCGGTCCTGTCCGTAGGTGGCGAGGAGCCCCTGCGCCTCGATGGGGTCGCCCAGTGTGGTGCCGGTGCCATGCGCCTCCACCGCGTCCACATCCGCCGGAGCCAGCCCGGCGTTCGCCAGCGCCTGACGGATCACCCGCTGCTGCGACGGACCATTCGGCGCCGTCAGACCGTTCGACGCACCGTCCTGGTTCACCGCTGAACCCCGCACCACCGCAAGCACTTGGTGCCCATGGCGCCGCGCGTCCGACAGGCGCTCCAGGACCACCAGGCCCACGCCCTCCGACCAGCCGGTCCCATCGGCACCCTCTGCGAACGCCTTGCACCGGCCGTCGCCGGCAAGCCCGCCCTGAGCACTGAAGTCGATGAACGGCCCGGGGGTCGCCATCACCGTGACGCCACCGGCCAGCGCGAGGTTGCACTCTCCCGACCGCAGCGCCTGCACCCCGAGGTGCATGGCCACCAGGGATGACGAGCATGCCGTATCGACCGTGACCGCCGGGCCCTCCAGACCCAGCGTGTAGGAGATCCGGCCCGACATCACGCTGCCGGCCGTCCCGGTGCCGAGGAAGGCACGCACGTCCTGCGGGAATTCCAGGCGCCCCGACGCGTAGTCGTGGTGCAGCGATCCGACGAAGACACCGGTCTGGCTACCGCGCAGTGAGGTAGGAGCGATACCGGCTCGCTCGATGGCCTCCCAGGACACTTCCAGGAGCAGTCGCTGCTGCGGGTCCATCGCCAGCGCCTCGCGCGGCGAGATGCCGAAGAACCCCGGGTCGAACTCCCCCGCCTCGTGCAGGAACCCTCCCGCTCGCACGTAGCTGGTGCCCCGGCGCCCACGATTGGGGTCGTACAGCGACTCCAGGTCCCACCCACGAGACGTCGGAAACTCCGAGATGCCATCGCCCTCGGCGAGCACCAGATTCCACAGATCCTCCGGCGAGAGGACCCCGCCCGGGTAGCGGCAGGCCATGGACACGATGACCACGGGGTCGTCGTCCGTACGGACCGCCCCGGCCACGGGGGCCGCGACGGCGCTGTCGGTTCCGACCAGTTCCGCCACCAGGAAATCGGCCAGCACGGCCGGCGTCGGGTAGTCGAAGACGAGTGTGGACGGCAGGCGCAGCCCGGTGGCCGTGTTCAGCCGGTTGCGCAGCTCGACCGCGGTCAGTGAGTCGAAGCCCAGCTCGCGGAACTCCCGCCGGATCTCCACCGCGTCCGGTGACGCGTATCCCAGGACGGACGCGACCTCGGCGCGCACCAGGTCCACCAGGATCTGGACCCGGTCGGCGCCCCGCAGCCCCGCCAGGCGCCGGGTGAGGTCGGCGGCGGCGCCGGAGGCGGGCAGCGCCGCGGCCGCCGTACGCCGTGTCGGCCGGACGAGCCCACGCAGCAGGCCCGGCACCTCGCCGAGCGACCGCAGGGCCGTGAGGTCGAGCGGTACGGGGACGACCATCGCGTCGTGCAGCGCGGTGGCGGCGTCGAAGAGGGCCATGCCCTGCTCGGCGCTGATGGCCGGGAGTCCGGCGGCGCTCATCCGGTGCACGTCGGCCTCGTTCAAACCGCCGGTCATCCCGCCGTCCTGTGCCCACGGCCCCCACACCAGCGACTGCCCGGCGCACCCCTCTGCCCGCCGACGCATCATCAGCGCATCCAGGAACGCATTGCCCGCCGCGTAATTCGCCTGCCCCGGTGCGCCCATTGATCCGGCCACCGACGAGAACACCACAAACGCCGCCAGATCCAGATCGCGCGTCAGCTCGTGCAGATGCCACGCCGCGTCCACCTTCGGGCGCAGTACGGCACTCAGCCGCTCCGGCGTCAGCGCCCCCACCACACCGTCGTCCAGCACACCCGCCGCATGCACCACCGCCGTCAGCGGATACTCCACCGGAATCGACGCCAGCACACCCGCCACCGCATCACGGTCCGCCACATCACACGCCACCACCGACACCTCGGCACCCAGCTCCGCCAACTCCGCCCGCAACTCCACCGCACCCGGAGCGTCCAACCCACGGCGACTCGTCAACAGCACATGCCGCGCCCCACGTACACCCACCACATGCCGCGCCAGCACGCTGCCCAGACCACCCGTACCCCCGGTGATCAGCACCGTGCCCTCGGGTTCCCACTCACGCGGCATGGTCAGCACAATCTTGCCCGTGTGCTTGGCCTGACTCATGAAACGGAAGGCGTCCCGCGCCCGCCGCACATCCCACGCCGTAACCGGCAACGGACGCAGCGCACCCGCCTCGAACAGCTCCATCAGCTCGACCAGCATCCGCTGTGTCCCGTCGAGTTCCACGTCCGCCAGGTCGAAGGGCAGGTAGTCGCCCGCCACCGTTTCCGCCTCGCGGATGTCGGTCTTGCCCATCTCCAGGAACCGGCCGCCCGACCGCAGCAGCCGCACCGACGCGTCGATGAACTCACCCGCGAGCGAGTTCAGCACCACATCCACACCCCGCCCGCCGGTCACCCCAAGGAACCGCTCCTCGAAGTCCGTCGTACGGGACGAAGCGATGTGGTCGTCCGGAATCCCCAACGACCGCAACGCATCCCACTTGCCCTCACTCGCGGTCGCGAACACCTCCACACCCAGATGCCGCGCCAGCTGAATCGCCGCCATCCCCACACCACCGGCACCCGCATGCACCAGCACCGACTCACCCGACGACAACCCCGCCAAATCCACCAACCCGTAATACGCGGTGAGGAACACCAGCGGCACCGCCGCGGCATCCTCCAGCGACCACTCGTCGGGGACCTTCACCAGCGCACGCTGGTCCACGGCGATGCGGGGGGTGAAGGAGCCCGCCACCAGGCCCATCACCCGGTCGCCGACGCGCAGCCCGGTCACCTCGGGGCCGGTCTCGACGACCACTCCGGCCGCCTCACCGCCCATGGGGGCGGCCTCTCCGGGATACATGCCCAGGGCGGAGAGCACATCGCGGAAGTTGAGGCCGGCGGCGTGTACGGACAGCCGGACCTCGCCGGCCGCCAGCGGCCTGGCGGCCTCCGGGGCCGTCTGCAGGGCGAGGTTGTCCAGCCTGTCCCGCTGCCCGCTGTCCAGCCGCCACGGCGCGCCCGCCGGAGGCATCAGGTTGGCCCCCGTGGCCATTCTGGCGAGCCGGCCGGTGCGTACGACGCCGTCGCGCACCACGACCTGCGGCTCGCCCGAGGCGAGTGCCGCGGGCAGCGCGGACATGGAGGTCTCCCGCTCGTCCACATCGACGAGCAGGAACCTGCCCGGGTGCTCGGACTGGGCCGAGCGCACCAGCCCCCACGCCGCGGCACCGCCCAGGTCGGTCACCGTCGTGCCGTCGTCGGCCGCGATGGCTCCCCGGGTGACGAAGAGGAGACGGGAGTCGGCGAACCGGTCGTCGGCCAGCCACTCCTGGATCAGGCCGAGCACCCGTGCCGTGACCTCGTGCACGGCGTCGGGGGTGGCGAGCGAATCAACGGGGTCGAGGGCCACGACGACCAGGTCGGGGCTGCCTTCCAGGGACGCCACATCGGTGCTCAGCTCGGCCACGTCCAAGGCGGCGACCGCGTCCATGGGGGAGGTCAGCGCGGGTGCCGGCACCCACTCCAGGCGGTACAGCGAGTCCTGTCGCGCCGTACCGGAGCCGGCCAGCTGATCGGCGGTCACCGGGCGCAGCGCCAGCGACTCGACCGAGATGACCGGCGCGCCGACCCCATCGGCGGCGGTCAGGGACACCGATTCGGCGCCGGACCTGGCCAACCGTACCCGCAGTACGGAGGCCCCTCCTGAGTGCAGGGACACACCGTTCCATGAGAACGGCAGCAGTCCACGCCCCGGCTCCCCGAGATCCACGAACGAGACGGCGTGCAAGGCCGCGTCCAGCAGTGCGGGGTGCACACCGAACGATTCCGCGTCCGCCGCCTGCTCCGGCAGCGCCACCTCCGCGAACACCTCGTCGCCGCGCTCCCAGGCCCCCCGGAGCCCCTGGAACAGCGGGCCGTAGCCGAACCCGCCCTCGGCGAACCGCTCGTAGAAGCCGTCGAGGTCCAGCGCGACAGCTCCCTCGGGCGGCCATACGGTCGCGTCGAAGTCCGCGGTCCGCTCCTCCGTGCCCAGCACGCCGGAGGCGTGTTCCACCCACGGTTGCTCCACCGCGTCGGCGGGACGTGAGTACAGGTGTATGTTCCGGTTGCCCGAGTCATCGGCCGGACCCACCCACAGCTGGACGGCGACCGCGTCCCGCTCGCCCAGCACCAGCGGCTCGGCCAGGGTGAATTCCTCGATCCGTGCGCAGCCGACCTGGTCCCCGGCGCGGATCGCCAGCTCCAGGAAACCGGTGCCCGGGAACAGCACCACACCGCCCACGGCGTGGTCGGCAAGCCACGGGTGCGACCGCAGCGACAGCCGGCCGGTGAACAGTACGCCGCCTGAGTCCGCCAGGCCGACGGCCGCGCCGAGCAGCGGGTGTTCGGCGGACATCAGTCCCAAGCCGCCCGCGTCTCCGGTCCTCACCAGCGCGTTCGGCCAGTAGTGCTCATGCTGGAAGGCGTACGTGGGCAGGTCGACCCGCTGCGCCCCGGTCCCGGCGAAGAACGCCGTCCAGTCCAGCTTGACGCCGGCGATGTGCAGCCTGGCCAGCGCCTCGACCAGGGCGGCCTCGTCCGCACGGCCCTTGCGCAGGGACGGGATGACGACCGTGTCATCCGACTCGTCGGGCAGGCTGTCCTGGGCCATGGCGGAGAGCACGCCGTCGGGGCCGACCTCGAGAAACGCGGTCACCCCCGCAGCGCTCAACGCGGCCACGCCGTCGGCGAACCGGACGGTCTCCCGCACGTGCCGCACCCAGTAGTCCGGCGAGCACACCAGCTCAGCCGACGCCACCTCACCGGTCACATTCGAGACGAACGGAACCTGAGGCGCCGCGAGCGACAGCCCCTCCACCACACGCCGGAACTCATCCAGCATCGGATCCATCAACGGGGAGTGGAAGGCGTGGCTGACCGCCAGCCGCTTGGTCTTACGTCCCTCGGCCTCGAACCGGGCCGCGACCTCCAGCACGACCGTCTCATCGCCCGCGATCACCACCGAGCGCGGTCCGTTGACCGCCGCGACCGACACCCCATCCGTCAGATACGGGGCGACCTCGTCCTCGGTGGCCTGCAGAGACACCATCGCCCCGCCCGACGGCAACTCCTGCATCAGCCGGGCCCGCGCCGCCACCAACGTGCACGCGTCCGCCAGCGAGAACACCCCCGCCACATGCGCCGCCGCGATCTCACCGATCGAATGACCCGCCAGATAGTCCGGCCGGACACCCCACGACTCCACCAGCCGGAACAACGCCACCTCGATGGCGAACAACGCGGGCTGTGCCCACCCCGTCTCATCCAACAGCCCGGCCTCGACCGACCCGGGCTCGGCGAACATCACCTCCCGCAACGGCCGGTCCAGCCCCTGGTCCAGATACGCACACACCTCATCCAGAGCCTCCGCGAACACCGGGAACCGCCCGTACAACTCCCGGCCCATCCCGGCCCGCTGACTGCCCTGCCCCGAGAAGAACACCCCGAGCCCGCCGCCCGACCGCACTGCCCCGCTGAGCAGTCCCGGCGCGGAGGTGCCGTGCGCGAGCCCGCGCAGGCCCTCGACGGCGCCGGCACGGTCCATGGCCAGCACCACACCACGACGCTCGAACGCCGATCGTGTGGTCGCCAGCGAGAACACCACATCGACAAGGCGGGCGTCCGGGTCCTCGTCCAGGTGGTCGGCGATGCGGGCCGCCTGTGCGCGCAGCGCGCCCACCGTCTTTCCGGACACCACCACCGGCAGCACGCCGGGGACCGCGGTCGGCGTCGCCGTGTCGTCCCCGGCCTCCACCGTCGGGGCCTGCTCGATGATGGTGTGGGCGTTCGTACCGCTGATACCGAACGACGACACCGCGGCGCGGCGCGGACGCCCGGTCTCCGGCCACTCGGTCCGCTCGGCCAGCAGCTTCGCCGCACCCGCCGACCAGTCCACATGCGAGGTCGGCTCATCGAGGTGCAGGGTGGCGGGCAGCGTGCCGTATCGCAGCGCCATGACCATCTTGATCACCCCGGCGACACCGGAGGCGGCCTGGGTGTGGCCGATGTTCGACTTGATCGAGCCCAGCAGGACCGGGTGTTGCTCGTCCCGGCCCTGACCGTACGTCGCGAGCAGCGCCTGTGCTTCGATGGGATCGCCCAGCGTGGTACCGGTGCCATGCGCCTCGACGACGTCGATGTCCGTGGCGGACAGCCCGGCGCCGGCCAGGGCCTGCTTGATGACCCGCTGCTGGGCCGGGCCGTTCGGCGCCGTGAGCCCGTTGGAAGCGCCGTCCTGGTTCACCGCCGAACCCCGCAACACGGCCAGCACCTCATGGCCATTGCGCTGGGCGTCCGACAGCCGCTCCAGCATCAGCATGCCGACACCCTCGGACCAGCCCACCCCGTCAGCGCTCTCGGAGAACGACTTGCACCGGCCATCGGCCGCCAGGCCGCCCTGCGCGCTGAAGTCCACAAAGGGGCCGGGCGTGGCCATGACCGTCACACCACCGGCCAGCGCCAGGGCACACTCGCCACTGCGCAGCGCCTGGGCCGCCAGATGCAGCGCCACCAGCGACGACGAGCACGCGGTGTCCAGCGTCACCGTGGGGCCTTCGAGCCCCAGGGTGTAGGAGATCCGGCCCGACATCACGCTGCCCGCGGTGCCGGTGCCCAGGAAGGCCATCGTCTCCTGGGGGAACTCCGCGCCGGATCCGTAGTCGTGGTACATCACTCCGGCGAAGACACCGGTCCGGCTGCCCTGGAGCGTGAGCGGATCGATTCCGGCCCGCTCGATCGCCTCCCACGAGGTCTCCAGCAGCAGCCGCTGCTGCGGATCCATCGCCAGCGCCTCACGCGGCGAAATCCCGAAGAACCCCGGGTCGAACTCCCCCGCCTCGTGGAGGAACCCGCCCTCACGCACATAGCTCGTGTTCCCACGGGGGTCCCGGTCGGGGGCGTACAGCGTGTCCAGGTCCCAGCCGCGGGAGGTGGGGAATCCGGAGATGCCGTCACCTTCGCCGATGACGAGTCTCCACAGGTCTTCGGGCGACGACACCCCGCCCGGGTAGCGGCAGGCCATCGATACGATCGCGATGGGTTCCTGCTTGCCCGCCTCGACCTCCTGCAGCCGCTGACGGGTCTGGTGCAGATCGGCGGTGACCCACTTGAGGTAGTCGACGAGCTTCCGGTCGTCAGGCATGGGAAGTGATCCTCCGTGTTTGGCTGAAAGCTGGGCGCCGGGGTCACCGGTCGTTCATTCGGCCCAGTTCGTTGTCGATGAAGTCGAGAATCTCGTCGGCACTGGCCGATTCGAGCCGGTCGGTGGCGCCGGGACCGTCGCTCTCCGCCTCGGCCTTGGTCACCTTCGTGAGCAGCTGCCGGAGCCGGATGGCGACACCGGTCCGGGTGATCTCGTCGGAGAAGCCGTCCGACAGCGCGGCGTCCAGCCGGTCCAGATCCGCCATCCAGGACGGCGTCGGATCGGGGGCGTCCGCGGGAACGAGTTCGTTCACCAGATATCCGGCCAGTACCGCCGGTGTCGGATAGTCGAAGATGAGGGTGGACAGCAGGCGCAGCCCGGTGCCGGAACTCAGCCGGTTGCGCAGCTCGACCGCGGTCAGCGAGTCGAATCCCAGATCGCTGAACCGGTGTGCCGGGTCGATCTTTTCGGCCGACGCATACCCCAGGACCATGGCCGACTGCTCCTGCACCAGACGGACCATGTGCTCATCGCGCTCATCGGCCCGCAGGTTCAGCAGCCGGTCCCGCAGTGATTCGGACGTCTCCACGACGGTGGACCGCGCCACCGGACGAGGCCCGGCGCCCAGCAGGCCACGGAGCACCGGGGCCGGTGCGCCCTGGGCGCGGAGTGCGGCGAGGTTGAGCTGGGCCGTGAGCACCACGGGGTGGAGCAGGGCGGTCGCCGCGTCGAACAGGGCCATGCCCTGCTCGGTGCTGATGGGCGGCATTCCGGCGGCGCTCATCCGCTGGATGTCGGTCTCGGTGAGCCCGCGGGTCATGCCGCTGTCCTGCGCCCACGGCCCCCACACCAGCGACTGCGCCGCGACACCCTCGGCCCGACGGCGCATCATCAACGCGTCCAGGAATGAGTTGGCCGCGGCATAGTTCGCCTGCCCCGGAGCGCCCATCGAGCCCGCGACGGACGAGAACACCACGAAGGCGGCGAGGTTCAGGTCGCGGGTCAGCTCATGCAGATGCCACGCCGCGTCCACCTTCGGCCGCAACACCGCGCTGACCCGCTCCGGCGTCAGCGCCCCCACCACACCGTCATCCAGCACACCGGCCGTATGCACCACCGCCGTCAGCGGGTGATCCACCGGGATCCCGGCCAGCAACCCGGCCACCGCTTCCCGATCCGACATATCGCACGCCGCCACCGACACCTCGGCACCATGCGCGATCAGCTCCGCCTGCAACTCCACGGCGCCCGGAGCATCCAGTCCACGCCGGCTCGTCAACAACAGACGCCGCACACCATGCTCAGCCACCACATGCCGCGCCAACTCGCTCCCCAGACCGCCCGTGCCACCAGTGATCAGCACGGTGCCCTCGGGGTTCCAGCGAGGCGGCATGGTCAGCACGATCTTGCCCGTGTGCTTGGCCTGGCTCATATAGCGGAAGGCGTCCCGCGCCCGCCGCACATCCCACGCCGTAACCGGAAGCGGATGCAACACACCCGCACCGAACAGCTCCATCAGTTCCGCCAGCATTTCCTGTGTCCGGTCGAGGCCGGCGTCCGCCAGGTCGAAGGGCAGGTAGTCGCCCGCCACCGTTTCCGCCTCGCGGATGTCCGTCTTGCCCATCTCCAGGAACCGGCCGCCCGGGCGCAGCAGCCGCACCGACGCGTCGATGAACTCACCCGCGAGGGAGTTCAGCACCACATCCACACCCCGCCCGCCGGTCACCCCAAGGAACCGCTCCTCGAAGTCCGTCGTACGGGACGAAGCAATGTGGTCGTCCGGAATCCCCAACGACCGCAACGCATCCCACTTGCCCTCACTCGCGGTCGCGAACACCTCCACACCCAGATGCCGCGCCAGCTGAATCGCCGCCATCCCCACACCACCGGCACCCGCATGCACCAGCACCGACTCACCCGACGACAACCCCGCCAAATCCACCAACCCGTAATACGCCGTCAGGAACACCAGCGGCACCGCCGCGGCATCCTCCAGCGACCACGCGTCGGGGACCTTCACCAGCGCACGCTGATCGGCCACGGCGACCGGGCCGAACGCGCCCTGCACCATGCCGAACACCTGGTCACCGACCCCGAAAGCGGTGACCTCGGAGCCGGTCTCGAGAACCACACCGGCGGCCTCGCAACCCATCCATCCGGCGTCTCCGGGGTACATGCCCAGCGCGTTGAGCACATCGCGGAAGTTGACCCCCGCCGCCCGTACCGAGAGGCGGACCTCATCGGCCCCCAACGGTTCGGTGGCTTCCGGGAACTCCACCAGCGAGAGGTTGTCCAGCCTGTCCTTCCGCCTGCTGTCCAGGCGCCATGCCACGTCTGCCGGGGGCACCAGGTCCGTCGCGGTGGACACCCGGGCCAGCCGGCCGACGCGTACGGCTCCGTCGCGCACCACGACCTGCGGCTCGCCGGAGGCGAGGGCCACCGGCAGCGCGGACATGGAGGTCTCCCGATCGTCCACATCGACGAGCAGGAACCTGTCCGGGTGCTCGGCCTGTGCCGAACGCACCAGCCCCCATACCGCCGCTCCGGCCAGATCGGCCACCGGTGTGCCCTCGTCGGCCGCGATGGCTCCTCGGGTGACGAACGCCAGACGGGAGTGCGCGAACCGGTCGTCGGCCGCCCATTCCTGGATCAGGCCGAGTACCCGCGCGGTCTCCTCGTGCACCGACGGGACCACATCGTGGGCTCCGGCTGCCCCGGCCGCGACCGTCACCACGTCCGGCACTGTCTCCAGCACCGCCAGGTCCGCGGCCTCGTCGGCGGTCAGCTCCACCGTGTTCAGCCCGGTGCCGGCCACCGGGTCGGCCGGGGCGGGCACCCACTCCAGCCGGAACAGCTCGTCCCGCTCGCCGCGATGTGCTCCGGCCGGCCGCTCGGCGGAGTGTGGCCGCAAGGTCAGCGATTCCGCCGACAGGACCACCGCACCTGCCATGTCGACCGCCGTCAGCGAGACAGACTCGGCCCCGGCCTTGGCGATCCGTACCCGTAGCACCGAGGCTCCGCCGGCATGCAGGGACACCCCGCTCCACGCGAACGGCAGCCGGCCCCGGTCCGACTCTCCGAGGTCCACGAAGGACACCGCGTGCAGGGCCGCGTCCAGCAGCGCGGGATGGATCCCGAACGACTCGGCGTCACTCCCCTGCTCCGGCAGCGCCACCTCGGCGAAGGTCTCTTCGCCGCGCTGCCAGACGGCTCGCAGCCCCTGGAACAGCGGGCCGTAGCCGAACCCTCCCTCGGCGAACCGCTTGTAGAAGCCGTCCAGTTCGACCGGGGTGGCCTCCGTGGGGGGCCAGGTCGACATGGTGTGTTCGGCGGGTCCCTGCCCGGCGGCCAGCACACCCGTGGCGTGGCGGACCCAGGGCTGGTCCGTGGCGTCAGCGGGCCGGGAGTACAGGTTCACACCGCGGCGGCCGGACTCGTCCGGCTCGGCCACCCAGAGCTGGATGGCCACCGCGTCCCGCTCCTCCAGCACCAGCGGTGCGGCGAGCGTGAGTTCGTCGACGCGGTCGCAGCCGACCTGGTCCCCGGCGCGGATTGCCAGCTCCAGGAAACCGGTCCCCGGGAACAGCACCACACCGCCCACGGCGTGGTCGGCAAGCCACGGATGCGACCGCAGCGACAGACGCCCGGTGAACAGCAGACCGCCGGCGTCCGCCAGCTCCACCGCGGCACCCAGCAGTGGATGCTCCGGCGCTCCCAGCCCAGCGGCGGTCACGTCCCCGGTGCGGGCCGCGGGGGCCGGCCAGTACAGCTCGTGCTGGAAGGCGTAGGTCGGCAGCTCGACCCGACGGGCTCCGGTCCCGGCGAAGTACCGCTGCCACTCGACAGCCACGCCATGAGAGTGCATCCGGGCCAGCGCCGTGACCAGCGCGCGCTCCTCGTCCAGATCCCTGCGCAGGGCCGGTGCGAGAACGGCGGTGGTGGCCGACTTCTCGGACAGGCTGTCCTGCGCCATCGCGGAGAGCACCCCATCCGGGCCCAGCTCGAGATACGTGGTCACCCCACGCTCGTCCAGCCACCGCATGCCATCGGCGAAACGGACCGTCTCCCGGACATGGCGCACCCAGTACTCGGCCGAGCACACCAGCTCCGGGCCGGCCAACTCGCCTGTCAGATTTGAGACGAACGGAATCGCCGGGGCCTCGTACGAGATGTCCCGGGCCACCCGCCCGAACTCCGCCACCATCGCATCCATCAAGACTGAGTGAAACGCATGCGAGACTCGCAAACGCCTAGTCTTCCGCCCCGACTCCTCGAACCTGGCCGCCACTTCCAGCACCGCGGCCTCGTCACCGGCGACCACCACCGAACTCGGCCCGTTGACCGCCGCGATCGACACCCCATCCGTCAGATACGGGGCGACCTCGTCCTCGGTGGCCTGC
>NZ_MUNE01000252.1 GCF_002154605.1 Streptomyces milbemycinicus | reverse complement strand
GAACACCGTCCGGTCCAGCAAGTCGGCCTCGACCGAACCGGGCTCGGCGAACATCACCTCTCGCAACGACCGGTCCAGCTCCCGGTCCAGATGCGCACACACCTCATCCAGAGCCTCCGCGAACACCGGGAACCGCTCGTACAACTCCCGGCCCATCCCAGCCCGCTGACTGCCCTGCCCCGAGAACAGGAACGCCACCACCCGGTCCTCACGGGCCACGTCCTGCACGACACCGGCAGCCGAACCGCCCACGGCGAGGGCGCGCAGCCCTTCCATGGCCTCACCACGGTCTCCGGACAACACCACACCGCGCCGCTCGAACGCCGACCGCGTGGTCAGCAGGGACAGCGCGAGGTCGGCAGGGGTCAGCTCCGGATTCCGCTCCAGGTGCGACAGCATCCGCGCCGCCTGGGACCGCAGCGCCTCCGCCGTCTTGCCCGACACCGCCACCGGCACGACGCCCGGCGCCGCATCCGGCGTGTCGTTCTCGGCTCCGACAGCCGCCGGCGGCGCCTGCTCCAAGATGGTGTGCGCGTTGGTGCCGCTGATCCCGAACGACGACACCGCCGCTCGCCTGGGGCGGTTGCCCTCCGGCCACTCCACCGGTGCGGTCAGCAGCCGGACAGCGCCGGACGACCAGTCCACATGCGAGGTCGGCTCGTCGAGGTGCAGGGTGGCGGGCAGCGTGCCGTATCGCAGCGCCATGACCATCTTGATCACCCCGGCCACACCCGCCGCCGCCTGCGTATGCCCGATATTCGACTTCACCGACCCCAGCCACAACGGACGCTCCGCGTCCCGGTCCCGGCCATACGTCGCCAGCAGCGCTTCGGCTTCGATGGGGTCGCCCAGCGTGGTGCCGGTTCCGTGTCCTTCCACTACATCGATATCGGCGGGCGAGAGACCGGCGTCGGCCAGGGCCTGCCGTATCACTCGCTGTTGGGACGGGCCGTTCGGCGCCGTGAGCCCGTTCGAGGCACCGTCCTGGTTCACCGCCGAACCCCGCAACACGGCCAGCACCTCATGGCCATTGCGCTGGGCGTCCGACAACCGCTCCAGCACCAGCATCCCGACACCCTCGGACCAGCCCACCCCGTCAGCGCTCTCGGAGAACGACTTGCACCGGCCATCGGCCGCCAAGCCGCCCTGCGCGCTGAAGTCCACAAAGGGCCCCGGAGTGGCCATGACCGTCACACCACCGGCCAACGCCAGGGCACACTCGCCACTGCGCAGCGCCTGAGCCGCCCAGTGCATGGCCACCAGCGACGACGAGCACGCCGTATCGACCGTCACCGCCGGGCCCTCCAGGCCGAGGGCGTAGGCGACCCGGCCCGACATCACGCTGCCCGCCGTACCGGTCCCGACGAAGCTCATCACCTCCTCCGGGAATTCCGCGCCGGAGCCGTAGTCGTGGTACATCACTCCGGCGAAGACACCGGTCCGGCTGGAGCGCAGCGTCAGCGGGTCGATCCCGGCCCGCTCGATCGCCTCCCACGAGGTCTCCAGCAGCAGCCGCTGCTGCGGATCCATCGCCAGCGCCTCACGCGGCGAAATCCCGAAGAAGCCCGCGTCGAACTCGCCCGCCTCGTGCAGGAACCCACCCTCACGCACATAGCTCGTGTTCCCGCGAGTGTTCCGATCCGGGTCGTAGAGCGCGTCCAGATCCCATCCCCGGGTGGTCGGGAATCCGGAAACGCCGTCCAGTTCGTCACTCACCAACTGCCACAGGCCCTCCGCGGAATCCACGCCACCGGGGTAGCGGCAGGCCATGGACACGATCACGATCGGATCGTCGTCGACGGGCGTACGGCGCGGCTCCAGCGCGAGCGGGCCACTGTCGGTGCCGACGAGTTCCGCGACCAGGTGTTCGGCCAGCGCCAGCGGTGTGGGGTAGTCGAACACGAGGGTGGACGGCAGGCGCAGGCCGGTGGCGTTGGCCAGCTGGTTACGGAGCTCCACCGCGGTCAGCGAGTCGAAGCCCAGTTCACGGAACTCATGCCGGACTTCCACCGCCTCCGGCGACGTGTGCCCGAGAACCGAGGCCACCTCCGTGCTCACCAGGTCCACCACGGCACGGACCCGGTCCGCCGGGCGCAGCTCCGTCAGCCGCTGGGTGAGCGTGGCCGCTGCGGCCGGGTCGCTTGCGGCAGCGTGGCGGCGCGAGGGCCGGTCGGCGTCGGAGCGCACCAGCCACGGCACCTCACGCCGGGCCCGCAGCGCGGCCACATCGACGCGGGCGGGCACCAGCAGCGCGTGCCCCAGCGAGCACGCGGTGTCGAACAGCGCCAGGCCCTGCTCGGCGGGCAACGGCGACATCCCGCCCCGGGCCATCCGTTTGACGTCCGCTTCGCCGAGGTCGCCGGTCATTCCCGCGCTCTGTTCCCATGGGCCCCACGCCAAGGACATCGCGGCGAGACCATGCGCTCGCCGGTATTGGGCCAGGCCGTCAAGGAAGCTGTTCGCCGCGGCGTAGTTGGCCTGCCCGGCGCCGCCGACGATGCCGGTGACCGACGAGAACACCACGAACGCCGCGAGATCCATGTCCCGGGTGAGATCGTGCAGCTGCCACGCCGCGTCCACCTTGGGTCGGAAGACGGTGTCCAGCCGGTCCGGTGTCAGCGAACCGATCACACCGTCGTCCAGGACACCAGCGGTGTGGATGACCGCGGTGAGCGGATGCTCCTCGGGGATCCCCGCGAGCAATTCCGATACGGCGGCCCGGTTCGCGACATCGCACGCGACGACCCGGACCTCGGCTCCGTGCGCCGTCAGCTCGGCGACCAGCTCGACGACCGCGTCGCTCTCGCCACCGCGCCTGCTGGCCAGCAGCAGTTGCCGCACACCGTGCTCGGCCACCAGATGCCGTGCGAACAGGCGCCCCAGACCGCCCGTACCACCAGTGATCAGGACCGTGCCGGCAGGATCCCACTGTCGCGGCTCGAGCTCCCCGGTGACCGGGCGGCCCAGCCGTCCGACCCGGACGGCGCCGTCACGGATGACCGCCTGCGGCTCTCCGGAAGCGAGGACGGCGGGGATCGCCGCGGCGGCGTTCTCCTTCTCGTCGAGGTCGATCAGCACGAATTGGTCAGGGTTCTCCACCTGCGCCGCCCGCACCAGACCCCACACCGCGGCGGCGGCCAGGTCGAGGACCGCGTCCCCGTCTTCCGCCGCGACCGCGCCCCGGGTCACGAACACCAGGCGGGACCGGGCCGACCGGTCGTCGGCCGACCAGTCCTGGACCAGCCTCAGCACCTCGGAGGTGAGTGCTCGCGCCGTGTTGGCCACCGCATCCGCGCCCCCGTCGTCGCCGTGGGCACCTCCGCTGATCGGGACCAGCACAACAACGGGATCATCGTCGGACACCTCGCCCAGGGACTCCAGGTCCTGGTGCGTCGTAACGGAGTTTCGAGGCGCCGTGAGTGCCGCTCCCAGCGCGAACTCGTCCGTTCCGAGTACGGCCCACCGCACGTCCTCGGTGCCATCGACGGACCCGGGCGTCGGCAAGGGTGTCCATGCCAACTGGAACAGCGATTCGTGCCGACGCGCGGAAGCGGCGGCCATGCGTTCAGTGGACACCGCCCGCAGGACGAGCGAATCGACGGACACAACCGGGTCCCCGGCCACATCGAGCGCCATCAGCGACACCGATTCCGCACCGGCCTTGGTCAGCCGTACCCGCAGCGTCGACGCGCCACCGGCGTGCAGACAGACCCCGTTCCAGGAGAACGGCAACCGGCCGGCCTCGCTCGCGTCCAGGTCCACGAACAACGCCGCGTGCAGCGCGGCGTCCAGCAGCGCGGGATGCACGCCGAAGGACTCGGCATCGGTCACCTGCTCGTCCAGGGCAACCTCGGCGAAGACCTCGTCCCCGCGCCGCCACACCGCCCGCAGGCCCTGGAACACCGGCCCGTAGGCGAAACCGCCCGCCGCGAACCGCTCGTAGAACCCCTCAAGATCGACCTCGGTCGCCCCCTCAGGCGGCCACACCGCGCCATCGGACTCCGCCCGGCGCTCCCCGGCCGCGAGCACGCCCGTGGCATGCCGTATCCAGGGCCCTTCCGCGACATCGGCCGGACGGGAGTACACATTCAGACTGCGGCGTCCCGAGCCGTCCGGCTCGCCCACTCGCAGCTGTACCACCACCGCATCCCGCTCGGGCACCACCAAAGGCATCGCAAGGGTGAGCTCCTCCACCGAACCGCAGCCGACCTGGTCACCGGCGCGAATCGCCAGCTCCAGGAAACCGGTGCCGGGGAACAGCACCACACCGCCGGCCGCGTGATCGGCCAGCCACGGGTGGGTGGCCACCGACAGGCGACCGGTGAACAGCAGACCGCCGGCATCGGCCAGCTCCACCGCCGCGCCCAACAGGGGATGGAGCGCGGAGACCAGGCCAAGACCCGAGGCGTCTCCCGTACGGAGCAAGCTCGCCGGCCAGTAGCGCCGGCGCTGGAAGGCGTAGGTGGGCAGGTCCACCCGCCGAGCGCCTGTTCCGGCAAACAGGGCCTGCCAGTCGATCCGCACACCGATGACATGCAGTCGGGCCAGCGCGGTGAGCAGCGCCCTCTCCTCTTCCTGGTCCTTGCGCAGCGCCGGGATCACAACGGTGTCGGCGGACGGCTCGGGCAGGCTGTCCTGGGCCATGGCGGACAGCACGCCGTCGGGGCCGACCTCCAGGAACGCGGTCACCCCGGCCGCGCTGAGTGCGGCCATCCCGTCGGCGAACCGCACCGACTCGCGCACATGGCGCACCCAGTACTCCGGCGAGCACACCAACTCCGCCGACGCCACCTCACCCGTCACATTCGACACCAGCGGGATCCGCGGAGCCTCGATGGACAGCTCCTCCACCACCCGCCGGAACCCGTCCAGCATGGGCTCCATCAACGGCGAGTGAAACGCATGCGACACCCGCAGCCGCCTGGTCCTGTGCCCCTCCTCCTCGAACCGGGCCGCGACCTCCGACACCGCGGTCTCGTTCCCGGCGATCACCACCGAGCGTGGTCCATTGACCGCGGCGATCGACACCCGGCCGGTCAGATACGGAATCACCTCGTCCTCGGTGGCCTG
>NZ_MUNE01000251.1 GCF_002154605.1 Streptomyces milbemycinicus | reverse complement strand
CCCGCTGCCGCGCAAACTCCACGAAGGCACCAGGCGTCGCCATCACCGTCACCCCGCCGGCCAGCGCCATGGAGCACTCCCCCGCACGCAGCGCCTGACACGCCAGATGCAACGCCACCAGAGACGACGAACACGCCGTGTCCACCGACACCGCGGGGCCTTCCAGGCCGAAGGTGTAGGCGATACGGCCCGAGGCGACGCTGCCGGAGTTTCCGGTGAGGACATAGCCCTCGACCTCGGCCACGGTGTCTTGCAGCCGGGGGCCGTAGTCCGTCGGCATCACACCGGCGAAGACTCCGGTCCGGCTCCGCCGTACCGACGAGGGGTCGATTCCCGCGTGTTCGAAAACCTCCCAGGAGGTCTCCAGCAGCAGCCGCTGCTGCGGATCCATCGCCAGCGCCTCACGTGGGCCGATGCCGAAGAATCCCGCGTCGAACTTGCCCGCGTCGTGGAGGAAGCCCCCGTGGCGGGTGTATGTGGTGCCCGGCACGTCCTGGTCCTGGGGGGCGTAGAGGCGGTCGAGGTCCCAGCCGCGGTCGCTGGGGAATCCGCTCATGGCGTCGGTGCCGGAGGCGACCAGATCCCACAGCCCCTCGGCCGACCGCACGCCCCCCGGATACCGGCAGGCCATGCCGATGATCGCGATGGCCTCATCCGCCACCATCGCCACCTTGCTCGGAGCAGGAGCCGCAGCCAGGGTGACCGTATCGGCGCCGCCGATGAGGCCGTCCCGCAGGTGCTGGGCGAGAGCGGCAGGAGTGGGATGGTCGAAGACGATGGTGGCGGGGAGCCGCAGGCCGGTTGCCTCCTTGAGGCGGTTGCGGAGCTCCACGGCGGTGAGGGAGTCGAAGCCGAGGTCACGGAAGGCCGCCTCGCGGGCGATGGCGTCGGGGCTCGGGTGGCCGAGGACCGTGGCGGCGTGGCCGCGGACGAGGGTGAGCAGGACCTCGTGCTGTGCGGCGGGGTCGAGCCCGGCGAGCCGGGCTCGGAGGGAGGAGCGGCCGTCGGGTGTCGCGGGGCGTGGCCGGTGGCCGGTGGTGGGGCGTACGAGGCTCTGGAACAGGGGCGGTGCGGTGGTGCCCCGTAGCGCCTTGGTGTCGATACGGGCCGGGAGCAGCAGCGGTGGGCCGTCGACGAGAGCGTTGTCGAACAGCGCCAGGGCCTCGTCCGTGGCCAGTGGCCGGAGGCCGACGCGGGCCATGCGGGTGCGGTCGGTCTGGTCGAGGTGGCCGGTCATTCCGCTGGCCTCCTCCCACAGTCCCCATGCCAGGGACACGGCGGGGAGTCCCATCGCCCGTCGCTGGAAGGCGAGCGCGTCGAGAAAGGCGTTGGCGGCGGCGTAGTTGCCCTGCCCCGGCGAGCCCAGGACACCCGCGGCGGACGAGAACAGCACGAACGCGGCCAGATCCAGCCGGCAGGTCAGGTCGTGCAGATGCCAGGCGGCATCGGCCTTCGCGGGCAGAACGGTGTCGAGGTGGCGCGCGGTGAGGGAGCCGAGCGTGGCGTCGTCGAGGGTGCCCGCGGCGTGGACGACGGCGGTCAGCGGGTGCTCGGCGGGGATCCGCCCGAGCAGTTCGGCGAGCGCGGCACGGTCGCCGACGTCGCAGGTGGCGACGGTCGCCGTGGCGCCCAACTCGTCAATCTCAGCGATGAGTTCGGGAGCGCCTGGCGCATCGAGGCCACGGCGGCTGATCAGTAGCAGATGCCGTGCTCGGCCGGTGGCGGCGAGATGGCGGGCGAGCGCGGCGCCGAGGGTACCGGTGCCACCGGTGATGAGGACGGTGCCGTCGGGGTCGGGGGTGCGGTCCAGCGTGAGCACATTCTTTCCGACGGTGCGGCCCTGCTGGAGTTGGCGGAAGGCATCCCTGGCCTGCCGGATGTCCCAGCAGGTGAGCGGCAGCGGGGTGAGCACGCCCTCGTCGAACAGCCGCAACACGGTGCGCAGGATCTCCCCGATGCGCTCGGGTCCGGCCTCCATCAGGTCGTACGCCCGGTAGGCGACACCGGGGTACGCCTGCGCCACCTCCTCCGGGTCGCGGAGGTCGGTCTTGCCCATCTCCAGGAACCGGCCGCTGTCGCCGGACACCAGGCGCAGCGAGGCGTCGACGTACTCATGGGCCAGGGAGTTGAGGACGACGTCGATGTTCCGGCCGGTGAACCGGCTCTCGAAGTCGAGGGTGCGGGACGAGGCGATGCGCTCCGGGGGGATGCCGTGGGCGCGTAGGGTGTCCCATTTGCCGGGGCTCGCCGTGGCGTAGACCTCAGCGCCCAGGTGGCGGGCCAGTTGGACAGCGGCCAGTCCCACTCCGCCGGCCGCAGCGTGCACCAGCACCGACTCACCCGGGCGCAGTCCTGCCAGGTCCACCAGCCCGTAATAGGCGGTGGCGAACACGACGGGGACGGCGGCGGCCTGGCCGAAGGTCCAGTGGTCGGGGACGCGGATCACGGTGGCCCGGTCGGCGATCGCGAACGGGCCGAACGCATCCGCGAACACGCCCATCACCCGGTCCCCGGGCGCCAGGTCGGCCACTTCAGGCCCGGCTTCGAGCACCACCCCGGCGCCCTCGCTGCCCAGCCCCCGCTGCCCAGGGACCATCCCCAGGGCCACCAGGACATCGCGGAAGTTCAGCCCGGCCGCACGCACCTCGATCCGTACCTGGTGCGGGCCCAGCGGGTCGCGGTCGGCCGAGGACGCCACAGGCGCCAGCCCCTGGACCGTGCCCGCGTCGGCGCAGTCGAGCCGCCAGCCGCCGCTCCCCTGTGGCGGCGTGAGCAGGGCGCCCCCCTCGGTGTCGGCTCGAACCAGCCGGGCCATGTGCGGCTGGCCGGCCCGGATGGCCATCTGCGGTTCGCCCAGCGCGACCGCCCGTGGTAGCGCCGCCCACGACTCCTCGGCCGCGTCCAGGTCCACCAGGAGGATACGGTCGGGCTCCTCGGCCTGCGCGGATCGCACCAGTCCGCAGATCGCCGCGCCCGCCAGGTCCATCACTCCCTCCGCCGGCCCGGTGGCCACCGCGCCGCAGGTGACCAGCACCAGCCTCGCGCCGGCCAGCCGCGCTTCGCCGAGCCAGCCCTGAAGCAGGTCCAGCGCTTGTCGGGTACGGACACGGGTACGGGCGGTGTGGACGTCGGCGACCGTCGTGTCGTCGGGCCCGGCGGCAGCCGGAGGGCAGCCCACGAACACCAGGTCCGGAGGCGGATCGCCCGCGTCCAGGGCCGTCACCAGTCCGGCAAGGTCCGGGTACCGCCGTACGGGCCCCGCTGCCGCCGTCTCCAGCGCGGCAGCCCATCCAGGAATGGCTTGGCCAATCACAGCGCACCGCCCGAGGGCCGTCGCCGGGGGCTCGGGCGCGGCGGTCCACTCCAGGGCGTAGAGGGTGTCGCCCGCCTGGCCGCCGAGGGCCCGCAGGTCCTCCAGGGCCACCGGCCGCAGCGTGAGCGATTCGGCCGAGGCCACCGGCGCGCCCGTCTCGTCGGCCACGTCGACGGCAATCGAGTCCGGGCCCTGCGGCCGCAGCCGTACGCGCAGCGTCGGTGTGCCCGGGGAGCGCAGGCTGACGCCGCGCCAGGCGAACGGCAGCAGGCCATGTCCCGCTGGATTCTCCTCGCTTCGGCCGCTGTCGAGTGCCAGCGGGTGGAGCGCGGCGTCGAGCAGCGCGGGGTGGAGGCAGAAGCGTGGGGCGTCGGCGGCCACCTGGTCGGGGAGCCGCACCTCGGCGTAGGTCTCCTCGCCTTGCCGCCAGACGGCGCGCAGCCCCTGGAAGGCCGGGCCGTAGCCGAAGTCTGCGGCGGCCAGCGTGTCGTAGAGGCCGCTGATGTCCAGGGGCTCCGCGCCCGGCGGAGGCCACGCCCCCGCCAGGGTCCCGGCACCGTCGGCACCGCTGATGCCATCAGTCGGGGCCTCGGCCGCCAGTGTGCCGGTCGCATGCCGTGTCCACGCGCCCCGGGCCGCCCCCTCCCACGCGGGGTCGTCGTCGCGCTGTGCGTAGACGCTCAGTGCGCGGCGGCCGGTCTCGTCCGGTGCCCCGACGGCCACCTGGAGCGCCACGCCGCCGGTGTCGGGGAGGACGAGCGGGGCGTGCAGGGTGAGCTCCTCCAGCCGGGGGCAGCCGAGGTGTCCGCCGACGTGCACGGCCAGTTCCACGTATGCGGTGCCCGGCAGCAGGACGGTGCCGGCGACCGCGTGGTCGGTGAGCCAGGGGTGGGTGTGCGGGGCGAGCCGGCCGGTGAGCAGATATCCGTCGCCCTCGGCGAGTCCGACCGCCGCGCCGAGCAGTGGGTGTCCGACCGGGGCCAGCCCCGCGGCCGTCACGTCCCCGGTGGTCGCCGGGGCGTCCAGCCAGTAGCGGCGGCGCTGGAAGGCGTAGGTGGGCAGGTCGACATGGTTCGCCTCGGGGGCGAGCGCCCGGTAGTGGCGGTCCCACGCCACGGGCAGGCCATGAATATGAGCCCGGGCCAGCGAGGTCAGGATGCGGTGGGCGTCGTCCTCGCCGCGGCGCAGGGATCCGACAACCGTGGCCGCGACGCCGGCGGCCTCAGTGGTGTCCTCGATGGCGGGGGTGAGGGTGGGGTGCGGGCCGACCTCGACATACGTCCGGTACTCGGCGGCGCCGAGGGCGCGGAGCGCTTCGGCGAAGCGTACGGGCCGGCGCAGATTGCGGTACCAGTACCGGGCGTCGAGTCCCATGGTGTCGGCCCACTGGTTGTCCACGGTGGAGTAGAAGGGGATGTCGGCGGCCCTTGGAGCGATCCCCCGCAACAGGCCCAGCAGCTCCTGCTCCACGGCTTCGATATGCGGGCAGTGGGAGGCGTAGTCGACCGGGACCCGCTTCGCTTCGACGCCCTGGTCCCGGTAGTGTTCCAGCGCCTCCGCCAGAGAGTCCGCGTCGCCGGAGATCACCGTGGCCGTGGGGGCGTTGACGGCGGCCACCCACAGCCGGTCCGGCCATGCGGTCCGCAGCAGCCCGGTGACCTCGTCCGCCGGCAGTGGTACGGAGGCCATGCCGCCCGAACCGCGCAGGGTCTGCAGGGCCCGGCTGCGCAGCGCGACAACCTTCGCGGCGTCGTCCAGGGTCAGCGCGCCGCAGATGTGGGCGGCGGCGATCTCGCCCTGGGAGTGGCCGAGTACGGCGTCCGGTTCGACGCCGTACGAGCGCCACAGCTGCGCCAGCGACACCATCACCGAGAACAGCATCGGCTGGACGACATCGGCCCGCTCCCAGACCGGGTCCCCGGGGTCCCGGCGCAGAACGTCGAGCAGCGACCAGTCGGCATACGGTGCCAACGCCGCCTCGCACTCCGCCATCCGCTCGGCGAAGAACGACGAGGTCTCCAGCAGCCGCAGCCCCATGCCGGCCCACTGGCCGCCCTGTCCCGGGAAGACGAACACCACGCCCGCACCGGCCCCGGCGGCCGCCATGCCCCGTACGACCGAGCCGTCGTCCGGCCCCTCCCCTGCCAGAGTGTCCAGAGCGCGCAGCAGGGTTTCCCGGTCGGAGCCGAGGACGACTGCGCGGTGTGCGAGGTCCGAGCGGCCGAAGACCAGGGTGTGCCCGACGTCGGCGGGGCGCAGCAGCTCATCGGCCGCCACGAAGCGACGCAGCTCCCCGGCCTGGGCCCGCAGCGCCTCGGCCGTCGCGCCCGACAAGGGCCAGAGCAGCGGCCCCGCCACGGCATGGCCCGGCGCGCCGTGCGGTGCGGGAGCGTCGTCGGTTTCCGCCTGCGACGCGGAATCCGTCTGCGGCGCCGTCTGCGATGCGGCCTCGAGGATCACATGGGCGTTGGTGCCGCTGACCCCGAAGGAGGACACCGCGGCGCGGCGGGGCCGGTCGCGCTCCGGCCAGGCGACCGGCTCGGTCAGCAGCCGTACCGCGCCCGAGTCCCAGTCGATGTGTGGCGACGGCTCGTCCGCGTGCAGGGTGCGCGGCAGCGTCCCGCTCCGCATGGCCATCACCATCTTGATGATCCCGCCCACGCCGGCGGCCGCCTGCGCATGGCCGACGTTGGACTTCATCGACCCGAGCCACAGCGGCCGGTCCGCGGGCCGCTGCTGACCGTAGGTCGCCAGCAACGCCTGCGCCTCGATCGGATCGCCCAGCCGCGTCCCCGTCCCATGCCCCTCCACGGCGTCGACCTCGGACGCCGACACCCCGGCGCTCGCCAGTGCCTGCCGGATGGCCCGTTGTTGCGCGGGGCCGTTGGGGGCGGTGAGGCCGTTGCTCGCGCCGTCCTGGTTGACCGCGCTGCCCCGGACCACCGCCAGCACCCGGTGGCCGAGGCGCTGTGCGTCCGTGAGCCGTTCCACCAGCAGCATCCCGGCGCCTTCTGCCCAGCCGGTGCCGTCCGCCCCCGCCCCGTACGCCTTGCACCGGCCGTCTGCCGCGAGCGCGCGCTGCCGGGAGTACTCGACGAACAGGCTGGGGGTGGACATCACCGTCACCCCGCCCGCCAGGGCGAGTGAGCACTCGCCGGCCCGCAGCGCCTGGCAGGCCAGGTGCAGGGCGACCAACGAGGAGGAGCAGGCGGTGTCCACGGTCACGGCCGGGCCTTCGAGGCCGAGGGTGTAGGCGACCCGGCCGGACGCCACGCCGCCGCCGCTGCCGTTGCCGACATAGCCCTCGAAGCCTTCGGGGACGGTGTGCAGCCGGGAGCCGTAGTCGTGGTACATGACGCCCGCGAACACCCCGGTGCGGCTGCCGCGCACCGAGGCCGGGTCGATCCCGGCCCGCTCGAACACCTCCCAGGAGATCTCCAGCAGCAGCCGCTGCTGCGGGTCCATCGCCAGCGCCTCGCGCGGGCTGATCCCGAAGAAACCGGGGTCGAACTCCCCTGCCTGGTACAGGAATCCGCCATGCTGGGTACACGAGGTGCCGGCCCGCTCCGGATCGGGGTCGTACAGCCGCTCCACGTCCCAGCCCCGGTCCTCGGGGAAGGTGCCGATGGCGTCACGACCGGCGGCCACCAGCTCCCACAGGTCCTCCGGCGATCCCACTCCGCCCGGATAGCGGCAGGCCATGCCGATGATGGCGATGGGTTCCCGCGCCGCCGTAGTGAGCCGGTGGATCTGTTCCCTCTGCCGCTCGTTGGTCTTGAGGGACGCCCGCAGCGCCTCGATCACCTTGTCGTGGCCAGCGGCCATCGGTATCTCCAACCTGTGGACCTCCGTGGCATCACGGACGGTGTGTTCGGACGGCTCGTCAGAGCGAGGACAGCTCTCTGCGGTCCGTCGCCGGTGTCCCCACCGGACCGATCAGACTCTTTGGCAGTTGCTGGCGGCGGCTGATGCGCAGCTTGCGGTACACCCGTGTCAGATGCTGTTCGACCGTGCTCATCGTCACGCACAGCTGAAGCGCTATCTCACGGTTCGAGTTGCCGTTGGCGGCAAGGATGGCCACACGCATTTCCGACTCGCTCAGTCCCGCTCCCTGGTCGCGGCCGGGGAGGTCCGGCCGGTCCCCGCCGCACATCGCCTGCCAGGGCAGAATGGCGTCGCACAGCGCCTTGGCGCCGCACTCCTCGGCCATCCGCCACGCCCTGCGCCGCACATTGTTGGCCCGGATCGACTCGCCGACGCTCCGGTATGCGGCACCTAAGTCGGCCAGCGCCCGGGCGAGTTCGAGCCGGTCCCCGGACCGCTGCAGCACCTCGACTGCCTGGGTGAGCAGATGCGGGCGCTCGGGCGCCGCGGCGACCCGGGCCCGGAGCCTGAGTGAGACGCCACGAGTGTGCGGATCGCTCCACAGGTGGGCACAGGACAGCTGTTCCGTGATCATCCGCGCCGCCCTGGCGCGCTCGCCGAGTCGCAGGAACGCCTGGGCGCTGTCGGTGCGCCAGGGCAGCACGGCGGGGTGGTCCAGGCCCCAGCGCTGTGCCATACGGCCGGCAGCCAGGAAGTCGCCGAGTGCGGCGCGGCAGTGGTCGGTGGCCAGGTGGTAGTGGCCGCGGGCGCGCAGATACGCCAGGCCGTACACGCTCTGGAACAGCGCGCCCGGCACCGGGTGGTGCAGCACACGGGTCGCGTCGTCGTACCGGCCCATGGCGGTATAGGCGTGGACCTGGCAGGCGAGCGGACCTCCGACGAGCACACTGCCACCGCGGCCGGGCAGGCAGGCCAGCGCTTGCCGGGCGCACTCCTCGGCGTCCGTCAGCACGCCCTTGCGCAGGGCGATCTCGGCAAGGATGGCAAGGAACTCCGCCCGCCAGCCGGGCGAGCGCCGGGCCGTCGCCTCCTTGAGCAGCCGGTGGCACCACTCGTCGGCATCGGCCGTACGGCCGGCCCGCAGCAGGGTCCGTACGGCGTTGGCCACCACCGCCAGCGTGCCGTCCAGCAGCGGGCAGGCGCGCAGCCGCCGTTCGGCCTCGTCCGCGGCGGCCTCGCTGGTGCCGGGGCCGGGGATGCCCCAGACGGCGGCGGCCGCGCCGGGGCCGGGAGTCTCGTCCCAGGGCTCGCGGGGGGCGGCGGTGTCGGACGAGGGCCGCGGCCGGCTCTCGTCGGACGCGATGGGCCAGGGGCAGGGGTGCACCACCGACGGTCGCACCGCGCCCGGGTCCGTGTCCGGGCCCGCGCCCGGGTCCGCGCCCGGGTCCGGTCCGGGGCCGTTGTCAGGGTCGTTGCCGGGGTGGTCGGCCGTCTGCAGCCGGGCCCGTGCCCGGCCCGCCTCCTCCAGTCGGCCACAGCTGATCAGCAGCCGTACGAGCAGGGCCGCGTCACTGCCCGTCGGCGTGCCGGTGTGCAGGTCGGCGAGCGTGTCGCCGAGGTGGTGTTCGGCGGCGGAGGGGTTGACCCGCCAGGTGGCGGCGGCGAGCGCGATCCGGGTCGCGGCCCGCTGGGGCGGCTCCTGGCAGGCGCGGCAGGCGAGGTCCAGATACCTGATCGCCGCAGGTGCGTCGTCGTCGACCAGGGCCTGGGTGGCGGCGTCGCGCAGTACGGCGACCGCCCAGGAGGGGACCGTGGGCTGGGCGGCCAGCAGGTGGTCGGCGACCTCGGTGGCCCGGGCACCCTGCTCGTGCAGCAGCAGGGCGCTGCGCTCGTGCAGCAACCGCCGGTCGGCGGCGTCCAGATGGTCCAGAGCTGCCGCTGCGACGACCGGGTGCCGGCAGCGGTGTCCATCCGTCAAGCCGCTCAGCTCCAGTACCTGGAGGGCGTGGTCGACCGCTGTCGCGTCCAGTCCCAGCAGTCGGCTCAGCAACGCGGGTGTGGCGGACGGCCCGAGTACGGCCAGTGCGCCGGCGACGTCGCGGATGGGCGTTCCGGTGCGGGCCAGGCAGGCCGCCACCGCCTGGTGGAAGGGTCCCCCGGCGGTGGGCCGAGGCGCCCGGCCACCGGTGTCCGGCACCGCCCACCGATCCTGCAGCAGGGCCCGCAGCAGCAGCGGATTGCCGCCGGTCAGTGCGTAGCACTCGGCGCCGAGGCGGCCGTCCACCGGCTGGTCGCCGAGCGTGGCGGCCAGCCTGGCCACGCTTTCGGGGCCGAGCGGGTCGAGCGTGATGCGCCGGAAACCGGGGTGGCGCAGCAGTTCGGCGCCGAGCAGCGGGTCGCCGCCTCGACCGTAAGGGCGCTCCCGACCGTACGGGCGCTCTGTGCCATACGGGCGCTCTGTGCCGCTGTACGGGCTGTCCATGCCGGACGGGCTCTCCGTGCCGATCAGCAGGATCTTCGCCGAGCGAGCGTGGTGGGCGATATGCAGCAGCTGCCGGAGCGACGCCTGGTCCGCGTGGTGCAGATCGTCGACCGCGATCACCAGCGGTGCGGACGCGGAGAGCGCGCACAGCGCCCCGCACAGCCGCTCCACCGCCCGGGGCCCGTCCTGTGACGGAGCGAGTCGCAGCCGCTCGCGGGTCCGGTCCGGCAGCGCCGGGTGCTCGGCCAGCCGTCGTACGAGGCCGAGCGGGGTGCCGCTCTCGCCGGGCAGACCGGGCGCGTCAAGGACCACGGCACCGGATTCGGCCGCGATCCCCAGGAACCGCTTCAGGAATTCGCTCTTGCCGCACCCCGGCCCGCCCTCGGCGACCAACAGCCGGAAATCGCCTGCCGCACTCTCATGAAGCGTCGCCTCCGCCAGCTCTATGTGAGCGCTCCGGTCAATGAGCATGGCCCTCCAGGACTGCTGTCACGGATCATGACTGGTTCCGGACCGCAGTGTGTGCGGGTTCGCTCGAGTCCCGGCGGAGTCGCCCTCGTACGTCGGCGGAGCGCCACTCGCCGCCCTCCGCCGGCCCGGGCTAATACACCCAGGTATGCAGCAATGGAATAAGCGACCCCATGCCACTTATTACTGAGATCAACTTGTGGCTCACATCACAGGCCACATTTCCGCATCGCCATGGAATGATGCCACGGTGTTCGCCTCAAGGTTTCGGCCAGCCGTAACAAGGGGAGACAAGAAATGCCGACGATGATTGTCATCGGACATAGGGACGGTCTCGACCACGCACTGCAGCGCCGAGGTTTGGAGCCTTTCTATATCGTGCAGGCGCCGGTGAACACGCCGGCGGGTCGGCGTTTCAGGCGTGTCATCGACATGGAGAACGCCCAGGAAATATTGCGGGCCGTGCTCTCCGCTCGCCTTGATGATGTAGCAGGGGTGCTGACCATCCATGAGATGGGCGTATTCGGGGCAGCCTATGTGCGGCAACAGATGAGCCTCCCCGGGAATACGGACTCGGCGGCGACTCTCTGCTTCCGGGACAAGTACCTGCAGAAGAGCAAGTTGCCGCCTCAGATCAAGCGAGCGCGCTGCCGGTACGTATCCAGGGATATTTCGTTCGCGGATCTCGCCGACGATCTCGGGGATACGTTCGTCATCAAGCCGGCGACCGGGGCCAGCGCCCTCCGTACGAACATCATCCGCTCGCCGGAGGAGTATGCGCAGGCCTTGAAGCTTTTCTCAGGCCAGTCAGATGTCGAGATCGTCGCCGAGTCCTTCATTGACGCCCCGGAAGTCTATATCGACGGCATCTGGAAGAACGGCGACCTCCGGTGGTCATCCATCAGCCGTAACCACATTTCACCACTCAGTGCCGTACAGGGCGGCGTCCTGGCCGCGCATGTGCTGGACAGGAGACGGCATTCAGCACTCTTCCAGCAAGCAGAGACACTTGCCAGGCAGGCGCTCGCCGGCCTGAACCCGCCCGATTGCGTCTTCCACCTGGAAGCATTCACGGAAGAATCGGGACTGACTTTTGGTGAGTGTGCCATCCGTCTCCCAGGGGCGCTGTCTCCCCAGGTCAATAAGTTGACATTCGACGTCGATCTCTTTGACGTCGAGATCAGCCTGGCACTCGGGGAAGAGGTGACCGAAACACTGGACAGCAGTGCACCGGACCGCTTCTACGGGTACCTACTTCTACGTCGCCCCAAAGACGGAAACCTGACCCAGAAGGATTTCGAGCGCAACTTCCTCTTCGACGAGATCCAATATTCACCCGACGCACCGGCCGGACCGTACGGCCGCGTCGGACAGGCCATCGTCTCCGACCCGGATGAGCTGAAACTGCACCAAACGATGGACGACATCGTGCGATTCAACGAGGCCGACGGCGCGTAGAAGGCGTACGCCTGGCTGACGACGGCAGATGATGATCCGCACCGCCGGCCGCCCGGCTCGAGGCGTGAGCGGCCCCGCGCGGAGTTGACTGCCGAGGCGTCGAGAGTTGTCCTGGAATCACCTATTGCCGAACGTCGATAGGGAGCGGAAGTGTCCGGGAGCCCAGCGGCTGAGGCGGGCGGCCGACGCCACGGAGCGGCCGTGCCGGAGCGCGACGCCTCGGTCCGGACCGAGGCGGGCGGTCGGGTCATGGCCGGCGAGCTGCGGCCGTCGGCGACGCTGCCCGAAGATCTGGAAGTCGTCCAGCTCGCGACGCTCAGCCTCGGGAATCGCAGCTACCTGATCACGGATGGCACGGTCGCGGTCGCGGTGGACCCTCAGCGTGACATCGAGCGGATCACCGCCGTGCTCGACTCGCGGGCCTGGCGGCTCGGCGCGGTGGTGGAGACCCATGTGCACAACGACTACGTCACGGGCGGTCTGGAACTGGCCCGCCACTCGGACGCGGTCTACGTGGTGCCGGCCGGTCCCGAGCTGGGCTTCGACGCCGTACGGACGGGCGACGGGGACGAGATCCCGGCCGGGGACTTGAGCATCCAGGTGATCGCCACGCCCGGGCACACCGACCATCATGTGGCGTATGCGTTCGCACTCCGTGGTGGCGTGCCGCGGCTCGTCTGCACCGGGGGGTCGGTGCTGTATGGGACGACCGGGCGCACCGATCTGATGGGGGCGGGGATGGCCGAGCCACTGGCCCGTCGGCAGTACCGGTCGGCCCGCCATCTCGCCGAGGTGCTGCCCGATGACACCGTGCTCCTGCCGACCCATGGCTTCGGGAGCTTCTGTGCGGCGGCGACGGCCGGCGCGGTCGAGCGTTCGACGATCGGCCGCGAACGTGCCACCAATCCCGTCTTCACGCTGGACGAGGACGCCTTTGTCTCCAGCGCCCTGTCCGGCCTCGAGCCCTACCCCACGTACTACCGCCGGATGGCCACGATCAATACCGGCGGGCCGACACCCCTGGCCGACCTCGGCACCCCCCGCTCCGCCGATCTGACCGAGTTGGCCGACCGCGTCGCGGCCGGGGAGTGGGTGGTGGATGTACGGCCACGCGCGGAATTCGCGCACACCCATCTGCGAGGCACCGTGAACATCGACGCCCGCGGGGCCCTCGCCACCTATCTGGGCTGGCTGGTGCCGTTCGATGCCCCGGTCACCTTGCTGGCGGCCGACGACGAACAGCTGGAAGCCGTCAGGACGGAGCTCCTACGGATCGGCTTCGACCATCCCGCGGCCGTCGCCACCGGAAACCCGCTGGAATGGGCGGGCCCACGATGGCTGACTTCCTACCCGCGCGCGGACTTCACCACCCTGGCCGCCGCCCTGGCCGGACGGCCGATGGAAATCCTGGACGTCAGGAACGGCGGCGAGTGGCGTCGCGGACATCTGCCCGGCGCCCGGCACATACCGCTGCCCGAACTGCCCCACACCCTTCCAGCCCTGCCGGACACCGAGATCTGGGTGCACTGCCACAGCGGCTTCCGGGCCGCGATCGCGGCCTCCCTGCTGGCCGCCGCGGGCCGCCAGGTCGTACTCGTCGACGACGCCTTCGAGCACGCCGCGCCCATGACACGAGGGCCATGGGTCCCCCCTTCGTAGATAGCCTGTTCCGGGCCGACGGGCCGACGGGCCGACGGGCCGGGACCGCCCGCACGCGGTCCCGGCCCGAGGGGCGGGTCGGGTCAGCCGGTGCCGGCCGTGGCTTCGGATTCGGGCCGGAGGCGGACGGCGGTGGCCGGGCTCGCGGTGCGGGTGACGGCGGAGACGGCGGCCATCGTCACGGCGTTGAGGACGAGGGCGATGACACCTACGTTGAGGTCCTTCACCGCCTGCGGCAGCCCCGGCAGCAGGCTGCCCACCGTGACGCCGGAGAGGGTGACGACGGCGACCGTGGTGACGCCGACGACGATGCCCGCGGCCGCTCCCTGTTTGGTGACGATCTGCCGTGGCGCGAGGCTCGCCAGCAGGGCGGGGAAGAGCTGGGTGACCAGTGCGTAGCCCATGAGCAGCAGCGAGACGATCGAGCTGCCGCCGTTGAAGGTGAAGTAGAGGGAGATCAGGGCGAGGGCCGGTACGAGCAGCTGGGCGAGACGGGCGATGTGCCGGTCGCTGGTGTGGGGCCGGGCGAGGCGGTAGACGTTCTTCGCCAGGCAGGTCGCGGAGGTCATGAGCAGCAGGGACCCGGGGACCAGCGCGGTGAGCAGCCCGGCGCCACCGACGATGCCGACGAACCACGAGGGGAAGGTGGCGGTGGTGATGCGCAGCAGGGACAGGTCCGCGTCGGCGCCCTTGAGGCCGGGCACGACCAGGATGGCGGTGAAGCCGACGAAGAAGACGAAGAGCAGGATGAGCTGGTAGAGCGGCATGAAGATGGCGTTGCGGCGGAAGACGCGTTCGTTCTGGGCGCTGTAGGAGGCGCTGAAGGTGTGCGGCCACATATAGAAGCCGACCGCCGACAGCAGCACGGTGGATGCGAACCACGATGTGCTCATACCGCTCGAGGGCAGGGTGAGGGCTTGAGGGTGGGCCTGGTCCACTGCCCGGAACATCTCCCCGATGCCGCCGTAGTAGTGCATCGGCAGGTAGATGCCCAGAATCAGCACGATCGCGAGGATGGCGACGTCCTTGAGCACCGAGGTCCAGGCCGAGCCGTGGATGCCGGAGATGGTCACGTAGAGGGTCAGCGCCACCGTGCCGATCACAATGGCCCAGTGGGAGGAGACACGGCCGTCGGAGGAGACGGACACGATGATCCCCAGCCCCTTCAGCTGCAGGACGAGGTAGGGCACCATCGCGACGACTCCGACGAGGGCCACCAGCGCGCCGAGCAGCGGGCTGTTGAACTTGGCGACGAAGAAGTCGGACTGCGAGATCAGCCGGTGCTGCTTGGCGTAGCGCCACACGGCCGGCAGCAGCCAGTACGACAGGACGTAGGCCAGTGAGGCGTAACAGAGGATGTAGTAGGCGGGTGCGCCCTTGCCGTAGGCCCATCCCGAGGCGCCCAGGAAGGTGAAGGTCGTGTAGATCTCGCCGGCCAGCAGCAGGAAGACGAAGACCGTCCCGAAGCCGCGGCCGCCCACCGACCACTGTTCGAGATCCATGTCCCTGCCGCGGCGGGCGCGCAGGCCCAGGCCCAGGGCCGCGAGGAGGAAGACGAAGATGATGGCGAGGGCGATCATGCGTTCTGCTCCTCCCGGTTCGCCGGGTCCAGACGGTAGATGACGGCCATGGTTGCCGAGATCAGCACAACCCACATGACCAGCCAGAAGAGGATGAACGGCATACCGAGGACGTAGGGCGTCACCCGGTTCGCAAAGAAGATCCCGCCGAGGATCCCGATGAACGGGATCGCGCCGAGCAGATGGATGGGTTTCACGTCGAGAACCTCCTGGGCCGGGCCGTACACCGCTGATGGGGCGAGGCCGTCTGGGGTGGGTGGCACGTCTCGTGCGGTGCCGCCGGGACGCCTCGCATGGACATGCCTTGCCAACACATGCCTTGCCGGCAGACGAGACGAGGCAGGCTTTTCACCATGCGGAAACAATTTTTCAATTGGCAGATGTATAGGTCCACCTCAAGGACCTGTCAAGGCTTTTCACCGCCACCGACGCACTCTCCCACCCGAGCCCCGCCACAGCATCGACGAGTCGGCGGGGCGCGGCGCGAGGCGCCCGCGGGGAGCGACAGACGAGAGCAGGCGAGGGGGGTTGTTATTCCATGATGCAGAAAATAATATCCGCATCGCAGAAGCCACTCGTCTCCCGAAGGAGATCCCCATGGCACGCATGTTCCTCAACGGTCAGGCAATGGAGGGCGGCCCCTTCCATCACCACCTGCGCGGAGCCCCGCTCGTGGCGCGGACCCGTACCGCTTCCGGCTACCGCTTCTTCTCGATCCGGGACACCTGCCCCGGGCTGCTGCCCGACCCCGGCGTCGACACCGTGATGGACGGCGAGGTCTACGACGTCCCCGATGAGGTGCTGCGCGACCATCTGCTGCCCTCCGAGCCGCCGGAGCTGGAGTTCGGCATCATCCGGCTCCAGGACGGTTCGTCGTCCTTCTCGATGGTTCTTCGCCGTGGCGAGCTGGAGAAGGGCATCCACAAGGAGATCACCGCCTTCGGCGGCTGGCGTCCGTACCTCAAGAGCCTCGGCCGGGAGAACTGATGAAGCACCGACTTCCCTACACCGTCAACGCGTCGATCCTCTTCACCGAACTGCCGCTGCTGGAGCGTCCGGCCGCCGCGAAGGCCGCCGGGTTCGACGCGGTCGAGTTCTGGTGGCCCTACGCGACGGCCGTGCCGACGGATGCGGAGGCCGACGCCTTCGTCCGGGCGGTGCGTGACGCCGGTGTCCGGCTGACCGGGCTGAACTTCTTCGCCGGGGACATGCCCGGGGGCGACCGTGGCCTGGTGTCCTGGCCGGCCCGGGCAGCGGAGTTCCGCGACAACATCGACGTCACCGTGGCGATCGGTGAGCAACTGGGCTGCCGGTCGTTCAACGCCCTGTACGGCAACCGGCTCGACGGCGTCGCCCCGGCGCACCAGGACGACCTCGCGGTGGAGCATCTGGCGCTGGCGGCCAAGGCCGTCGAGCGCATCGGCGGCACGGTCCTGGTGGAGCCGGTCAGCGGCGCCCCCGCGTATCCGCTGCGCACCGCCGCGGACGCGCTCGCCGTCATCGACCGGGTGGCGGCCGAGTCCGGCAGCCGCAACCTCCGCCTCCTGGCCGACCTCTACCACCTCGCCGTCAACGGAGACGACGTGGCCGGTGCCATCGCCGCCCACGCCGACCGCATCGGACACGTACAGATCGCGGACGCGCCCGGGCGGGGAGCGCCCGGTACGGGAGGGCTGGACCTCGACGGGCTGCTGGCCGACCTCCAGGCCGTGGGCTACGCCGGCTGGGTGGGCCTGGAGTACAAGTCCGAGGGCCCGACCGCGGACAGCTTCGACTGGCTCCCGCGCGAACGGCGCGGCAGCGACCGCCACGCCTGACCGGGATCGGGACGCCCGCGACCACCCGGACAACCCCGACCACACACCGATGACACGAAGGAACCTACGATGAGTGCCACTTCCCGGAAGATCGCCTTCATCGGCCTGGGCATCATGGGCGGCCCGATGGCCGCCAACCTGGTACGGGCCGGACACACCGTCACCGGACACAACCGCAGCCGTGCGGCCACCGACACCCTGGTCGCAGCCGGTGGCCGGGGCGCCGACAGCATCGCCGAGGCGGTGTCCGACGCCGAGGTCGTGATCACCATGGTCCCGGCCGATCAGCAGGTGAAGGAGGTCGTCCTCGGCGAGGGCGGCGTCCTGGAACACGCCGCGCCCGGCACCCTGCTGATCGACATGAGCAGCATCACCCCGCAGACCTCGCTGGAGGTGGCGGCCGCCGCGCGGGACAAGGGCCTGCGTACGCTCGACGCCCCGGTGTCCGGCGGAGAGGCAGGCGCCATCGAGGGCGTGCTGTCCATCATGGTCGGCGGCGATCCGGACGACTTCGCCGACGCCGGGCCGGTGTTCGAGGCGCTGGGCACCACCATCGTGCATGTGGGCCCGCACGGGGCCGGACAGACGGTCAAGGCCGCCAACCAGCTGATGGTCGCCATCCACCTCCAGGCGCTGGCCGAGGCCGTGGTGTTCCTGGAGAACGCCGGAGTGGACCTGGAGGCGGCGCTGGAAGTCCTCGGTGGCGGCCTCGCCGGCTCCACCGTCCTGGCCCGTAAGCGGGGCGCGGTGCTCAGCCGTGATTTCAAGCCCGGCTTCCGGATCGATCTGCACCACAAGGACATGGGCATCGTCACCGACGCCGCACGTGCGGTGAGTGCGCCGCTGCCCGTGGGAGCCGTGGTCGCCCAGCTGGTCGCCTCGGCCCGTGCCTGCGGCGACGGCGGCCTTGACCACTCCGCGCTGCTGCGCGGGGTCGAGCGGCTGGCCGGCCGCGACCCGCGCTGAACCCGCACCAACACAACCCACGCCTCTTCGATGTACCGACTTCGATGTACCGACCGACAGGAGCATCCTCATGGCCCGTATGACCGCGGCCCAGGCGGCGGTGGAGATCCTCAAGCGTGAGGGCACCACCCATGTCTTCGGCCTGCCCGGTGCGGCGATCAATCCGTTCTACTCCGCGATGCGCACGAACGGTGGCCTGACCCATGTCCTCGCCCGGCATGTGGAGGGCGCCTCACACATGGCCGAGGGCTTCACTCGCGCCAGGGCCGGGAACATCGGGGTCTGCGTGGGCACCAGCGGCCCCGCGGGCACCGACATGATCACCGGGCTGTACTCGGCGAGCGCCGATTCGATCCCGATCCTGTGCATCACCGGCCAGGCGCCGGTGGCCAAACTGCACAAGGAGGACTTCCAGGCCGTCGACATCGCCTCGATCGCGGCGCCGCTGACCAAGATGGCGATGACCGTCCTCGAACCCGCCCAGGTGCCCGGCGCGTTCCAGCAGGCCTTCCACCTCATGCGCTCGGGCCGGCCCGGGCCGGTACTGATCGATCTGCCCATCGACGTCCAGATGGCCGAGATCGAGTTCGACCCGGAGATGTACGAGCCGCTGCCGGTGTACAAGCCGTCGGCCACCCGAGCACAGATCGACAAGGCCGTCGAACTGCTCCAGGCCGCCGAGCGGCCGCTGATCGTCGCCGGGGGCGGGGTCATCAACGCCGACGCGAGCGAGCTGCTGGTGGAGTTCGCCCAGCTGACCGGGGTGCCGGTGGTGCCCACGCTGATGGGCTGGGGCAGCATCCCCGACGACCACCCCCTCATGGCGGGCATGGTGGGTCTGCAGACCTCGCACCGCTACGGCAACGCCACGCTTCTGGAGTCCGACTTCGTCCTCGGCATCGGCAACCGCTGGGCCAACCGCCACACCGGCGGCCTCGACACGTACACCCGGGGCCGCACCTTCGTCCACGTCGACATCGAACCCACCCAGATCGGCCGGGTCTTCGCCCCGCGCCTGGGCATCGTCTCCGACGCCAAGCCCGCACTGGAACTGTTCGTCCAGGCGGCGAGGGAGCTGAGGGCCGCCGGAGTTCTCAGGGACCGCGGCGACTGGGCCGACAGCTGCCGGCAGCGCAAGGGCGCCCTGCTCCGCAGGACCCACTTCGACCAGATGCCGGTCAAGCCGCAGCGGGTCTACGAGGAGATGAACAAGGCCTTCGGGCGCGATACGCGCTACGTCTCCACGATCGGGCTCTCCCAGATCCAGGCCGCGCAGCTGCTCCATGTCTACCGTCCCCGGCACTGGATCAACGCCGGTCAGGCCGGACCGTTGGGCTGGACCGTGCCCGCCGCCCTGGGGGTCGCGACGGCCGAGCCGGACGCCACCGTCGTCGCCCTCTCTGGCGACTACGACTTCCAGTTCATGATCGAGGAACTTGCCGTCGGTGCCCAGTTCCGTATCCCCTACCTCCATGTGGTGGTCAACAACGCCTACCTCGGCCTGATCCGGCAGGCCCAGCGCGGCTTCGACATGGACTACTGCGTCCAGCTGTCCTTCGACAACATCAACGCCCCCGAGGTGGGCGGCTACGGCGTCGACCACGTCAAGGTCGCCGAAGGACTGGGATGCAAGGCCATCCGCGTCTTCGAGCCCGACCGCATCGCACCCGCTCTGGAAGAGGCCAAGAAGCTGATGGCCGAACACCGGGTGCCGGTGGTCGTCGAGGTCATCCTCGAACGCGTCACCAACGTCTCGATGGGCACCGAACTGGACAACATCACCGAGTTCGAGGAGCTGGCCACCAGCCCCGGCCACGCCCCGACGGCGCTCCGCATGGCCCAGGGGTGACCCTCGGGTGACCCTGCATCCTTCCGCTTCTCAGGCGCCGCTGCCGAACACCGCCGACTCCGTGGTCCATGCGGCCGCCTGCTCGCTGAGGGAGAGGCCGAGTCCGGCGCGGTTCGGGATGATCATGCGACCGTCCTTGAGTTCAAGGCGCTCGTTGAACATCGGCTCCAGCCATTCGAAGTGCTCCACCCACGCCGTACGCGGATAGGCCGCGGACAGGTGGAGGTGGATCTCCATCACGAAGTGCGGTGCGAGAGCCCGGCCCTTGTGGTCGGCGAGCGCCGCGATCCGCAGGAACGGGGTGATGCCGCCCACCCGGGGCGCATCGGGCTGGACGAAGTCGGACGATCCCGCCTCGATGAGCGCCGCGTGTTCGCCCACGCTGGTCAGCATCTCACCCGTGGCGATGGGGGTGTCGAGCGTGGCCGCGAGGGCCGCGTGCCCCTCGGCGTCGTACGCGTCGAGCGGTTCCTCGATCCACGTGAGGTTGAAGTTCTCCAGAACACGGCCGACCCGGGTCGCCGTGATCCGGTCCCACTGCTGGTTGGCGTCGACCATCAGCGGAACGTCGTCGCCGAGGTGTTCCCGCACCGCCTCGACGCGCTTGAGGTCGACCGACGGGTCCGGCGAGCCGACCTTGAGCTTGATGCCGCCGACGCCACGGGCCCGGGCCAGGTCGACGTTCTCCAGCACCTCCTTGATCGGCATCGACAGATAGCCGCCGCTCGTGTTGTAGACGTCCACCGAGTCGCGGTGAGCGCCCAGCAGTTTGGCGAGCGGCAGACCCGCCCGCCGCGCCTTGAGGTCCCACAGAGCGATGTCGAGGGCCGCGATGCCCTGGACGGCCACACCGCTGCGCCCCATGGAGGCGCCGGCCCACACCAGCTTGCTCCACAGCCTGCCGGTGTCGCTCGGGTCCTCGCCGATCAGCTCGGGGGCGATCTCCTTGGCGTGGGCGTAGATGGCGGGTCCGCCGGCGCGCTTGGAGTAGCTGAAGCCCAGGCCCTCATGGCCGCCTTCGGTCCTGATCTCGGCGAAGAGGAAGGCGATCTCGGTGAGCGGCTTCTGGCGGCCGGTCAATACCTTGGCGTCGCTGATGGGCGCGTGGAGGGGCAGATTGACGAGGGAGAGGCGGACCGACTGGATACGGTCGGTGGTCGCCTCGCCCGGGGCGGATGCCCAGGGCTTGAAGACGACCGACTCGCTGGGGGCGATGCTCATGAGGTGCTCCTGGATGCCTGAACTGATGCCTGCGTTGATGCCTGCGTTGATGCCTGCGTTGATGCCTGCGCTGATGCTCGATCCGCGAGCGAGGGCGGATCGGCGGTGGAACGGTCCGGTGCGCCCTACTCCCCCGCCGCCCGCACCGGGTTGACGAGGCGGCCGATGCCCTCCACCTCCGACATCACCGTGTCCCCGGGGCGCAGGGCGCGCGGCGGGTCCATGAAGTCACCGCATCCCGAGGGGGTTCCGGTGAGGATCACATCGCCGGGCCGGAGCGTGAAGAAGCGGCTGAGGTAGGCGATGAGCGAGCGGACCGAGAAGAGCATGTCGGCGGTGGTGCCGTCCTGCACCTTCTCTCCGTTGACCCACGTCCGTACGGCGAGCGCCTGCGGATCCTTGATCTCGTCGGCCGTGACGACGACGGGGCCGAGCGGGCAGAAGGTGTCGAGTCCCTTGCCTCGCACCCATTGGCCGTCGTCGGCCTGGAGATCGCGGGCCGATACGTCATTGGCGACGGTGTAGCCGAACACGACATCGAGCGCCTTGTCCTCGGGGATGTCGCGGGCCTCGGCACCGATGACGACCGCGAGTTCGGTCTCCCAGTCGACGCGCCGGGTGACCGCGGCGTCGATGACGATGGCCTCGCCGGTGCCGATGGCACTGGAGGAGAGTTTGGTGAAGAGATACGGCGCTTTGGGGCGCGGCCAGCCCATCTCGGTGATGGTGTCGAGGTAGTTGAGGCCGATGCCGAAGATCGTGCCGGGCCGGTGGGGCAGTACGGGCACGACCTCGTCGGCGGTCAGCGATGCGCCGCCGGCCGGGATGGGGGCGCCGGCGATGATGTCTTCCAGGCGGAGGTGGCCGGGGGCGAGTCGCCATGTGTCGCCGGGCCCTTCGGCGATGGCGAGCGTTCGACGGCCGTCGTGGACGATGGTACTCAGACGCATGGGTGGACCCTCCCGGATCAATTTCTCAGCTGAGGTGCGGGTACTTGCGGTGCGGCCTTTGCGGATTCCTTTTTCCGGGAGAGGCCAGGGTTCTCGTCCTCGTTTTCACGGATGAGAAAGGAGGCGAGTGCGGCGATGAGAGAGAAGACGGCGAGGCCGATCAGACCCCACTGCGTGCTCCCTGTCTGCTGCTTGACGACCCCGAACCCGTAAGGCGCGACAAACCCGCCGAGATTCGCTATCGAGTTGATGACGGCGATGGCCACGCCGATCACCATCGGGTGGACGGTGCGCTGGACGATGGGCCAGAAGATGGGGCTGATGCTCTTGAAGCCCATGGCGGCGACCGTGAGCATCACCAGGGCGAGCCAGGGGGAGGCGACGGCGGCGAGGTAGGAGCCGACAGCCGCGGCGACGAGGGCTCCGATGAGCAGCGGCTTGCGCCGGCCGGTGCGGTCTCCGATCCGGGCGAGCAGGAACATGGCGACCATGGCGAAGACCCACGGCACGGAGGAGAGCAGGCCCACGGTGACGTCGTTGGTGCCCTTGATGTCCCGGACGATCGACGGCAGCCAGAAGGTGTTGGCGTAGATCGACATCTGGACCGAGAAGTAGACGAAGACAAACAGCAGGATCTTGGGGTCGCGCAGTACGGACCAGAAGGTCGGGCGGTCATCGCCGTGCCGGTTCAGATACGCCGCGTCCTCCGCGTCGATGGCGGCGGTGAGCTCGCGCTTCTCGTCGGCGGTGAGCCAGCTCGCGTCCTCGATCCGGGAGTCGAGACGGAAGAAGGCGAAGACACCGATGGCGACCGACATGGCCCCTTCGACCAGGAACATCCACTGCCAGCCACGGAGTCCGAGGGTGCCGTCCATCCCCAGCAGCGGACCCGACAGGGGACCCGAGAGGGAGAACGCCACGAGCGCGCCGACGGCGTACCGGGCGTTGGCCCGGCCCCGGTAGGCGTTGGGCAGCCAGGTCGCCAGATAGTACAGAACGGCGGGTACGAAGCCGGCTTCGGCCATACCGAGAAGGAACCGCAGAACGTAGAAGCTGGTGGGCCCTTGTGCGAAGAGCATGCACGCCGAGACGATGCCCCAACTGACGCAGATTCTGGACAGCCATATCTTGGGGCCGAATCGCTTCATCAGCAGATTGCTCGGCACCTCGAAGATGAAGTAGGCGATGAAGAAGAGTCCCGCACCGAGTCCGTAGGCGGTGGCGCCTATTCCCAGATCGGCTTCGAGATGGCTTTCCGCGTAGCCGATATTGGAGCGGTTGAGCTGATTGCACATCATCATGATGGCGAACAGCGGGATGACTCTGCGCATGATCTTGGCGACGGCACTGGAGAGGGGTGTCGCTTTCGGGGTCTGCGACGGGGACGCGGGGCTGTGGGAATCGGTACTGCCGGTCAGGGATGTCATGGTGCAGCCGTCTCTTCCGTCGTCATTGACAGGAGTCAGCCGAACACTTTCCGGTCTCAATGGATGGGATGGTGTATCGACTGGCGGGACACACCGTAGATTCACCCCGAGGCAGCGTCAAGGACAACATCGGATTCCCATTGAGCGGGAACACGTTCCTTCCACTGGGAATCTTGGGTGCTGCGGTGTTAGCGTTCCGACACACCAGTCGCGACCGCGTGGCCGCTCCCATCCGACGGACGTACGCGCCACAGCGGTCAGAAAGGACGATCAGGTGTCCCCAGACGCATCGGCGCCCTTGGACGGCGCCGTCTTCGGCCAACTCGGCCAGGTGAGCACCGCGACCCTCGCCACCCAGCTGTACAAACGCGGGATACGACAGCCGTTCCTCGTGGGCCTCTCCCCCGTCGGCGGGGGTTTCGACGGCTTCGTGGGCGAGGCGTTCACCATGCGCTTCATCCCGTCCCGCGAGGACACCGACCCGGTGGGTGACCCCTACCGGACCGGAAATGTCCTTCAGTGGGAGGCGGTGGAGAGCCTGGGCCCTCGCCAGGTGATGGTCGTCGACAGCCGGAACGACACATCGGCGGCGTCGGCCGGCGACATGCTCGTGACGCGGGCCATGAAGCGCGGCGCCGCCGGCTTCGTCACCGACGGCGCCTTCCGTGACGGCGCCGCGATCGCCGAACTCGGCTTCCCGGCCTATGCGCGTGCCACCACGGCCACCACCCGGCCCGCGGCGTTCCATGTCGCCGACCTCAATGTGCCCATCGCCTGCGCGGGGGTCGCGGTCTACCCGGGAGACATCCTCGTGGGCGACCGCGACGGGGTCATCGTCGTGCCGCGGTCCCTCGCAGCGGAGATCGCCGAGCCCTCCGTCGAGCAGGAGCGGCTGGAGGGGTGGCTACAGCAGCGGGTGCGGGACGGGCAGCCGCTGTGGGGCACCTACCCGCCCAGCGCCGAGACCTTGAAGGAATACGAGGAGTGGAAGTCCGCCCGCCAAGAACACCAGGAAAACGCAGAACGCCCGGAACACCAGACCCAGGAGGCCCGCGCATGAGCCGGTTCGCCGATCTTCCCCCGGCCGCGCAACGCGCCCGGATGGAGTCCACGATCCGTACGTACTTCGACGGCTGCAACGAAGCCGACGTGGCCAAGATGGCCGCCCAGTTCACCCCCGACGCGGTCCACTACTTCCCGCCCGGCCTGGAAGGGCCGTGGGCCGGCAACACGACGATCGCCGAGAACTGGCGCCGGCTGGTCCTCACCATCGGCTCCGCCTGGTCCATAGAACGCCTCGTCGTCGAGCCCGAGACCTTCCAGGCCGTCATCGAGTGGACGCACTGGAAGACCAGGCCCGGCGGTTACCTCCGGGGTGACGAGTGGTACCGCTTCGACCCCGATACGGGCTTGATCACCGAGATCCGCGCCTTCTACGCCTCGGCGTCCGACGGGCGTTCCGAGGTGACGCTCCAGGGCTACGACTACGCCGCGGGCGGCCACCACATGGAGCCGCCCGTGAAGCGCCCCCATCCCGATGCCGAATACGCCGCCACCGAACACTGACCGCACCACACCTGGCCAGGGACACCCCGTGAACGTCATACAGAGCATCGACCCGAGCACCGGCCGCGCCGTCGACGACGTCGCGACCGCGACCACCCCCAAGGAGCTCGACGCCGTCGTCGAACGCGCCACCGCCGCATCCGTTCCGTACGAGGCCGGTGGCCGCCCGCTGCGTGCCGCGGTCCTGCGGGCCGTCGCCGACGGACTGGAGGCCCGGCGGCCGGAGATCGTCGCCCTCGCGATGCGGGAGACCGCGCTGCCCGAGGCGCGTCTCGGCGGCGAGCTGACCCGCACCGTCTACCAGGCCCGTCTGTTCGCCGAGGTCGTCGAGGACGGCGGTTTCCTGGAGGCGACGATCGACCACGCGGGCGAGACGCCGATGGGCGCCGGGCCCGATCTGCGCCGCATGCTGGTCCCGCTCGGGCCGGTCGCGGTCTTCGGGGCGAGCAACTTCCCCCTGGCGTTCTCCGTACCGGGCGGGGACACGGTGTCGGCGCTGGCCGCCGGTTGTCCCGTCGTCGTCAAGGCCCACGACTCCCACCCGGCCCTGTCGCGGCTGGTCTTCGAGACAATGGTCGCGGCCATCGCGGCGGCCGGCGGTCCGGACGGGCTGCTGGGGCTGGTGTTCGGCCGGGAGGCGGGCACCGCCCTGGTCGCCCACCCGGACATCAAGGCCGTGGGGTTCACCGGCTCCCTCACGGGCGGCCGGGCGCTGCTCGATATCGTCAACGCGCGCCCGGATCCGATCCCGTTCTACGGTGAGCTGGCCGGTCTGAACCCGGTGGTCGTCACCGAGGGCGCGGCGCGGGCCCGGCATTCCGAGATCGCGGCGGGACTCGTCGCCTCGGTGACGGGTTCGGCCGGGCAACTGTGCACCAAGCCCGGTCTTGTCCTCGTTCCGGCCGGGGAAGCGGGCAACGCGCTGGTCTCGGAGGCCGCCCGGCTCATCGACCAGGCGTCGGCCGCCACTTTGCTGGGCTCCCGCATCGCCACCGCGTACGAGGCCGGCACGGAGGAGTTGCGCCACCGTGCCGGCGGGATGGCGGCCGCCGAGGGCGGCGCCCCGTCCGGGTCCGGGTTCTCGGTGACGCCGCGGCTGTTCGAGATCGACTCCGAAACGCTTCAGGACGAGCCCGTCGGAGAGTGCTTCGGCCCGGCCGCCGTCGTGGTCCGCTATGCGCCAGGCCGCGCGGAGGCCGTTCTGCGGTCGCTGCCCGCTTCGCTGACGGGAACCATTCACGCCGAGGCCGATGAGACGGAGACGGTGCGCCGTCTCACCGGCGTGCTGCGGCCCCTGGCCGGCCGTCTGCTCTACAACGGCTTTCCCACCGGCGTCCTGGTCTCCTGGGCACAGCACCACGGCGGTCCCTGGCCGTCGACGAACAGCCTGCACACCTCCGTGGGTCCGTACGCGGTGCGGCGCTTTCTGCGCCCTGTCACCTGGCAGAACGCGCCGCAGGAGGTGCTTCCCGAAGAGCTGCGGGACGGCTTCGCCGGGATTCCCCGGCGCGTCGACGGGCGGCTCACCGCGCCGGACTGACCTCGACGCCGAAGCCGAACGTCCGTGACCGGCCCGCCGCGAGGTGGAACTGGCCGGGGCTTGCCGCGTACTCGCCGTCGGATCCGATCGGGGAGGGCAGGCCGTACCACGGCTCGAGGCACAGCAGATCGGCCTCGGGCGGCGACCACAGGGCCAGCTGCTGGAATCCGTGCCAGCTCAGCGTCATCCTGGGCGAGCCAGGGGCGCTGTAGATGAGGCTCGAGCTGTTGAGCGCTTCGAGGATCACGGCGCCATCGGTGAACAGGGCCCCGTCCAGGCGGAGTGTCCGACCGCGGACCGGCGTGGGGTGCCGCTCGGGGAGCAGCAGCACGTCCTCGACCCGTCGTACGGGCGCGGGTTCCGGCCGTTCGAAGAGCACCGTATGGCCGCGCTTGTCAGTCGCGCCGGGCAGTGGCCAGCGAAAGCCCGGATGGACGCCCAGGGACGCCGGCAGCGTCCCTGGGCCCGGGTTGTGCACGGAGTACGACACCGTGAGACGGCTGCCCTCGACCGCGTAGCCGACCGTGAGGCGGAAGGGGAACGGGAAGAGCCGACGAGATGCCGCGTCGTCCCTCAGCGCGAGGACGGCGGTGGTGGCGTCGTGGCGCGCGACCGTGAACCGCCTGTCGCGGGCGAATCCGTGCTTGGGCATGGCGTAGTACGTGCCGTCGTGCCGCAGCCGGTCGCCGTTCATCCGGCCGATGACGGGGAAGAGCAGCGGCGCATGCCAGGGCCAGGCCCGTTCCGCCTGCCAGAGCAGTTCCGTTGCCCCCGGCTGCCCCTCCGTGCCGTATCGCAGCGAGCACAACTCGGCGCCCTGCTCGTCGATCTCGGCCGTCACCCGACCGGCGCCGATGCGAATCCGTGACATCTGTAGCTCCCTACGACATGAACCGGCCATTGCGGCCGGGGGCGTCCTGCCCTACCTTCAATACACTACTTCCCACTGAATGACGCCAATTCCCAATTGTTGGGACGATAGGGTGGGCGTCGCAAGGAGGCGACCATGACGAACTCAGTCAGCGCCGCTGCCAGAGCCGCAGACCAGCCGACGAAGGGAGCGGGAACGCCGCACCCGCGCTCCCCGCGCCCGGCGGTGATCTACTTCTTCGGCGCCCTCGGCGGCATTCTGTTCGGCTACGAAACAGGCGTCATCGCGGGCGCCCTGACCTTCATCCAGAAGACACCGGGCTTCCCTGCCAGTGCGGTCACCACGGGGCTGATCGTCGGTGGCATCGCGGGCGGTGCCGTGTTCGGCGCCCTTGTCGCCGGGCGGCTCGCCGACCGGTTCGGCCGCCGACCCGTGATCTTCGTGATCGGCCTGATCTATATCGTCGGCTCCCTCGCCTGCGCGGTGGCCCAGAACAACACCTGGCTCATCGCCGCCCGGATCTTCCTGGGGCTCGCGGTGGGCGGCTCTTCCTCCCTGGTGCCGGTCTATCTGTCGGAGATGGCGCCGGCCCGCACCCGGGGCCGGCTCGCCGGACTGAACCAGCTGATGATCGTGACCGGGCTGCTGCTCGGCTATCTCACCAACCTCGCCCTGTCCGGCAGCGGTGACTGGCGGACGATGCTGGCCACGGGAGCCGCCCCGGCCGTCGTCCTGATCGCGGGGCTGAAGCTGCTGCCGGAGAGCCCCCGCTGGCTGATCCTCCACGGCCGCGAAGAGGAAGCCCGGGCGCTGCTCGCCGGCACCCGCTCGGCCGAGGAGGCCGACCGCGACATCGCGGCCATCCGCGAGGTGACCACGCACACCCCGCACCGCCGCGAGCTGCTGGCCGGCTGGATCCGGCCGGCGATGATCATCGGCATCGGCATTCCGATCCTGACCCAGTACACCGGGCTCAACATCGTCACCTACTACGCTCCGACGATCTTCGAGAGCCTGGGTCTGCCGCATGAGAACGCCCTCTACTTCACGATCATCCTGGGCACCGTGAAGGTCCTCTCCGTCATGGTCGGTCTTCAGCTGATCGACCGGCTCGGCCGCCGGTTCCTGTTCCTCGCCGGAAGCGCGGCGATGGCCGTGAGCATGAGCTTGATGGCGTACGAGGCCTCGCGCGGGGACGCCATGAGTCCGGGCGCCATGCTCACCGCGATGAGCATCATGTTCGTCAGCTACTCCCTGACGTGGGGGCCCGTGAACTGGGTCGTGCTCGGCGAGATCTTCCCGCTGCGGGTCCGGGGCGCGGCGATGGGCGTCGCCGGCATGGTCACCTGGCTGGCCACCCTCGGCATCACCTTCGGCTTCCCCGTCATGCGTGACGCCTGGGGCCTGACCAACACCATGATCTTCTTCATCGGCGGCAACATCCTCGGCCTCCTCTTCTGCAAGGTCTTCGTGCACGAGACCCGGGGCCGCACTCTGGAGGAGATCGAGGAAGACTTGCGCGAGCGGTACGACCGCAAGCAGCAGGGCAAGAGCGCTCAGAACGAGAACGGAAGCACCTCATGAACCACCCCCTCGATCCCGAGGCCGAGCACGGCGACGGCCCGCCCCGCGGGTACGGTCTGCTGCGCGGGCGGACGGCACTGGTCACCGGGGGCGCCCGCAACATCGGTCGGGGTATCGCCCTGCGCTTCGCCGCCGAAGGCGCACGGGTCGTGGTCGCGGACACCGCGGCCGACGCGGCGGACGCCACGGTGGAACACATCCGCGCGAGTGGCGGAAACGCCCTCGCCGTCGTCACCGACCTGTGCACGGAAGCCGGCGCCGAGCAGGCGTTCGCCGCCGCCGAGAGCCACTTCGGCCTCGTCGACATCCTCGTGAACAACGCCTACGCACGCGTGGACGCGCGCGCCTTCGGCCCCTTCCTGCGACTGACTGGGGAGGTGTGGGACGAGTTCCACCGGGTCAATCTGGGGCTGCTGTTCCACCCCACCCACCGCATGGCCAGGGCGCTCGCCGACGCGGAAAAGCCCGGCACGGTGGTCAACATCAGCTCCCATGCCGCCGCCCGCGCCCACCGCAACCACATCCCCTACGACACGGTCAAGGGCGGTGTGGACGCCTTCACCCGGGCCGTCGCCGTCGATCTCGCCCCGTGGAACATCCGGGTCAACGCGGTGCGCCCCGGCTCCGTTGAGGTCGACACCAGCGACCCCGACCCGCAGGCCCGCCACTTCCGGGCCGCGCAGATCCCCTTGAACCGCGAGGGAACCCCCGACGACATCGCCACCAGCGCGGTCTACCTCGCCTCCGAGCTGTCGCAGTGGGTCACCGGACAGGTCTTCAACGTCGACGGCGGCATGGCGGCGCAGGCCCGTCCGCCGCAGACCGAGAACGGCCCGGTGTGGACACCGCGGAACATCGACGACTACGACGCCACCTTGGAAAGGCGGGCATGAGCACACGAACCGTCGTCACCGAAGTCGAGACCTTTCCCCTCGAGGCCCATCTGCCGGACGGCGGCTACGGCGCCTCGAAGGTCCGGCTGCCGGTACGCGTCGCCACCCTGGTGAAGGTCACCACCTCGGACGGCGCCGTCGGCTGGGGCGAGTCCTTCGGCCCGCCGCGGCTGATCGCCCCGTTCCTCGCCGACCAGGCCCAGGCGCTGGTGGGACAGCCCGCCGACATCCGGGAGGACCGCATCCTGGACCGGCTCTCCCTCGGCTACCACCTCACCGCCGGTGGCCCTCATGTGGCGGCGGCCAGCGGTATCGACATCGCGCTCTGGGACGCGCAGGCCCGCGCGTTCGGCGTACCGGTGGCCCACCTTCTGGGCGGTCGGCTCCATGACCGGGTCGACGCCTACGCCTCCTCCGGCTATGTCACCGCCACCCGCGACCCCGGCGAATTCCGGGACACGATGGCCTCCCACGCCGCCGAGGGCTTCACCGCCGTCAAGATCAAGATCGGGCTGACGCCGGATGAGGACCGGCAGCGCACGGCCGCCGCCCGCGCGGCCATGGGCGAGGACGGTCTGGTGATCGTCGACTACAACGCCAACTGCACCGTCGCGACCGTCCGCCGCTCCCTGGCCCGGATACGGGACCTCGACCCGTACTGGGTGGAGGAGCCACTGCCGCCCGAAGACAGCGCCGGGTGGCGCGAGTTGCGCGATGTACACCTGCCGCTCTCCGGTGGCGAAGCCCTCTACACCCGCTACGGCTTCCGCGACCCCATCGCCGAGCACCGCTTCGACATCGTCCAGCCGGACCTGGCCAAATGCGGCGGCTTCACCGAGGCCCAGGCCATCCGCCAGCTCGCCGCGGCCTTCAACCTGCGGCTGTCCCCGCACTGCTGGGGCACCGGGGTCGCCCAGGCCGCGACGCTCCAGTTGCTGTCGGCGACACCCCGGGCGCCTTTCGGCATGGCCGGCGGGGAGCCGCTGATCTTCGAATTCGACCGGGGCGATAACCCCCTGCGTGAGGGCGTCCTCGCGACTCCTCTCACACCGGAGAACGGCACTGTGGCCATCCCCGACGGCCCCGGCATCGGGGTCACCGTCGACGAGGAATGGGTACGCGCCCACCGTCTCGAGGACCACAGCGTCCTGGTCCGGGCGCGCTGACCTCATGGCCCCGTGCCGCCCCCGGGGCGGCACGGGGCCGGCGCTCAGCGCCGTACGTGGCCGAGGCCCGCTGAGATCTCGGCGGCCGCCTCGGCCACCAGCGGACCTACGTCACTCAGGATCCGCTCCATGCGCTCCGCCACTCCGGCGACGCTGATCGCCGCGACGGGCATACCGGTGTGGTCGTAAACAGCGGCCCCGCAGCAGCAACTGGACTCGTCGAACTCCCGCCGATCCTCCGACCAGCCGCGCTCCCGCGTCTCCTGGAGGATCTTCCGCAGATCACCGACCGAATCCTCATCCACCGGGGACTCGCTCGACGCCACCAGCTCCGCCAGCTTCTCCTCCAGCGCCTGCTGCGGAAGAGCCGCCAGATAGGCCCGCCCCAGCGAGGTGCAGTGCAGTGGCCGCCCCGCCCCCAGTTCGCTCGTCACCGCCACCGGACGCGGACCGCGCTCGCGATGCACGAACACCATGTTCACGCCGTTCGGCACCCCGAGGCTGGCCGTCTCCCGGGTCTCCCGCATCAGTCGGGAGATGATCGGCATCGCCGTGGCGGTCAGATCCGTCGAGCCCACCGCCGCGGAGGCCAGTCGCGTGGCCGAAGGCCCGAGCCGCAACAGCCCGCTCCCCTGCTCCACGGCGAGCCAGCCGCCCTCGACAAGGCGGTCGACCAGCCGGTAGGCGGTACTGCGGCTGAGCCCCAGCGCCGCGGCGAGGTCCTGGGTGGAGCATGCGCGGGCCACAGCCATGTGGTCGAGGATGGCCAGACCGCGGTCCAGAGCGCCGGAGCCCGGCCCGAGAACAGAGGAGGTGGTGGCGGGCGAGGTCATACAGCCTCCGTGATTGAAACGCGGTATCAATCAATGAGACTACATCGCGGAGCGCCGCCGTTCGACCATCCGGCATGGGTTCACCGGCGCAGACCCCCGCCCGGGCGCCGCCGTCACCCGGAGCCCCGGCCGCGAGGGTTACGAGGTCGCCCTCGCCCCCCGCGACCAGGGCCGACTCGACACGCCTATCCGGTGAAGAACCCTATGTAGGACGAGACGAGGGCAGAAACCAACCAGTACAGCCCGTAGGCGATCCCGATGATGATCAGCACCGCCAGGGCGCTGTCTATCTTGCCGACCAGTGTGGACGGAGTTCGGGGCTCCAAATCATGTGAGCTCATCCGTGCAACATACGACAAGAACGCGGCAGGTGTGGCCGCTTGTTAAGGTTTCCGCGGCCACCGGTTCATCTGACCCGGTGTCGGCTCGGTCGGCGACGGGCTCAGGGAGCGGTCACGACCGCGCCACCGCCGGCTCCGGCGGTGATCCGTCCGGGGCACAGCCCCCGGGCGGCGAGCCCGCTGAGGATCTGCGGCACGGCGCTGACGGTGGTCTGGTAACCACCGTCGTGCATGAGGATGATGCTGCCGGCCCGCATGGTGGCGGCGGCCTGGACGATCTGCTGGGTGCCGGCGCCGTTCCAGTCCTGGGAATCCACGCTCCACAGGACCTCGGTCAGCCCCAGACGGGCCGCGTCCGCCTTGACCTGCGCATTGGTCTCCCCGTAAGGCGGCCGGAAGAGGGTGGGGGACTGTCCGGTGATGCGCTTGATGGTGTTCTGGGCGGTGGCGATCTCGTTGTACGCGGCCGGTTCGCCGATCTGGGTGAGGTGGGCGTGGGTGGCGGTGTGGTTGGCGATCCACATACCCGCCGACTGCTCGGCCTTGAGCAGGTCCGGGTACTGCTCGGCGTGCTGCCCCCAGATGAAGAAGGTGGCCTTGGCCCCGCCCGCCCGCAGAGCGCCCAGCAGCGCCTGCGTCGATGCGGGGTTCGGTCCGTCGTCGTACGTCAGACCCACGTATCCGTTGGGGCAGTTGGCCCAGGCCGCGTCGGTGTGTGCCGCACCAGGCGTGGCCGCCAGGGAGGCCGCCGCCGGGGAGGCAGCCATTGAGAACGCCGCCATGGCGGCCGTGGCCGCGGCGATGAGCGTGATCCGTAAGCGGTTGCGCGCGTTTCCGAGCATTCTTCCTCCTTGAGCGCGGATCGATAGCAATCGATAGCGATCGCTGCGGAGTATGCTGCGAGACCGATACAACGTCAACGCTTCCTTCCGGAATTATTCCGGAAGGAACTCCCCTTCCTGCATTCACCGATGACCGTCTGAGCTGTGCCTTCTCAGCACGATTCGAAGGCACCCGGTCGCGATGAGGATCTAGGGGTGGACAGGCCCGAAAAGTTTCCGGTAGCCCGCTGCGCCAGTACGCGCCGCGCGCGGGCCAGGACCGGTTTGTCGACCATCTGCCCGTCGACCGTGGTGACCGCCTCACCCGCGTCCAGGACGGCGCGCGCCCACCGCACCTCGCTCTCGGACGGGGTGAGTCCGTCGGCGACCGCCCCGAGCTGTGCGGGGTGGACACAGAGCTTTCCGGTCAAGCCCAGGCGTCGGGCGTGGGCGACGTCGGCGGCGAGCGCTTCCGCGTCCCGCACGGCGGTGGTGACACCGTCGACCGGTGGCCGGACGCCGGCCGCGGCCGAGGCGAGCACGAGACGCGAGCGCGCGTGGGCCAGCGCGATGTGGTCGTCGTGGGCGACGCCGAGCTGGGCGGCGAGGTCGACGTTGCCGAAGGCGGCCCGGACGACGCCCGGGGCGGCGCACACCTCACGGGCCCGTTCCACTCCGAGGGCCGTCTCGATGAGCGCGACGAGCGGACAGCGCCCGGCCGTGCGGACCGAGATGCCCGCGAGCACGGCCGGGTCCTCCGCCTTGGGCACCAGCACCGGGCAGCCGTGGTCGGCGGCCGTGTGCAGATCGGCCTCGAACCAGGGGGTTCCGGGCGGGTTGATCCGTACGACCGCCCGGCCGCCGCGGGCGAGCCAGGCGGCGGCATGGCCACGGGAGCGGTCCTTGTCCGCGGCGGGGACCGCGTCCTCCAGGTCGATGATGACCAGGTCGGCGCCGGAGGAGGCCGCCTTGTCGAAGCGGTCGGGCCGGTGTCCGGGCACGAAGAGCCATGTGCGCGCCGTGGTGAGGTGGTCCGTGGCCGGGCTCGAACGGCCGCCGTTCGGGGCGCTCATGCCCCCTCCCTCCCGCTCAGTCTTGGCGGCATGCGAACGTCACCTCGGCGGTGGCGTGCCGTGCCTCCCGATGGGTGGCGATACGGAGCTCGGCCCGCCCGTCGGCGGCAGCGCCGTCGGCCAGGATGCGCTCACCGGCGAAGACCGGTCGCCGCAGTCGGTAGGACAGCGTGCGTACGCGGCGCTCGGGGGCGTTGCGGCGGACCAGTTCGAGCATGAGCAGGGCCAGCAGCGGGCCGTGGACGACGAGGCCCGGATAGCCCTCCGTGTCGCGGCAGTACGGGGCGTCGTAGTGGATGCGGTGCGCGTTGGCGGTCAGGGCGCTGAACCGGAACAGCAGCGTGGGGTCGGGTTGCAGGCTCAGCCGCCACGGGTCCTCGGCCGTGGCGGTGGCCTGGTCGTCGAGTGCGGTCGGGTGCGCTCCGGCGGGGCCGCGGCCCGAGCGGTAGACGATGTCCTGTTCCTCGACCAGGCACAGGCGGCCGGACTGCCGGAATTCCTGGCGCTCGGTGATGAACAGCAGCTCACCGGTGCGGCCCTGCTTGGGTGTCACCGCGCTCAGGCTGCTGACGCGTTCGGTGGGCTCGCCGAGGCGCAGCGGTTCGCTGATCTCGCAGCGTCCCCCGGCGAACATGCGCTGCCGGTCGGGGATGGGCGGCAGAAAGCGGGCGTCACGCAGATGGCCATCGGCGCCCAGCTCGTGCTGGGCGGGCCAGTGCAGGAAGTAGAACCACTGCCACAGGGGTGGCAGCGGATTTCCGGCTCCGGCGACCGGGTCGGACAGATCGAGGAGCGCGGACACGGCGCCGACCGGACCCGGGTTCAGGGGGTCCTCCTCGGTGACCGGGGCGGGGCGCCACGATGTGACGTAGGAGCCGATCGGGGGCGGGGTGGCTGGCATGCTCTGTCCTTGCGTACGGCTCAACGGCCCTCAGGTGAGCGGGGGCCCGGTGGGTGAGCGGCACACGGCCGCGTCCGGTCAGAAGGTGGTCAGGCCCAGCGTGGCGCGGAAGGAGTTCTTGTTGGCCACGGCGTCACGCGGCGGGAGGGCGCGCGGCGGCTCGTCCGTGTCGATGAGCACCTGGGCGTAGGTGGTGGCGGCGCGCGCCCGGATGCGGGCGGCCAGGTCCTCGGTGCGGGCGGGGTCGGCGATCCGTACGGCGTCGCGGATGCCGAAGCCCTGGGCGACGGCGACGAGGTCGGTGCCCAGGCCGGTGTGGCTGGGCTGCATACCGGTCTCGCCGAAGTGGGCGTTGTCCAGGATGACGAGGGTGAGGTTGGGCGGCAGCTCGGCACCGATGGTGGCCAGCGCACCGATGCCCATGAGGTGTTCTCCGTCGCCGGTGACCGCGAGTACGGGGCGCTCGGGCCGGGCCAGAGCGAGGCCGAGGGCGAGCGGGGCGGCGGCGCCCATCGCGCCCCACAGATAGAAGGTGCCGGGGCGGTCGCCGGCCGCGAACACGTCGTAGCCGGGCGATCCGAGGCCGGTGACCACCAGGGTGTCCTCGGGGATGCGAGCCATCAGATCGGCGACGAAGCGGCGCCGCTCCAGGCGTGGAGTGGTGTCGGTGGCGGTCATCAGTGGCGCTCCCACTTCTTGCGGCCGATCAGCTTCTGTCCGAGCAGCACGGCGACGCGCTCACCCGCCTCGAACACCGAGTCCAGAGCCGCCTCGACGGTGTCCTCGACCTGCTCCGGGGTGTCGGCCCGTACGACGGTGATGCCCATGAGTTCCAGGGCCTGCTGGGTGGTGCGGCCCATGGGGCCCTGCCACGGATTGAACTCGGCGTACTCGCCGCGCATCGTCACCAGCGCCAGAAAGGGGAACCGGGCCATCTGCGGCAGCGAGAACATGTTGACGCAGTTGCCCACGCCGCTGCTCTGCATCAGCAGCACCGCCCGCTGCCCGCCCAGCCACGCCCCGCTGACCACGGCGACACCCTCCTCCTCGGTGGTCAGCACCACGTCGTGGATGGCGGGGTCCCGCTGGGCCTCCCTGATGACATGGGAGTGTCCGGAGTCGGGAACGTAGGCGATCTGCTGGACTCCGCGCTTCTTCAGGGCGGTGAACACGGCCTCCTGCCACGCAGGCGCCGGTGCATGGGTCTGGGTCATCCGCTGCGACTCCACTGCTCGGTCGGCTCGGTCGCCCCACATCATGTGCGCTGATGGCTGGGATTGGACAATAGAAAGCGGTGATGGCCACATGCCGTGGTGGCATGAGACTCACACGTCGTCCGGGCCTTCCCGCTCCGCCAGGAACGACGCCACGATCGCCCCGGCCGCCGAGCGGCACTCTTCGAAATATCCGTGCCGGGCGCCCTCGAAGATGTGGGTACGCGCCCCGGGGATGCGGGCGGCGAGCAGCGGTACGTTCGCGGCGGGGGTGAGCCGGTCCTCCGCTCCGTGCAGGATCAGGGTGGGTGCGCTGATCAGCGGGAGTGCGTCCCAGGCGTCGTGCTCATTGCTGGCCACCAGGTGGCGCCGCCGGGCGTGCGGCGGCATGGCGGGGTCGCCGAGGGTCTTATAGGGCCCGGGGTGTCCGGAGCGCCAGGCCGGGGTGTACATGAGGTCGATCAGCGCTTCCCTCGCCGCCCGCGCGTCGGCCTGGGCCAGGGAGCGCCGCACCGCCATGTCGCGTTCCGTCGCCTGGGGTCCGCCGGGTGAGGTGCAGCCGAGGACGAGCCGCCGGATCCGCTCCGGGTGGCGGGCGGCGACCCACTGGGCGACCCGCCCGCCCATGGAGGTCCCGTACAGGTCCGCGCGGTCGATGCCCAGGTGGTCGAGGACGGCGATCAGATCGTCGGCGAAGCCCTGCGTCGAGTAGGGCTCATCGGGTTTGCCGCTCTCCCCCGTGCCACGCCAGTCCATGGTGAGGGTGGTGTGCGTGGCGTGGAAATCCGCCCGTATGCCGTCCCACCAGTGGTGGTTGTTCGCCTGGCCCGCCAGGAGCACCAGCGGCCGTCCGGTGCCCTGGCGCTGATAGGCGAGGAGGGTGCCGTCCAGTGCGCGGGCGTGGCCGTTCGGCTGGTGGCTGTCGGTGGGTGCCATGCGGGTTTCTTGCCTTTCCTGGTTGAGCTGTCCGGTTCTCACCGGGCTGTCCGGCGGGCATTTCCCTTACCCGCGGACGTCATGTGTCGTCGGTGCGGTCGATCTGCGCGTGCAGCTGGGCAGAGGGCCATCGCCCCTGGTGTACGGCCGAGGCGATATGCCGGACCAGCTCCCGGGCGACGACCTCGGCCGCGGGTGGTGTCCGCCCGTTGCGCGGTGTGGCCAGGACGATCGAGCGCCATACGTCGGGGTCGCACAGCGGGGCCGCACTCAGCGTGCCCTCGGCCACGTCCTCGGCGATGCCCACCCCCGGCAGGACGGTCCAGCCGTGGCCGGCCCGGACGAGCTGTTTCTGCACCGGCATGGAGTTGGTCTGCACGACGATGTCCATCTCGACCGCGGCCCGGCCGGCGGCCCCGTCGATCAGGCTGCGCAGGGCGTGTCCGGCCGCGGGCATGACCAGTGGATGCTCGGCGACCCGCGCGAAGGGGACGGGGCGATCGCCGCGCAGCCCCTCGGACGGGGGCGCGACCACCCACAGATGCTCGCGCACCAGGGGGCGGACGTTCAGCGACGGGGTGCCGGCCAGGTTGTAGAGCAGCGTCAGGTCCAGGTCGCCGTCGTCCAGCCACTGCTGGAGGTGTCCGGAGTACGCCGTCATCAGGCGCAGCTCGATCCCGGGATGGTCGCGGGCGAGCGCGGACACCAACGGCTCCGCCAGCAGCTCGGTGGTGCTCTCGAGCAGGCCCACGGTGACGATGCCGGTCACCACGCCCGGGGTCGGCTGGACCTCGACACGGGCGCGCTCCAGCTCATTCAGCGCACGGCGGGCACGGTCGACCATGATGGCGCCGGCCCCGGTCGGCCGCATGCCCTGCCGGGTCCGCTCGAAGAGGGCGACGCCCAGCTCCTGCTCCAGGGTGCGGATCTGCCGGGTGACCGCGGGCTGCACCAGATGCAGCAGCTCCGCGGCCCGGGTGACGCTGCCGACCTCGGCGACCGTGACGAGTGCCTTGAGTTGTTTGACGTCCACCGCCCGCGCTCCCTGCCATCCTGACCCGGCATGGCCGCATCACAGATTGCTATTTCACGAACAACATCATGAGTGTCCATGATGACACTGGGCTCGGAACACGGGGATCGGGTGTGACGGGCCATGTCACGGAGCATGTCCTGGTCAGCCGTCTGGAGGTCGCCCATGACCGAGCCGCCGCTCTCCGGCATCACCGTCGTCAGCGTCGAGCAGGCGGTGGCGGCCCCGTTCGCCACCCGGCAGCTGGCCGACCTCGGCGCCCGGGTCATCAAGGTGGAGCGCCCGGGCGGGGGCGACTTCGCCCGCCGGTACGACACCACGGTGCACGGCGAGTCCAGCTACTTCGTATGGCTCAACCGGTCGAAGGAATCCCTGACCCTGGACCTGAAGTCGGCGCGCGGCCGGGACATCCTGGAGCGGCTGCTGGGTGAGGCCGATGTGTTCGTGCAGAACCTCGCGCCGGGCGCGGCCACCCGGCTGGGCCTGGGCGCGGACGCCCTCACCGAGCGCCACCCCACCCTCATCCCGTGCACCATCTCCGGCTACGGCACCAGCGGGCCGTGGGCCGACCGGAAGGCGTACGACCTGCTGGTGCAGTGCCAGACCGGTCTGGTCTCGCTCACCGGCAACGAACACGGCTCCGCCCGGGTGGGGGTGTCGATCGCCGACATCGCGGCCGGGATGTACGCGTACTCGGGGATCCTCACCGCGCTCTTCACCCGCGCGACCAGCGGCATCGCCCGTCCCGTGGAGGTGTCCCTGTTCGAGGCGCTGGCCGAGTGGCTGAGCCAGCCCGCGTACTACACCCGCCACGGCGGAACCCAGCCGCCACGACTCGGCACCCGGCACGCCACCATCGCCCCGTACGGCGCCTATCCGGCCGCCGACGGCGGGGAAGTCCTCTTCTCCGTCCAGAACGAGCGGGAGTGGACCGCGCTGTGCGAGCGGTTCCTGGACCGGCCGGAGCTGGTGGACGACCCTCGGTTCGCCACCGGACCGGCCCGGGTGGCCCATCGCCAGGAGCTCGACGCGATCGTGGCCGAGCGGTTCCGCACCCTGGCGAGCGGGGAGGCGATGGAGCTGCTGGACGCGGCGGGCATCGCCAACGCGGGGGTGAACAGCGTCGAGCAGTTCCTCGGCCATCCCGTACTGGACGCCCGGGGCCGCTGGCGCGACGTACGCATCCCGGGGGCCGTGGTGCCCGCGCTGCTGCCGCCCGTGGACCTCGCCGGGGTCACCCCCCGTATGGACGCGGTCCCGGCCGTCGGCGAGCACACCGACACGATCCTCGCCGGGCTGGGACACAGCGCAGCCGATATCGACACCCTCCGGGCCGAGCACGTCATCTGATCCGCCCGGTCCGCACACTCCGCGTCTTCCAGGAGCCTCACAGCATGAGCACCCTCGATATCCTGTCCGAGGACGAGCAGTTCATCGTCAGTACGGTGCGCGACTTCGTCGACAAGGACGTGAAACCGGTCGTCCAGGCCCTCGAACACGCCAACACCTACCCCGAGGCCCTGATCGAGCAGATGAAGCAGCTCGGCATCTTCGGGCTCGCCGTCCCCGAGGAGTACGGCGGCACCCCCGTCTCCACCCCCTGCTACGTCCTGATCACCGAAGAACTCGCCCGCGGCTGGATGAGCCTGGCGGGCGCGATGGGCGGCCACACCGTCGTCGCCAAGTTGCTGCTGCACTTCGGCACCGAGGAGCAGAAACGCCACTACCTGCCGAGGATGGCCACCGGCGAGATCCGGGCCACCATGGCGCTCACCGAGCCGGGCGGCGGCTCCGACCTCCAGGCCATGCGCACCGTCGCCCACAGGGAGGCGGACGGCTATGTGGTCAGCGGTTCGAAGACCTGGATCACCAACTCCCGCCGCTCCCAGCTCATCGCCCTGCTGTGCAAGACCGGCCCCGATGCCACCCCCGCGCACCAGGGCATCTCCATCCTGCTGGCCGAGCACGGGCCCGGTCTGACGGTCTCGCGCGATCTGCCCAAGCTCGGCTACAAGGGTGTGGAGAGCTGTGAGCTCTCCTTCGACGGTTACCGGGCACCGGCCGACGCTGTGCTGGGAGGTGTCGAGGGCAAGGGGTTCGCCCAGATGATGAAGGGACTGGAGACCGGCAGGCTCCAGGTCGCCGCCCGTGCGCTCGGGGTCGGCCGGGCGGCGTTCGAGGACGCGCTGGCCTACGCGCAGGAGCGCGAGTCGTTCGGCACACCGATCTGGAAACACCAGTCGATCGGCAACTACCTCGCCGACATGGCCACCTCGCTGACCGCGGCGCGCCAGCTCACCCTGTACGCGGCGCGCGAGGCCGACGCGGGCCGGCGCGTGGACATGGAGGCGGGCATGGCGAAGCTGTTCGCCTCCGAGACCGCCATGCAGATCGCGCTCAACGCCGTCCGTATCCACGGTGGTTACGGCTACTCCACCGAGTTCGACGTGGAGCGTTACTTCCGCGACGCGCCCCTGATGATCGTCGGTGAGGGCACCAACGAGATCCAGCGCAATGTGATCGCGGCTCAGCTCGTCAAGCGAGGAGGGCTGAAATGAGGATCGTCGGCCCGCTCTCGGAGGTGGCGCTCGCCCGGGCCGCCGTCCTCTGCCCGGGCGAGCGCCATCTCAAGGGGCGGTGAAGCGATACGGGCCGGAGCCCACGCCGTAGACGGCGCAGCCATCGTCGAGGCGCAGGAAGGTCGCCCCGGCGTGGCTGATCCCGGACGCGGCCCGGGAGGTGGCGGCCGGCAGCCATACCTCGGCGGTCGTATTGACCGGCACGGACACGTCCAGCGTGAACGCGCCGTCATTCGCCCGCGTCCACCGTGTGGTGATCGGGCCGTAGAGAGAGTCGTAGCGCCCGTTCGCCTCGTGTACGTCGCCGCCGGGGCGGGGCCGGATGACGATGCTGCGGAAGCCGGGCTCGCCCATGCCGATGCCGGTGATGTTCTGGTACATCCACTCGCCGACGGAGCCGTAGGCGTAGTGGTTGAACGAGTTCATACCGGGATCCTGGAAGCTCCCATCAGGTCTGAGGGAGTCCCAGCGCTCCCACATCGTCGTCGAGCCCCGGTCGATCTGATATCCCCAGGAGGGGAACGTCCGCTGTTCCAGCAGTTGGTAGGCGACGTCGGTGTGGCCGGTGGCGGTGAGCGTGGGCAACAGGCGCGGGGTGCCGAGGAAGCCGGTGGACAGATGCCGGTCCTTGCTTCGGATCAGCTCGACGAGCCGTTCGGCGGCGGGTGTTCGCGCGCTGTCCGGCAGCAGGTCCATGGACAGCGCCAGGACGTAAGCCGTCTGGGTGTTGCCCTTGACGGTGCCGTCGGCGGACACATACGCCCGGTTGAACGCCTCGCGGACCTTCGCGGCCAGCGTGTCGTACGGCGCGGGGTCGTGGCCCAGCACCCTCGCGGCCTTGGCGACCAGCTGTGTGCTGTGCGCGAAGTACGCGGTGGCGATGACGTCCTTGGGGGTCTCGTCGGCCACGTTGAGCCAGTCGCCGTATCCTTCCGCGGGCCGTAGACAGCCGCTGCTGTGCTGCTCCAGATACGTGATCCAGGCCCGCATCGCGGGAAAGTTGTCCGCCAGTATCTGCCGGTCCCCGTAGGCCTGGTAGAGGTTCCACGGCACGGTGACGCCGGCGTCGCCCCAGCCGGCCGTGCCCTCGCCGAGGTTGCCGATACGGGGCGCGACATCGGGGAACGCCCCGGCGTCGGACTGCCCGTCGCGCAGATCCCGGAGCCACTTGGCGAGGAAGCGGGCGGATTCCATGGTGTAGGCGGCGGTGGCGGAGAACACATTGATGTCCCCGGTCCACCCGAGCCGTTCGTCGCGGGCCGGAGTGTCGGTGGGGACGGACAGGAAGTTGCCCCGCTGGCCCCAGGTGATGTTGCGGTGCAATTGGTCGAGCATCGGCACATCGGTCGTGAACGACATGGTGAAGGGGGCTCCGGTGTGCATGACGCGCCCGGTGACGGACTTTGTGTCCGGGGTGCCGGGATAGCCGGTGACCTCGACATAGCGGAAGCCGTGGAAGGTGAAGCGCGGTTCGAACGTCTCCGTCCCCGAGCCCTTCAGGGTGTACGAGTCGGTCGCCTGGGCGGTGCGCAGATTGGCGGTGTAGAGCATGCCGTCCTTGTCCAGGACCTCGGCGTGGCGCAGCCGCACGGTCCGCCCGGCCTCGCCACGGACCCGCAGCCGCACCGAGCCCACCATGTTCTGGCCCAGGTCGAAGACGTACACACCGGGCTTGGGCTCGGTGACGCGGACGGCGGCCAGCTCCCTCGCCACCCGGACCGGGGCATCCGTCTGGGCCACCACGGACACGGCGGATGTGGTGTCGGCCGGCACCACGTCGACGGATTGCCAGAGGGAGTCGTCGAACGCGGGAGAGGACCAGCCGGACACTTCCAGCCGGGCGTCGTACTCCTCTCCGGCCATCAGGTCGGCGGTCAGGATCGGGCCCGTGGCGCAGCGCCAGTGCGTGTCGGCGGTGACGCGGTCGGTGCTGCCGTCGGCGTACGTGACCTCGAGCTCCGCCCGTAGGGCGGGCCGCTCGCCGTACAGCTCCTGCCCGAACCACGCGACGCTGCCGGAGTACCAGCCGGAGGCGAGGATCACGCCGATGGCGTTGGCGCCGTGCCGGAGCAGATCGGTGACGTCGTACGTCTGGTACTGGACGCGCTTGCGGTAGTCGGTCCAGCCGGGGGCGAGTTGGTCCCGGCCGACGCGGTGGCCGTTGATCTCGGCCTCGTACAGCCCGAGTGCCGTCGAGTACAGCCGCGCCCGCGCGACGGGCTTCGCGGCGAGCCGGAAGTCGCGGCGCACCAGGGCGGGCCGCTGCGCCGCCCGCACCCTGCCCCACGGCCCGCCGCCCCACGGGGCGAGCACCTTGGCGGCGGCCCAGCCGCCGTCGTCGTATGCGGGCAGGTGCCAGTCACCGGACGGCTCCGTGTCGGTGGCCTTCCAGGCGGCGGAGGTGGTGAGGGAACGGACACCGTCCGTGTCCGTCAGCTCCAGGACACCCAGCAGTCCGGCGGGGCTCGACGAGGCGTTGACCGCGGCGACGGCGATGGTGTTGGCCCCTTCGCGGAGCAGGGCGGTGACATCGACGACCACCGGATGGCGCCAGTTCTCCTGAACGGGAGCGCGCCCCCCGATCTCGGTGCCGTTGACCCATGCGGTGAACCCGTCGTCGGCGACCAGCGCCAGACGGGCGAGCCGCACACTTCCGGACACGTCGAGGGAGCCCCGGAAGTACCGGGTCCCGGCGGGCGCGCTGGAGGCCGGGTCGCCCTCGGGGTACCAGACCCAGTCGGCCTTGGCCAGGTCGGGGCCCCGGGTCACCGTGTCCGGCGCGGCGACCCACCTCGCCGCCCCCTCGTCCTCGGTGCCCAGCCCGGTCTCCCACCACGTGGGCTCGCTCCAGGGCGAGGGCCGGCCCTGGCCGTCCCAGACCCGGACGGCCCAGTGGTAACGGGTCCGGGCGCGCAGCTTCGGGCCGTCGTACGGGACCAGAACGGACTGGTGGGAGCTCACCTTGCCGCTGTCCCAGACGTCCGGGGCGCCGATCCGGCCCGGGGAGGTCGCGACGCGCAGCTGGTACGCGCTCTGCGACTGGTTGCGGCGGTCCGAGCCGAGCTGCCAGCTGAGGCGAGGGTGCGGGGCGTCCAGACCGAGCGGGCGGTCGGCGTATTCCACGGTGGTCTTCTCGACCCGGAGCCCGCCGTATCCGGGCTCGGCTGCCTCGGCTTTCCCGGTGGTTGCCGCGAGGGCGGTCAGGCCCGTCAGGGCGGGGCCCGCAGCGGTGGCGGTGCCGAGGAGGTTCCTTCTGCTGATCACATGCGTCTCCCGGGTGAGGAGGGCTTGGCAAGAGCAGGGCAGGGCTGCACCTATCCGCGACGTGAAACGATTCAATCACTGGGCGCACTGCGACTCACACCCGCACACCCATGTGAGTGCTACACGACAACGGTGGACACTTTTGGCGCCCGGAAGCAGCGACGTTCACTGTCGCGTCAGAGTTGAATCGTGTCAATGCTTTGCGCAGCGACTGTCCGGAAGCGACTGCGACCGGATGTCTCAGCGGGCGGAGACGCCTGTCTCCGGGGCGGATGCGGCCACCAGCGCCGACAGCAGGCCCGGGAAGCGCCCCTCCATCTCGTCCGTGCGGAGCGTGTTCATCTTCGTTGTCCCGACGTAGTACTGCCGGATCACCCCCGCCTCCCGCAACACATTGAAGTGGTGCGTCAGCGTGGACCGGGACACCGACACATCGAAGGTGCCGCAGCTGATGTCCTCGTCGGCGCGGGCCAGTTGGGACACCACGGCGCGCCGCACCGGATCCACCAGGGCGTCCAGCACCTGCTGCAACGAGACCTCCGCCATGGCAGGGTGCTCCACCGTCCGTGAAGAGGAGCGGGGGCGGGCCATGGCGACTCCTTGGAGCGACTTCTGCGTGTTCAGGTCATAGTACGACGCCCGTCGAATGCCGACGAGCGTCAAGGTTTGACGGACCGCCCAGCCCGGCTGACCGTCACCGGTCGCGGGGACGAGACGCGGGTCAGCCCGGAACGCGCTCCGCGCTGACCACGTCGACGGCGACGCGGCGGTGGGCGGCGAACAGGTCGAGCGCGCCCTGAACATCACGCGACCGCAGCGCGGCGACGAGCTCGCGGTGCTCCTCGGGGACCCGGGTGAGGTAGCCCTCGGTGCTGTGACCGATCCGGGTCAGCAGAAACAGATGGACCTGACAGCGGATGGCCTCCCACGCCTCCGCCAGACGCTGATGGCCGGCAGTGGCGAAAACCGCGTCATGGAATCCAATGTCCAGACGGACCATCTCGTGCTCGTCCCGCGCCCGCTCCATCAGCCCCGCCACCTTCTCCAGGGACACGAAGTCCTCCTCCGAGGCATGAGCGATGATCCGCTCGACGGCCAGCCGCTCCAGCGCGCCGCGCAGACTCTCCAGCTCCGCCACATCCTCGGACGACAGGGTGGTCACCACCGTGCCGCGGTGCCAGGCACACCGGACCAGGCCCTCGCGCTCCAGGATCCGCAGCGCCTCCCGCACGGGGCCACGGCTGACGTCCATCACGCCCGACAGCTCCACCTCACGCAGCTGCGCACCAGGGGCGTAGGCTCCGTTGAAGATCGCCTCCCGGATCTGGTCCGCCACCTCCTCGGCAAGACCACGACGCCGCGCCGGGGACACTTTGCCCGTTTCACCCATGATCTCAACCTCCCCAATGTCGCAATGTTAACTTGAGCATGTTGGAATCATTGTCAACATTACGACAATGGCTCTCCGTGCGTCGCCACGCCGGGATATCGTGTCCGGTGCCTGAGAGGAGCGAGGGGATGAGCAGCCGGACGGGATGGATAGGGGTCGCCGCCGCGGCGGTGGTCGCGGTCGCCGGATGCGGTGGAGGGGGCGGCAGCGGATCGCGGGCCGCTGAGTCCGACCGGCCATCGGAACCGCAGCGGACGTCAGCGGCGCCCTCCCCATCGGCACCGTCGCCCTCGGCTTCCTCGCCCTCGGCACCGGCCGCCACCCGGCTCTCCCCCGCGGATCTGCAGGGGCGGTGGTGGACATGGGCGGCGTCGGAAGAGACGTCGACGAACCCGGTCGCCGACGAGGACGGGCGGTCGTGCCACCGTAACCAGCCGGACGATGTGTGGTTTCTGGCCGGGACCTTCGGCGGGCAGGCCGAACGGACCTGCACCGTGCCAAGTGGCCGTCCCGTCGCCTTTCCCCTCATCAACCTCGTGGGCGGCCCGGCGGACTGCGCCGACTTCATGGAAACGGCCTCGGGCACGGCGAGCCTGGACGGCCGGGACATCAGCCCGGATCGCTACCTCGGGACGACGATCACGGGGACGGCCGCGCCCGGAAACCCCGTGACCGATTCGAGCGGCCGGTTCAGCGGGACGGGGTGCGGGCTGTGGGTTCAGTTGCCCCCGCTCAAGGCCGGGAAGCACACGCTGAAAATCCGGGGCAGGTCCGCAGACTTCACGGTCGCAGTGGACTATGCGTTGACCGTGGCGGCGCCCGGCACCGCCTGAGTCACCCAGGCGGCAGGCGCAGCCCCGCGATGAGGAGTTCGACCAGTCGTCGTGCGTCGTAGTGGGGGTTGTGCTCGGCGCCGATGCAGAGGTTTCCGACGCCGCGCATGAGCTGGATGGCCTCCACGTCGGATCGGATCTCGCCGGAATCGACCGCGGCGTCGAGCAGCTGGGTGCACACGGGCACGAGGCGGTCGAGGAAGTAGGCGTGCAGCGTCTCGAAGCCCGCGTTGTCGGACTGCAGCACGGCGGCGAGTCCGTGCTTGGTGACCAGGAAATCGACGAAGAGGTTGATCCACTGCCCCAGCGCGGCGTGCGGGGTCGCGCTGCTCGCCAGCAGGGCAGGACCGGCCTCGGCGCATGCCTCGACCTGGTGCCGGTAGACGGCGATGATCAGATCCGCTCGCGTCGGGAAGTGGCGGTAGATCGTGCCCACCCCGACGCCGGCTTTGGCCGCGATGTCACGTACAGGCGCTTCCACGCCTGACGCCACGAAGACCGCGGCGGCCGCGTCGAGCAGGGTCTCCTCGTTGCGCCGGGCGTCCGCCCGCTTGGACCGGGCCGCGCGTCCCGCGCCCCCGTCGCTGTCGTTCACCGCACCGCTCCTTCCACTGCAGAGACTGCCGAGCCGCCGCCAAGCCCACTGCCGAATCGCTGCCGAGCCATGACCGGACTTGTAAAGCGGAACAACGTTCCGTATCGTTTTTCCGGAACGAGGTTCCGCTTGCTCATGATGCCAGAGCGGGGACCCGGCTTCCAAACCACGCATTGTCATCACGCGAAACCGCCACGCTTCATCCGCAGTGGAGGAACACAGTCATGCAGTACCGCACCTTGGGCCGCACCGGTGTGCAGGTCAGCTCTCTCGCACTCGGCGCCATGAACTTCGGCAGGATCGGGCGCACCACCCAGGACGAGGCCACCGCCATCGTCGATGCCGCTCTCGAGGGCGGGATCAACCTCATCGACACCGCCGACATGTACAGCGCGGGCGAGTCGGAAGAGATGGTCGGCAAGGCCATCGCCGGCCGCCGCGACGACATCGTGCTGGCCACGAAGGCGGGCATGCCGATGGGCGACGAGCGCAACCATCGGGGCAGTTCGCGCCGCTGGCTGGTCACCGAACTGGACAACAGCCTGCGCCGGCTCGGTGTCGACCATGTCGATCTCTACCAGATCCACCGCTGGGACCCGAACACCAGCGACGAGGAGACGCTGTCGGCGCTCACCGACCTCCAGCGTGCCGGAAAGATCCGCCACTTCGGCTCCTCGACGTTTCCCGCATACCGCATCGTGCAGGCCCAGTGGGCCGCCCGCGAGCACCACCTGAGCCGCTATGTCACCGAGCAGCCCAGCTACTCGATCCTGCAGCGCGGTATCGAGAGCGATGTGCTGCCCGTGACCGAGCAGTACGGGCTCGGTGTGCTGGTGTGGAGCCCGCTGGCCTCGGGCTGGCTGTCGGGCGCGATCCGCGAGGGCCGGGAGATCGCCACCAGCCGCTCGACGTTCATGCCGGAACGCTTCGACACCACCATCCCCGCCAACCGGGCCAGGCTCGACGCCGTCGAGCGGCTGGCCGAAGTCGCCGAAGAGGCCGGTCTGACCATGATCCAGCTCGCACTCGGATTTGTGACCGCGCATCCCGCCGTGACCAGCGCGCTCATCGGCCCCCGCACCCTGGACCATCTGCACACGCAACTCGCCGCCGCCGACACCGTGCTCTCGGCCGATGTGCTCGACGCCATCGACGCGATCGTCGCGCCCGGTGTCGACCTGGCCGCGCACGAGAAGCACGACACTCCGCCCGCGCTGCTCGACCCGTCGCTGCGGCGCCGCTGACCGTCCGGAAAGGATCAACAGCTCCATGCCGCATACACCCCGACCCCGTTTCGGCATCATGACCGCCCCCATGCAGGTCGACTACCACGACGTCCTGCGGGTCTGGTGCGAGGCGGACACCATCCCGGAGATCGAGCACGCCTGGTTGTTCGATCACCTCATGCCGATCGGCGGCGACCCGAACGGACCGACGTACGAGGGCTGGACACTGCTCTCGGCCCTCGCCGCCCACACCCGACGGCTACGGCTCGGCCTGCTGGTGACCAGCAACCGGTTCCGGCCGCCCGCGATGCTGGCCAAGATCGCCACGACCGTGGACATCGTCTCCGGTGGACGGCTCGACTTCGGCATCGGCGTCGGCTCACGCCCCAGCCCTCCCGCGGCCCACCGCGAGTACGCGGCACACGGCCTGCCCTTCCATGACACCGCGCACGCCGTGGGGAGCCTCGCCGAGGCCTGTACGGTGATCCGGCGGCTGTGGACCGAGCAGGAGCCGTTCGACTTCGACGGCACCTACCACCAGCTCACCGGGGCGTTCGGCAACCCGAAACCCGTCCAGCGCCCCCATCCGCCGATCCTCATCGGCGGACGCTCGGCCCCGACACTGCGCGTGGCCGCCGAACACGCCGATCTGTGGAACATCCCCGGAGGCGACATCGACGACGTCGTGAGCCGCAGTGCGCTGCTGGACCGCTACTGCGCCGAGATCGGTCGCGACCCCGCCTCGATCACCCGCTCGATCCACCTGCCCGTCTCGTACGACCGGCCCGGCGCCACCCGGGACGCGATCGGCGAGGCGATCGACGCCGGCTTCCTGCACATCGTCCTCGGACTGTCGACGCCCTACCCCGTCAACGTGGCACGGTGGGTCGCCGACGAGCTCATCAACACATCGGCCCGGGGCAAGTCCTCGTAGCGCCCGCGTACGGGCCGTGGCGCGCGGGGCCCTACCTCGTCCCCGCAAGGACCTCCGCCGCGGCCACCCCGGACGCGGTGGTCGCGCCATGGGTGGAGATGTGCACCGCGCCGGGGGCGGTGGCGCCCGGCAGGCCCATCTCCACGACGATCGCGTCCGGGCGCGCGGTGACGAGGTCCGTCAGGGCGCCGCCCATCCACGGGTGCCGGGAAGCATCCCTGACGACGACCACCAGCGGACGTCCGGAGGCGGGGGTCAGCGCGGACGCCTCCAGAGTGGCTGCCCGCGTCCGCAACTCCTGCGGGTGGATCCGGACGGAGGTCGTGCCGGGAAGCCGTTCGCTCAGCGGTGCGGCGACGCCCCAGGGGGTCTCCTTGCCGATGGCCAGGTTGGTGGCGGGCACCAGCTCCACCACATGCGGCGGCGCGGCCAGGGGCAGCGACCCCGCTACGGAGCCGGTCATACGGATGGCCCGGCGGGCGGCGACGAAGCCGATGGCGCCGTCGACCGCACCGGCCGGGGCGGACCGGCCCAGCTCCGTCGACCACTCGGCGAACGCCCGGACCCGCTCCGACGCCTCCGCCAGCCGCTCCTCGGCGAGTTCCCCGGCGGCCACGGCGTCGACGAGGGCGGTGGCGAGCAGTTGGGCGGTGGCCTCCTCGGCGCTCTCCCCGCCGACGCAGACGGCGTCGGCCCCGGCGGCGACGGCGCGCACCGCGGCCGCGTCGATCCCGTAGCGGTCGGCGACTGCCCCCATCTCGATGGCGTCGGTGACGATCAGCCCGTCGAATCCGAGCTCCTGGCGCAGCAGGCCGTCGAGGATTCGGCGGCTGAGGGTGGCGGGCAGATCCAGGTCGTAGGCGGGCACCAGCAGGTGGCCGCTCATGACCGCGCGGACCCCCGCGTCCAGCGCGGCGCGGAACGGCGGCAGGGCCTGTGCGGCGATCCGGTCGAGGTCGGCGTCGTAACTGGGCAGGCCGTGGTGGGAGTCGACGGCGACGTCCCCATGGCCGGGGAAGTGTTTGGCGCAGGCGGCGACCCCGGCCGACTGGAGTCCTTTGATCCACGCGGCGGCGTGCCGGGACACCGTTTTGGCGTCCGCCCCGAAGGATCTGACCCCGATGATGGGGTTGTCCGGGTTGGAGTTGACGTCCACGGTGGGCGCGAAGTTCAGGCTGATGCCCGCTCCACGCAGTTGGCGGCCCAGATCGGCGGCGACGGACTCGGTCAGCTCGGTGTCGTCCACCGTCCCGAGGGCGAGATTGCCGGGACGGGTGGAGCCGGTCGCGGACTCGATCCGGGTGACATCACCGGCCTCCTCGTCGATCGCTACGATCAACGACGGGTTCTCGGCGCGGAGTTGCGCGGTCAGCCGGGCGAGCTGGTCCGGGGATTCGATATTGCGTGAAAAGATCACGACGGACGCCAGGCCGTTACCGATGTCACGCAGGATCCACTCCGGCGCCTCCGTGCCCACGAACCCCGGTTGCAGGACGGAGAGTGCGAGTCGTCGCAGGTCCGTGCCGGGCTTGCTGGTGGACATCGATCACGCCTTTCGAAGAGCGCCAACACACCGATAACACCGACGCCGCCCACGACATCGATGATCTTTGGTACAGACCAACGGATACTCGCCCAGTCGAATCACCGGTGTCAAGGAGCGGTCCACGCGGTGGGCTTCGGCCAACAGCACTAGGGGATTCCCTTGTTGACAACGTATATGGTCTAGTCCATTTTTATGAAGGCGTCAGTCCACCAAGGAGCGCAGCGGACACTACGCTCCGGCATCTGACGCCGTCCTGTCTTCGTCATCAGCAGGCCCGGCGGACACGGCACTGTTCGCGGTCTGCGACGGAGAGTTTTCAGTTTTGGAGCACTGCATGCCAAAGCCCGACCATTACTTGTACCGATCCCCCTCGGACGTCCCCTACTTCAGCTCGGACGGCGAGACATACCTCGCCCGGACTCAGCTGCGGGACCTCACCAAGACCCACCAGCTGCGCGTGTTGTCCGAGGACGACTTCGCCTTCTGGCAGACCTACGGCTACGTCGTGGTGAAGCAGGCGATCCCCGCCTCGGCCGCGCGCCGGTTACTGGACTTCACCTGGGACTTCCAGGGGCTCGACCCCGGCCGCCCGGACACCTGGTACCAGGACCGCGAGTACCGCTCCGACCTGGACCGTGAGCTGCACATCTACGGGTTCGTCGAGGCGTACCACCACCAGCTCATCTGGGACAGCCGCCAGACGCAGCGGGTCTACGACGCGTTCGTGGACGTATGGGACTGCGAGGAACTGTGGGTCAGCCTGGACCGGCTGAACCTGAACCCGCCGAACGTCAAGAACCGCGACCGGGCCCTGATCGCCCCCACGGAGCGGGGGTTCGACATCACACTGCACTGGGATGTCGACACCACGCTCAGTGTGCTGCCGCAGCGGGTCCAGGGCATCATCGCCCTCCATGACACCGAGCCGGAGCTCGGCGGCTTCCAGTGCTGCCCCGAGTTGTTCCACCGGTTCGACCAGTGGCGGACGCTCCAGCCGGCCGACCGCGATCCGATCCGGCCCAAGATCGACCGGGCCGAGATGCCCGTCGTACGGCCGCAACTCGAGGCCGGGGACCTGCTCATCTGGAACGGGCTGCTGGCCCATGGAGTGGCGCCCAACACCTCGCAGAACGGTGTGCGGGCGGTCCAGTACCTCGCGATGATGCCCGCCCTCGAATCCCATGAGGAGCTGCGGCGTTCACGGGTCGAGTCATGGCGCCACCTCACCACGCCGACCTGGAACGGCACCCTGCTCGGCGACGCCGACAAGCCCGAAGCCCTCAGGTACGACACCGCCACGCTGAGCGACCTGGGCGCCAAGCTGCTCGGGCTCACCTCGTGGGACGGGAAAAACGTCAACCAAGGCGACCGAAGCGGCGGGGAAGTAGCGTGCGACGCATCTGCCTGACACTCCCCACCAACCGGGCGTGCCCTGCGATGGTCACCGCCATCGGTGAGGAGGCCGCCTACGCGGCCGCGCACTTCGACGTCGAGGTGCATCTGCTCGTCCTGGACTCCTCCGACGCGTATCGGGAACACGCACGGGCCCTGCGCTCCGCGCACGGGCTGCCGCGCGTTTTCGTCCGCCACCTCGACGAGGCGGAGCAGCGCGACTTTCTGCGCCGGGTGATCCACCGGACCGAGCACACCAAGCATGAGCTGCTGCTCGACCTCATGCTTCCGGCCGGGCTCTCCTACGGCGCCTGTACCAACCGCGCGTTCCTGATCGCCGTGGCCCTCGGATGCGAATCCGTCCACCGCAGGGACTCCGACAGCCGCTACCAGGTGCTGCGCGGCGAGACCGTGTTCCCCGTCCACCAGGAGCTTCTGTCGCTCGGCAAGCGTGCGGCCGACGCGGCGCACGGTGTCGGTGAGACGGTGCTCGCTCCCGAAAACACCCACAAGCGGGTGGCGATGGTGGCCGGCTCCTTCCTGGGTGAGCTGTCCGTGGACATCGACGAGATCCGCCGGCTCGACCCGGACGTCTACTACGACGTGGTCGGCCTGTGGGCGCCCGGCCACTGGTCGGACGAGCAGAAGCGGGAACTCGTCGAGGAGTCCTTCCAAGGGCCCAGGACCGGCCCGTTCACCGGAGACCGGACGACCTTGACCGTCGTCGACCCCATGCACGTGGACATGTGCAACATCAGCTTCCACCAGGTGCATGAACGAGTGCCGCTGCCGCCCGCGACCGACACCATCGGCAGCGACTACTTCCTCATCCACCTGGTCCACGCCGCCGCGCTGCCCGGCGTACTGCACAACCGCCACATCGTGAACTTCTACACCGGGGAACGCCGCACCGACCCGGGGTTCATGGCCTACCAGCTGCGGTTCGCCAAGTTCTTCCTGTCGATGCTCTACTTCAACTTCCTCTACGACGAGATGGCCGAGGCCGGCGAAACGCTCCTCGACGGTCAAGGTCAGGTGCGGGCGTCCGCCATCGCCGAGCTGGCCAGGAAGAGCACCCTGCTCGACCGGGCGGAGAACGTCCAGCGCCTCGACACCATCGAGGCCGCGTACCGGAAGCTCGGCGGCAGATACGCCACCTTCGCCGCCTTCCTGGCGTCGCGCCGCGAGCGTCTGCTCGACGAGGCGCAGAGCGACATCGCCGACTTCGCCCTGCTGATCGAGACGTGGGAGGCGCTGATACGGGCGGCCCGCGACACCGCCCTCGTGCAGGCTCCGGGACATCCGGGTCGAAGGTCACGATGACGCACGAAGGAACAGCAGGCATAGAGCCTGTAGCGGGCACACCCTTGTCCGCCGCGCTCGCGGCCACCGCCGACGACCGGATCGTCTTCGACCTCACCGGAATCGAGGAGCGCTACGAGTCCCTGCTCCGGGAGTTGCCCGGGGTCGCCGTCCGCTTCGCGATGAAGGCCTGCCCGGTCGACGAGGTGCTGGCCCGGCTGGCCGGGGCGGGCGCCGGGGTCGACGCGGCAAGCGTCCCGGAGATGGAACAGGCGCTGCGGGCGGGTGTGCCGATCGGCAGAGTGCACTACGGCAACACCGTGAAGTCCGACCGGAACATCGCCGACGCCCATCGGCTCGGCATCAGGGACTTCGCGACCGACAGCCTGGAGGACGTGGCGGCCATCGCCGAACACGCCCCCGGCGCCCGGGTGTTCTGCAGGCTCTCCACCGACACCCGGGGAGCGCTCTGGGAGCTGAGCGGCAAGTACGGATGCTCGACCGCCGACGCGGTGACCATTCTGGAAACGGCGCGGAAGCTGGGGCTGGTGCCCTCCGGCCTCTCCGTACACGTCGGCTCGCAGCAGATGACACCCGAGGCCTGGCGCGACGCCTTCGAACGCCTCGCGGACGTCCTGGCCGCCCTGGACCGCCGCGGGATCGCCCTGGACCACATCAACCTCGGCGGCGGCCTCCCTGTCCCGGGGTATCTCGACAAACACGGCAGACCGCTCGATCCCCCGATCGACAAGTTGTTCGCCGTCATCCGGGAGGGAATGGCCCACCTGCGCACCATCGGCGGCCACCACCTCGGCTTCGTCGTGGAGCCGGGCCGCTATCTCGTCGCCGGACAAGGGGCCATCCGGGCCCATGTGTCCCGGCTGTCCGCGCGGCAGGGACCCGACGGGCGGCGCCAGTACTGGCTGTATCTGAGCTGCGGAAAGTTCAACGGCCTGTACGAGATGGACGAGTTGCAGTACCCGCTCGTCTTCCCCACCCACGGCGGCCCCGGCACCCGCCATGTGCCCGCCGTCGTGGCCGGACCCACCTGCGACAGCGACGACGCCTACTCCCACGAGGACGGCCTGGTCCAGGTGCCCGAGGCGCTGGCGTCGGGCGACCCGGTCTGGGTGCTGTCCTGCGGGGCGTACGCGATCAGCTATACGACCCAGGGCTTCAACGGCTTCGGCCCGCTCCCCTACACCTGCATCGACGGCGGCGCCACGGGCGGGTCCGGGAAGACGGGTGGCGGATGAACGACGAGGTGCGCATCCGCCACATCTCGGACGACGACTGGGACGGCATCGCGGCGCTGGAGTCCCACGCCTACACCGGCCTCGGCCTGTCCGAGGGACGGGTGGCGCTCGAATCCCGCGCGCGGGTGTCGCCGGCCACCTGCCGCGCGCTGGAGGTGGGCCCCCGGCTCGTGGGCTATGCACTGGCGCTGCCCTATCCGATGTACCGGTACCCGGACCTGGAACGGCCTGAGGAGACCGCGTACCCGTCCACCAATCTGCATCTGCACGACCTGGTCATCGCGGAGAACTTCCGGCGCAAAGGGCTGGGACGGCGCCTGCTGCGCCACCTCACCGCATCGGCCAGGGCACATGGGTACGAGCAGATCTCGCTGGTGGCCGTCGGGGGCAGCGCGACGTACTGGTCGGCGCGTGGCTTCACCGCCCACCAGGAGGTCGTCCCCCCGGACGGCTACGGCCCGGACGTCATCTACATGTCGAGGGCGGTGCCGTCCGGCGTGTCCGCTCATGGCACGTCATCGCAGGAGGAGCAGGCTTGATCCATATACCGCGGGTCCGAGATCCCTTCTACCGGAGCCAACTGGCGATCGCCGCGCTGTTCTGCTCCCTCGGTTTCCAGTACGCCACCTGGGCCTCGCGCATCCCCGCCCTCAAGGCCGATCTCGGCCTGACGGCCGCGGAGGTGGGCTTTCTCCTGATGGCCGCGGGGGTCGGCGCGAGTGTGTCGTTCCCTCTTGTGTCGGTGCTGATGAGGCGGCTGGGCTCACAGCGCCTCGCACTCCTGTCGGCCCTGGGCCTGACGCTGGTACTCATCGCCCTGGCCGTGGCGCCGAACTACCCCGTCGCCCTGGCCGTCGTGTGCTGCGACGGAGTGCTCGTGGGCTGTCTGAACGTCGCCATGAACGCACAGGGCGCCGCACTCGAAGTCCGGCACAAGCGCAACGCCATGGCCAAACTGCACGCGACGTTCAGCGGCGGCTCGCTGCTCGCCGCCCTCCTGGCCTCCGGCGTCAACGCGGTGACCTCGACGGTCGCCGTGCACTTCGGCATGGCCGCCGTCGTCCTACTGCTCCTGTTCGCGTACGCCCGGACCGGGCTGCTGACGGAGGACGAGGCCGCCGAGGAGAAGCGGGACGAGACGAAGAGCCGCAGCGGATGGTCCCTGCCGACCCGTATGACGCTGTGGATGTGCTGCGCCATGGTCTTCGGCACCGTCACCGAGGGCGCCATCAACGACTGGTCGGCCCTCTATATGACGGATGTCGTCAAGGCGTCGGCACAGCTGGCGCCCCTGGGGATCGCCGTCGTCTCGGGCATGATGGTGCTGGCCCGGCTGTTCGCCGACGGCTGGCGCGAGCGCTGGGGCGACGGGCGGGTCGTCGTCCTCGGCAGCGCCCTGGCCGGGACGGGGCTGGCCCTCGCCCTGCTGAGTGGCGGTGTGATTCCGGCCCTGATCGGGTTCTCCTGCGTCGGCCTCGGCATCGCGGCCGTGACCCCTTGCGTCTATGTCGCGGCGGCCAAGCAGGGCCCGGACGCTCTGGCCCTGGTCGCCGCCATGGGCACGACGGGCCTGCTGGCCGGTCCCCCGGTCATCGGCTTCGTGGCGAACTCCAGCAGTCTGGTGTGGGGCCTGGGTGTCGTGGCCGCTTCGGCGGCCGTGGTGTCCCTGTGCGGTACGCGCATCCGGTGGACACCCGCCACGCACGAGGGATCCGCCGACCACGGCGAAAGCCGCGGCGATACCGGCGATCAGCCCCACCAGGGTGGCGCGCCAAGATCCAGCACTGCCGGCACCCTGCGGTCGGCGCGCGACGGCGAGCCGGCTAGCGGGGGAGGATGCTGATTCCGATCATGCGTGCGCCGGTCTCCGTACGCGGGCGGTGCGTGCTGCCGGGCGCGAACACCACATAACTGCCCGGCCCGAGGCGCTGCCCTCGGTCGATGAATTCCCCCGACACCACGTAATAGCGTTCCTCGCCCTCGTGCACATCCACCTCGGGCCACTCCGTCCCCGGAGCGAAGTCGTACATCCACCCGCGCGCCCACTCCGTGGCCGGCAGGCGCCGCCGAACGATCCCGGGAACGACCTCCACCGGTTCGACCTCGTCAACGTGCAGGATCTGAACATCACTGGACTCTTTCGGCATGAGCCAATCGTCGCGGACGATCCTGCCTCGGCCCAGTGTCAGGAATGACGCCGGCGGATACTTTTCTGCCATGAGTGTTCACCGGGTGGTCGCCCTGGTCCTGCCGCCGCAGTCCACGTTCGAGCTGGCGTGCGCCGCCGAGGTCTTCGGCATGAGCCGACCAGGTCTACCCACTCGCTACGAGTTCGCCGTGTGCACAGAGCACCCGGGCGCCGTACCGACCCTGGCCGGCTACGACATGGCGGTGAGCCGCGGACTGCCGGACCTCGGGACCGCGGACACGGTGGTGATCCCCGGCTGGCAGCACGGCGAACAGCCCGCCCCGCCCGCGGTGATCGACGCGGTGCGGCAGGCCCACCGGCGCGGCGCCCGCATCGCCGCGATCTGCTCCGGCGCCTTCCTCCTCGCCCAGGCGGGACTGCTGGACCACCGCAGGGCGACAACCCACTGGCGGATGGTCGCCGAACTCGCCGCCCGCTTCCCCGACATCCAGGTCGAGCCCGACACCCTCTACATCGACCTGGGCGACATCGCCACCAGCGCGGGCACTGCCGCCGGCATCGACCTGTGCCTGCACCTGGCCCGAACCGACCACGGCGCGGCCCACGCCGCGCAGATCGCCCGGCACATGGTCATGCCGCCGCATCGCGAGGGCGGGCAGCTGCAGTATGCCGCTCCACCCCGCGCCGACCGCCCGCCCGAGTCCCTGGCCCCCATCCTCGACTGGGCCACCGAGCGGCTGCACGAGCCCTTCACCACCAGCGACCTCGCCGCACAGGCCAACATCTCACCGCGAACCCTTGCCCGGAGATTCGCCGACCAGCTCGGCACCAGCCCCGGCCGGTGGGTGCTCCAGCAGCGTGTCATGACGGCTCGCGCCCTCCTGGAGGAGACGGACCTCCCCGTGGAGACGATCGCCACCAGGGTCGGCCTGTCCTCAGCAGCCAACCTCCGCAGACGCTTCCACGCCATGGTGCACACCACGCCGGCCGCCTACCGCCGCTCCTTCGGCCGTCACACCAGCGGCACGCAACCGAGCAGCTGAGGCGCCGACTCATTCACTCGCTGCCGGTGTCAGGGAAATATTCCAGAAGTCGGCGTAGCGTCCACCGCGGCGCAGCAGCTCGTCGTGGCTGCCTTCCTCCACGATCCGGCCGCCGTCCAGAAAGACGACGCGATCGGCGCGCCGGACGGTCCGCATCCGGTGCGCCACCATCACCACAGTCCGGCCTGCCATCAGGCGCTCGATGCCCTCGTGGACGGCCGCCTCGTTCACCGGGTCCAGTGCGGAGGTCACCTCGTCCAGCAGCACGATGGGCGCATTCTTCAGCAGCGCTCGCGCGATCGCGACACGCTGGCGCTCACCACCCGACAGCAGTGCCCCGCCCTCGCCGACATTCGTCGCCCATCCGCCGGGCAGTCGCTCGATCACGTCGTCCAACCGCGCCGCGGTCGCCGCCGCCCGTACCTCGGCTTCGTCGGCGTCGGGACGGCCCAGACGCACGTTCTCCTCGATCGTGCCGTCGAAGAGATAGACATCCTGGAAGACAATGGCGATCTGCGCCATCAACACCTCAGTGTTGATCGCGCGCACGTCCACACCCCCCACGTGCACCGCGCCCGCGTCCACGTCGTAGAAGCGCGCGAGCAACTGCAGCAATGTGCTCTTGCCCGCACCCGACGGTCCGACAACGGCGAGCCGCTGTCCCTCCGGCACGGACAACGACACGTTGTCGATCACCGTGCGGCCGCCATGCTGGAATGCGACGGACTCGAACTCCAGGTCATGGCGTACCGGCTGGATCGGTTCGGAAGCTTCCGGTAGCGGCTCGGTGCGCAATACCGTGTCGAGTCTCGCCAGCACGGAACGCGCGCCGCGGAGTTTGCCGCCGATATCCGACAGCGACAGCAGCGGATCCGCGCAGCGGGCGGCCAGCACCAGGATCGTCAAAATCTCTGCGGCACCGATATTCCCGCCGAGCGCGAGGTAGGCGCCCAGGACCAACAACACGGTGAACATCGCCTGCACCGCGAGCGTCAAACCCAATGCACCAGGCAGTGACGCCAGCGTGGAACGGCGGGACGCGCGCTGGACTTCCTGCAGCGAGTCGTCGAGCAACCGGAAGCGTTCGGCGGTCCGGCCGCCGGCTCGCAGCACCGGCTGGGCCTGGAGGTATTCGATGACCCGCCCGGTGGCCTCTTGGTCGCGTTCGGAGCGCTCCGCATCGGCTGCGGCCATCGAGCGTCCCGTCCAGATCTGGATCGCCGCCACGATCGGTGCGGCAACCAACGCCGCCAGCCCCATTTGCCATTGGAAGGCAAGCATCACGACAACGATCGTCAGGGGAGTCACACAGGCGGAGATGAACGGTGCCAGCAGATGCGCGATCACGGCCATCGCCTGCAGGACGCCTCGGCCGGCCAGGACGGACACTTCCCCGAGGCGGCCTGCGCTGTACCAGCCGATGGGCAATCGGGCCAGATGATCGCCGAGACGGTGGTACATACCACGCAACAGCGCGGACCCGACGCGGAAACCGGACAGATCACTGATATAGCGCAGCGCCGTGTAGACCGCGACCGCGGTCCCGAACGCGATCAGCCAGGGCCAGGCATCTCCGGGCGTGTCCCCGAGCAGTGCCCGCAGCACGGGAACCAGCAGTGCGTAGGACAGACCCTCGGCTATCGCGGTCGTCGTCATCAGGGCCACGGTGCGACGCATCGGCTGGGCGTACTCGCGGCCCAGCACACGCAGCAGCATTCGAATCATCGGGGCTCGTCTCCTTGCAGCACGCCACCGTGGGTTTCGGTCTCGTCGGCGACCGCCGATCGGTGGGATTGCCAGAACGCGGCGAACTTTCCGTTCTGTGCCAGCAGTTCGGCGGGCCTGCCGCGCTCGACGATCGACCCGCTCGCCAGCATGACGACGGTGTCGGCGTCGGCGACCGTCTCCAAGCGATGGGCGATGACCACAATGGTCCGCTCGCCCTCCAGCGTCGCCAGGGCCCTGCGCACCGCCTGTTCGGTCTGCGGGTCCGCGAAGGCGGTCGCCTCGTCGAGCACCAGAACGGGCGCGTCGGCGAGCAGTGCGCGTGCGATCGAGATCCGCTGTGCCTCGCCGCCCGACAGTCCGGCATCCTCACCGATCACCGACTCGTATCCGCGTGGCAGCTCGAGAATTCGATCATGAATATTCGCCAGCCGGGCGACGCGAACCACGTCATCGAGGTCGGCATGCGGTACTGCCAGCGCGATATTGTCCGCGACCGACGCGCGGAGCAGGCGAACGTCCTGGAAGACGAAGGAGACCATCCGGTAGAGCTCCCGGCTGCCGAGTTCGCGCAGATCGACACCGCCCAGGACGACCGAACCGTGGGTCGGGTCGAAGAACCGCGGCAACAGCTGAACCAGCGTGGACTTTCCGCTTCCCGACGGCCCGACGATCGCGGTGACCGTCCCCGGCTCGAGCACCAGGTCGATCCCGCGCAGCACCTCATGATCGGTTTCGTAACCGAATCGAACGTCACGCAGTTCCACCCGGTGACCCTGTGGTGCGACCGGGTGCGCCGGCTCCGGTAGCGACTGCACCTCGAGCACGTCCCGGATCCGGCCGACCGCACGCCGGGCGGCCTGCATATCGTCGAAACCGTGGCCGAGGGCCGCCACCGGAGCGGTCAGGCCCAGTCCGAGCAGCAGGAAGGGCAGCAGATCGGCCGGGGCCATGCCACCGGTCGTGATCAGAGCCGCACCGCCGATCAGCACGACCAGCAGCACGAACGGCGGCGACAGCACCAGTTGCATCCCCGCGGCGATTCCGGAGACACCGCGCACCCACCGGTAGAAGACGCCGACGAAATCGTCTGCGGCCGTGCGGAATTTACGGTGGGCGCGCCCGGATCCGCCGAACACCTTGACCACCGAGATACCCTGCACGAACTCGACGACCGAACTCGAAATCCGCCCCAAGGACCCGTCGAACTCCTCCTGTTCACGCAGCCGGGTCGGGGTCATCATCAACGGGACCAGCGCCACTGCGAGCACCACCGGTATCAGCGTGATCAGCGTGAGCCGCCAGTCGATGGTGAACAAGTAGATCAGCGACACCAGCGGTACCACGAAGGCGGAGACGAGCTCGCCGGGGGTGTGGGCGATGAACGGGTGCACGGCACTGACGTCCTCCCCCACCACCTTTGCCAGCTCGCCGGTCCGGCGCCGGGAGAACCAGCCGATCGGCACGCGCCCCAGCCGCGCGGCCAGAGCTCGTCGAAACGACAGTTGCACCTGGCCGTCGAGAACATGCCCGATTGCCGACGACGCGGCCGTGAACAGCAGTCGCACGAACAAGCCGACCGCGCCCGCGATCACGACGATCCGGACATGACCGTGATCGACCGGGCCGGGCGGCAACAGAACGCGCCCCAGTTCGACGACCGCCAGCAGCGGTGCCAGACCCGCGACAGCGCCGATGACCTGGAGGATGACAACGGCGGCGAAACTCCGGAGGTAAGGGCGCAGCAGCTGTGTCACGCTTTGTCCCGCCCCGGAATCGGCATCCGGTGATGGCGCGGACTGCTCCCTCGCCTGGGCAAGGTCGGTGGTGGTCATCGCCCCATGACCTCACTCGGCCAGGGCACGGCGCAGGGCGGCGACGAGCGTGGCGATCTGCCGCTGAGACACCTCGGCGGACTGGATCGCCAGTGACCCGTGGAAGGTGCCGGGCCACTGGTGCAGCTCGACCGACACGCCGGCCTGCAGCAGGCGCAGCGCGTAGTCGATGTCTTCGTCGCGAAGCGGGTCGAACTCCGCGGTGGCGATGTAGGCCGGTGGCAGGCCCGACAGGTCGGTGGCCCGGGCCGGGGCGGCGTACGGGGTGGCGGGCTGGGAGCCCAGGTAGTGCCGCCACACCGCGGCGAGTTTGTCGCGGTCCTGCCAGGGCGTATCGGTGAAGTGCCGCTGCGACCACGTCTCCTGCCGGTCGTCGAGCCCGGGCTCGTTGAGCAATTGGAAGCAGATCGGCGGCCCCTGCTGGTCACGCGCCCGCAACGCCACCGCGGCCGCAAGCCCCGCGCCGGCACTGTGCCCTCCGACCGCGATCCGCTCCGGGCCGATACCGAGTTCGGCTGCGTGCTCGGCCGTCCAGGCCAGCACGGCGTAGGCGTCGTCCAGGGCGGCCGGGAACCGATGCTCGGGGGTCCGGCGGTAATCCACCGAGATCACCACCGCGCCGGAACCGTCGGCGATATGGGCGGCCCAATGGTGCTCGGTGTCCAGGTCACCCATGACAAGTCCGCCGCCGTGCAGCCAGACGATGGCGCCTTGGGCCTGGTGCGGGCGGTAGACCCGCACTGCCACATCCGGATCGGCGGACACCGTGCGGTCCTCGACCTCCATGTTCGCGGTGTCCGGCGCGGGCCGCGCGGCAGCACGCTCGGCGAAGTTCTTACGTGCGGTGACCGGGTCGTTCATGTCGATGTGCGGGAGAAGGGGAATGAATGCTTCGAGTTCGGGATCCATGTCGGCCATCCTCACCGTCGGCGCGCTCGAGATCAGCCGCCATCCGTCGCGCATCCTGCCCCGATCACGCACCGATCGGCGCTACCGTCTTGCCATGGAGGCATTGGCCGTACGGCTCTCGGGACTGGATTCGTATGTCGACGGCGCGATCCGCATCGTCGCGTTCTACGACACGCTGATGCGCCGACGGGTGGATCTCCCGGCGCTCGCCCGGGCCTCGGCGGGCCTGGCCGAGTGTGTGGCCGGGATGCGGCTCCACGGCACGGGGCGGGCGATCCGCGTCTCACCCGAGGGCACGGAAGCGTCCAACCCGCCGTCACCCGCGTCCACCACGGCGCCGATCACACTCGACGAGGAGGAGATCGGCACGGTGTGGCTGGAACGCCCGGGCCCGCCCGACCCGCTCGACGAAGTGCTGCTGGACCGGCTCGCCATCGCCACCGCCGCGGCCGTCGAGCGGTACGGCCCGGCCCGCACCACCATGGCCGACCCCGCCCTCGTCGAACTGGTGATCAGCTCCGACAGCGACGAGGCGGCCAGAGCACGGGCGCTACGCCTCCTGGGCTTCGCCGCCGACCTGCCGGTCCGCGTCGTCGCCGTACGGGCGCAGCTCCCGCTCGACCAGATCGGCGGCCTGATCTGCCCAGCCCGCCCGGTGAAGGCGGCACCACTTGCCGACGTCGGCGTCATCCTGGCCACCACCGTGGACCGGGCGCGGTTTCCGGCAGGCGTACGCGCGGGCATCGGCGCCGCCGACAGCCCCGACCAGTCCTGGCAGGAAGCCCGCACCGCCCTGCGCTTCACCAACCCGCGCGAACCTGTCATCCGCTACACCGACTTGGGCGCAGTGGCGCTCCTGGCCGAGATACCTCAGGACGCCTTGCGCAACAACGCCGACGTGGCAGGGATCGCCCGAATCGCCGGCAGCCCAGAAGATCTGGAGACTCTGGACGCCTACTGCGTCACCGGCTCCCTGCGCCGCGCCGCTGACCTTCTCCACCTGCACCACAGCAGCGTCGCCCGCCGCATCGAACAGCTCGGAAAGACCCTGGACATCGAACTCACCGAGCCCACCGGACTGACACGGGCCAGGCTCGCCCTCACCGCGTGGCGGCTACTCGACCACGGGGATCGATCCGCCCCATCTTCTGGTCGGGCAGGCGTCAATCAGGGGTACGGCACCTCCTGACCGTTGACGTAGACCCGTCGGAAGGTCAGTTCGTCGGTGTAGGCGATGCTGTCGGGGTTGAGGATGCCGGTGAACGTGGAGCGGGAGAGGCTGACGCCCCGCAGATGGTCGGTCTCCAGGCCGACCAGTTGCAGTACGGCGCGGGCGCCGTCGATCTCCATCCGGTCCATGTGGATGTTCCGTACGGACACCGGCAGTGTCCCGCCCTCGCCACCGTTGTAGTTCATGTTCACGAACACCGCCTCGCGCTCGACGTTCTGCCCGGTGAAGTTCCGGATGTGCACACCGTCGATACAGCCACCGCGTTTCTTGCTCGCCTTGACGTACAGCGCGTGCTTGACGGGGTAGCGGCCGGGAAAGTCCGGTGAGTTGATCTCGCAGTTCTCGGCGAAGATATCGCGCACCCCGCCGGACATCTCGCTGCCGACCGTCATCCCGCCCCAGCGGCCGGAGAACCGGCAGTCGCGTACGACGATGTTCCGGCTCGGCACGCCGACGCGGTGGCCGTCCTCGTCGCGGCCGGACTTGACGGCGACGCAGTCGTCGTTGGTGTTGAAACGACAGCCGGTGATGAGCACGTCGGAGCAGCACTCCGGGTCGCATCCGTCGGTGTTGTAGAGCGTGCTGTCCACCGTGATGTCGCGCACGGTGACGTTGGTCGACAGCACGGGGTGCACGGTCCACATCGGCGGGTCGACGATGGTCAGGCCGCTGACCAGGACATTGCGACAGCGGTAGAACTGCACCATCTTCGGCCGCAGATAGTGGCCGTCGCCGAAGACACGCTCGGCCACCGGCACGCCCGCGGATCCCATCCGGCGCAGCAGGCTCTGGTCGGGCCCCTGCGGTCCGCTGGTGCGGTACCAGCTCTCCCACGGCCCGAGCCGCGCCTGCCCGTCGAGTGTGCCGGGACCGGTGACCGCGACGTTGCGCTCACCGTAGGCGTAGATGAAGGGCGAGTAGTTGTAGCATTCGGTGCCCTCCCAGCGGGTGAACACCACCGGCAGGAAGTCGCGCGGATCGGGGCTGAAGGCGATGGTGGCGCCCTCGGTGACGTGCAGGTCCACGCCGCTGCGCAGATGGATCGCGCCGGTGAGGAAGCGCCCTTCGGGGACGAGGACGTGGCCGCCGCCGGCGCGGTGGCAGTCGGCGATGGCGGCCCGGAACGCCTCGGTGTTCATCGTCTGCCCGTCGCCGACCGCGCCGTAGTCGGTGATGGTGAAGGTCCGGCGGGGGAAGGCGGGCGGCCTGATCCGGGCCAGGATCTTCGGCACCGGGCTCCACGCCCCGGTGTACGGGGCGGCAGCCGCGTATGCGTGACCCGTGGGCAGGAGGGGAAGCAGCGCGCCTGCCGCCAGCAGACCGCCGGTGCGCAGCGCGGAGCGGCGGGAAGGTCTCGGGTGCATGGCCTGACTCCTAGCCGAGGGAGATCCGGTCGAGGTCCGGGGCGGACTCGGTGGCGTTGGAGATCTTGATCGTGTTGGCGCCGGGTTTCAGGGTGACGGGGACGGAGGCCGTACGCGGGGTGGTGTTCCCGGTGTCGGTCACCGTCACCACGGTCGGCGGGCCGCCGTTGACGCTGATATGGAACGAGCGGGTGCCGTTGACCGTGTAGTCGAGGTAGAGCGTGCGCTGCCCGCCGTCGGGGACGACGACGTCGGGGAAGGTCACGGCAGCCCGCTCGCTGCCGCCGATGTTGCGCACCTTCTCGGCCCCGGAGCAGGGTCCACAGCTCGTGATGCCCGTACTGCCGAGCTGGTTGGCCGAGTCCTCCGCCTCGCGCGCCCAGATCCGGCCGTCGGGCAGCGGCCGCACCCGGACGGGGTCCGAGACGGACTTCTGCCGGCCGAGCAGTGTGAAGTCCGCCGTGACGGGGATGTCGGGCGAGCCCGCGTCCTGACCGGGTGGCGAGGTGAGGGTCCAGCTGCCCGTCAGCGTCTGGCCGAGCCGTAGCGAGCGGGCCGTGACCGGGCCGCCGTCCGCGGTCCAGCCGGCCGGCAGCCGCGGGGCGAGGCTGACGCCGTCGAGCTGTTCGTCGTCGTCGAGCCGGAGCGACGCCGTGACGGTGATCGACCGCCGGCCGGGGCCGACCCACTGCAGACCGTGCGGCCGGACGGTGAGCGTGGTCTTGGGCGTGTACGAGGCCGGGGGCAGGGGCGCGACCGCGATCCGGTCGAGGCCGGGACCGCGGGCGGCCGTGGAGAAGATCCGTACGGTGTTGGCGCCGGCCTTCAGCGGCACGGACACCGCCGTGCTCTCCGGCGCCCCTCCTGCCCTGTCGGGGTTGTTCGCGACGACGGGCACCTCGACCGGCGCCGCGCCGTTGACGCTCACGGACAGGGAGGAGGTGGCAGCCGCCGTGTGGTCCAGCTGGAGCCGGTAGTCGCCGTCCTCGGGGGCCCGGACATCGCGGTACGTCACGGAGTTGCTCAGGCCCCCACCGAGGCCGACGACGCGCCGCGCGCCTGAGCAGGCGCCGCACTCGACGGAGCGGGCCGCGCCCGTCAGCCGGTTCTCCCGCGCCTCGGCCTCCAGCGGCAGCGGGGTGCGGGTGGGCTTCGGGCGGCCGTACGCCACCTGGATCTCGTCGATGCGCAGCTGGTTGAAGAACTCCGGCGCCTGCGGGCCGCCCCACAGGCTGCGCACCTCCAGCTTGAGATAGCGGGCGTCGTGGTCACCGATGTCGATGGTCTGCATCCCGCGGGCGCTGCGCAGCGCGCCCGCGCGCACCTGCGTCCAGCGCTTGCCGTCGCCACTGGCGTAGATGCGGTAGTCCTTGATGCGCGCGGAGTCCTCGGGGCGGCCGAAGGACGACCGTGCGTGCGTCGGGGACCATTCGCGCTGGTTCACCGCCAGCGCCGTGGCGTGTTTGCGCGCGCCGAGGTCGAGCGTGACGGAGACGGGCAGCTCGCCGTCACTGTCCCAGTAGGTCTCGTGGTTTCCGTCGGCGAGGTCGCCCGCCGGGTGTCCGGCGCCCGCGGACGAGGCGGTGGCGTCGACGCCGGACTGCTTGTAGTAGGGCTGACGGCCGTCGGTTTCGACCTTGAACACCGTGTCGTACGGATCCCAGTCGCGGATGCCGAGGATGGACAGGTGGCCACCGGACTGGCTGAAGCGCATCGCCTCGCCGGTGCGCAGGTCGGTGACGCGGCGCACGGTGTACCCGTTGTCGCGCAGCCGCAGCAGGTCGGTCCGCGGCCGCGTGACCACGTGTACGTACTGGGTGCGGTCGCCGTCCTCGCCCCGGCCCACGGTGACCACGCCGTGGGCACCGTCGTTCCAGAAGCCGGGCTGCATACCGCCGTACATATAGCCGCCGCCCTCGACTCCGTACACCGACTCCCGGATGGGCTCGACCCACCGGCCCATGAAGTCGTTGAACTCCTCCTGCTGTGGCGGCAGTTTTCCGTTCACCATCGGTGTTTCGGCCATGAGCGATTTGATGGAGGACCCGGCGTTGGTGATGTAACGGCCGGTGCTGAGCCGGGCGTCGACCTGGTGGTCGCCGCCGTCGTACCACCAGTCGCCGGTGGTCGGCAGCTTGTAGTCGGCCTCGGTCAGCCGTGGCATGGGGACGGTCACGGCGGCGGGGTAGTCGTACGCCGGGGTCATGCCGGTCTTCTGCTCGTTGCTGACCGTGTCCATGATCGGCGTGTCCTCGTTGTTGTTGCTCAGCAGCCAGTCAGGGCGGCGCTCGCGGATCTGCTCGTAGAGGCCCTTTTCCTCCCAGTACTCGTTGTCGTTGTCGATCCAGAAGCCCGATAGATCCGGGTAGTTATCCATGACCTCGGAGAACAGGTCGTAGCTGAACATGCCGAAGCCGCGGCGGGTGGTCAGGTCGACCTGCCGGCCCTTGTACGCGGAGTAGGCGGCCGAGTCCAGCGTCTCGGTGCCTGACTCGTTGTGCCACTGCGGGTCGTCGGTCATGTAGAGGATGATGTTTACGCCCTTGGCCTTGCCGGCGGCGACCAGTTCGCCGAGCAGATCGCGCTCGGTGGCACAGCTGCCGGGGATCTTCGAGGGCCAGGGGCGGGCGTAGCCCAGCCTGCTGTGGAAGGTCGCGAGCACGATGTACGAGGCGCCGAGCTTGCGTGCCTCGTCCACCCAGTAGTCGGCGCTCCAGCCGCCCTCGGTGACATCGCGCTCCCATTCGGCGCAGTCGAGGTGGCGGGGGTGGGTGAACATGCCCCAGTGCAGGAAGAGGCCGGCGGTGGACGCGCGCAGCCACTCCTGCCGCGGATGCTGGACCTCGGCGTCGGCCGCGGGGGCGGTGAGAAGGCCGACGGCCAGGGCGAGTACGAGTGCCGCGCACAGGGTGCGCCACCAACTGCGCGCGGCTCGGGCTGCTCGGGCTGCTCGGATGCGTAGGGGGCGGAGCGGGATCCTCAGCGTGGGCATGTCCTGTCCTCCGTGAACGTTCCCGTGAGCGTTCATGGAGCACTGTCCGGCCCACTCGCCCGCTGTGTCAATATGCGTGAAACGGCGGGATGTTACGCGGATGCGATCCGTTGACGCCCGTCGTCGCCGCAGCGATGATCGTGGCGGGAGCGCATCCGTGAGCGCTCTCGTGCGCCACGTCCGCGGGGTGGGGAGAGGGAGAGAGGGGTGGGGCCGTGCCCCCGAACGCCAGGTCGCGCCGTATCACCATCGACGACGTGGCGCGTTCGGCCGGGGTGTCCCGGTAGACCGTCTCCCGCGCGGTCAACGACAAACCGGAGATCGACCCCACCACGCGCCAGCGGGTGCTGGAGGTGGCCCAGGCCATGGGCTACCGCCCGAGCCGGTTCGCCCGCGGCATGGTCGGCCCGGGGCTCACCACGCTGGGCCTCGTCATCGCGGATGTGCTCAACCCCTTCTTCCCCGAGGTGGTCTCCGGCGTGCTGTCGGCGGCCGACGAGCGCGGCTGGCAGGTCGCCATCTACAGCACCGGGTCCGCTCTGGAACGCGAGAGCGCGGTGGCTGCGACCGTGGTGGACCATGTGGACGCCTGTGTCGCCTTTCTGCTCGACCCCGCCGACATCGAGCTCATCCAACGCTCGGGTATGCCCTTCGTGCTGCTCGACAACGAGCACCGGCCGCCGGCGGTGAGCGGGGGACGGATCGACTTCGCCACCGGGATGCGCCAGGCGGTCGGCCATCTCGTCGAGCGTGGCCACCGCCGGATCGCGATGCTCGACGACCGCGGGCGCCCGGACGCCGGGGACCGTGGCACCCGGCACTCGCTGTTCCTCCGGGCCGCCACGGAATGCGGGCTGCCCGCCGACGGGGGGTGGGTGTTCCCGGCCGCCAATTCCCTCGACGGTGGCGCGGCGGCCATGGACGACGTACTGGACACCGGTTTCGGGGCGACGGCCGTGCTCGCGTACAACGACCTGATCGCCATCGGCGCCATGCGTCGCGCCCGCGACCGCGGGGTGAGCGTGCCGGAGGACTGCGCGTTCGTCGGCTGTGACGGGCTGACCCTCAGCCGGCTGGTGGACCCACCGCTGACCACCCTGCTGGTCGACAAGGAACTCCTCGGCCGGGCGGCGGTGCAGCAGGTCGCCGCACTGATGACCGGCGCCCAGGCGCGCGAGACGGTGATCGTGCCGCGCCTTGTGGTACGCGCGTCTTCCTGATCCGCGCCCGTCCTGTCGCCGTCGCCGTGGCGGACGCCGCGGCAGACACCGCGCAGACACCGTGGCTAAATTTAAATCAGTCGATTGACTGATCGAAGTGCACTGGGTTGACTTGCACGCAGACCGCAATCATGGAGCAAGGAGGCTTCCCCCCGTGAGTGGTGTTCCCCCCACGCCC
>NZ_MUNE01000250.1 GCF_002154605.1 Streptomyces milbemycinicus | reverse complement strand
ACGGGACGGTACCGTCCCGTCCTTCGGATCGAGCATAAACGGGACGGTACCGTCCCGTCCATCTGCTACCGTCGGCGCATGCCTGAGCCCACCCGACGCGCCCCGAGCGGCGCCGCAGCCCTGCGCGCCGACAAGACCGCGGCCATCGCCGAGGCCGTGCTCGACGAGCTCGCCGAACACGGCTACGGACGGCTCTCGATGGAGGCGGTGGCCAAACGGGCGGGGGTCGGCAAGAGTGCTCTGTACCGCCGCTGGCCCTCCAAACAGCACATGATCATCGCGGTCACCTCCGAGCTGAGCGTCGAACTCGCCGAGGCGCCCGACACCGGCTCGCTGCACGGCGATGTGCTGGCCATGCTCGGCGCGGTGGCCGACTGGCTCACCCATCCGCGGTTCTCGCGGATCTTCCCGGACCTCATCGCCGAGGCGAACCGCGACCCTGATCTGGCCCAGGCGCTGGCCAGGTCCATCGGTGAACCGCGCCGCTCGCGCGTGACCGACGTGCTCGACCGGGCGGTACGGCGCGGCGAGCTGCCCCCGGACACGGACCGCGAACTGGCGCTCGATCTGCTCGGGGCGCTGGTCTACTGGCATGTTTCCATCCGCGGGGTGCGCCCCGACGCCGGCTATCTGGAGCGCACCGCCGGCACCGTGCTGCGCGCCCTGGGAGCCCGGCCCGCGGTGTGACCTGGGTGTGCGCGGCCGGGCCTGGAGATGTATGACAGAAGAAGGGCACGCCCGCCCGGCCGATCGCTGGTGCCGCGTCGGCCCGCCCCTGCGTACGGGCAGCGGGGAATGAGGTACCCGGATGACTTCGCAAGACCGCCCGCCGAACGCGCGAGACCGCCCGCGAGGGGACGGCGAGGCGGAGCTGAACGATCTCGCCGCCCCGGGAGGCCTGCTCGATCTGCTGCGGGTCTCCGCCGTGGTGCTGGACAGCGACGGCCGTATCGCCCTGTGGAGCCCGGAGGCCGAGCAACTGTTCGGCTACCGCGCCTCCGAGGCCCTGGGCCGCAACGCCGCCCGGCTGCTGGTCGACCGCGAGAACCGGCCGTCCGCGGTGGAGATGTTCGTGCGGGCGCAGGCGGGTGAGAAGCGGGCGGGGGTCTTTCCGGTCCGGCACAAGGACGGCACCGCCCTGCGGGTGGAGTACCGCACCATGGGCCTGCGCGACTCCCGAGGCGACGTCTACGCCCTCGGGCTCGCGGCCGACGAGGGCACCGTACGGCAGCTGGAGACCGACCTGGCCGTCTCCGGCTTCCTGGTCGAGCAGTCGCCCGTGGGCCTCGCCGTATTCGACACGGACCTGCGGTGGATCCTGGCCAACCCGGCCCTGCTGGAGATGAACGGTCTGTCCGAGCGCGACCTGCGGGGCCGGAGCCTGACGGACGTGCTGCCGGGTCTTGACGCCTCGGCGATCGAGGGCGCGATGCTGCACGTCCTGGAGACCGGGCAGCCGCTGCTCGACCAGGAGACCGTCGGCCGTACCCCGGCCGACCCGGACCACGAGCACGCCTGGTCGGAGTCGTACTACCGGCTGGAGGACACCAGCGGGCGGGTCCTGGGCATCGCGGTCTCGGTGTTCGATGTGTCCCGGCGCCACCGGGAGGCCAGCGAGGTCGCCGAGGCGCGCGAGCGGCTGGCCCTGATCGCCGCGGCCGGAGTGCGCATCGGCACCACCTTGGACCTGCGGCAGACCGCCCAGGAGCTGGCCGATGTGACCGTGCCCCGGCTGGCCGACCTCGCCGCCGTGGATGTGCTGGACGCCGTGGTGCGCCGCGAGCCCATGGCCCGGGTGGGCGCCGACGGCTGGGCCCGCTTCCGGGCGCTGGCCGTGGCGGCGGGCTACCCGACCGACGCCGTGCACGCGGCGGACCCGGTCGGCGAGATCGCCCGGTACGACCCGAGCCGTATGATCACGCGCTGTGTCCGCGACGCCCAGCCGATCTTCCTGCCCCAGGTGACCGAGGGGGATCTGCGGCGCATCGCGCGCGACGAGGCGTCCGCCGCCGTACTGCGCAAGGAGGGCGTCCACTCCTATCTGGCGGCCCCGCTGATCGCCCGCGGCAGCGTGCTCGGCACCCTCAGCCTGCACCGTACGATCAACGCCCGGCCCTTCGACGAGCAGGACCTCACCCTCGCCTGTGAACTGGCCACCCGCGCCGCGCTGTGCATCGACAACGCCCGCCTGTACGCCCGGGAGCGCGACGCGGCGCTCACCCTGCAGCGCAGCCTGCTGTCCCAGCAGCCGCGCGACCTGGACGGTCTGGAGATCGCCTCCCGGTATCTGCCCGCGGTCAGCGCGGCCGGCGGCGACTGGTTCGATGTGCTCTCGCTCAAGGACGGCAAGGTGGCCCTGGTGGTCGGCGATGTGATGGGCAAGGGCATCCACGCCGCGGCGATCATGGGCCAGCTGCGCACCGCCACCCGGGCCTTCGCCCAGCTCGAGCTGTCGCCCGCCGTACTGCTGCGCCACCTCGACGACATCACCATCACCCTGGGCGACTCGATCGCCACCTGCCTGTACGCGGTCTGCGACCCGCGCAGCGGCCGGTGCCTGCTGTCCACCGCCGGCCATCTGCCACCGGTGCTGGTGCGCCCCGCCGGGCGGGCCGAACTCCTCGAGATGCCCAGCGGCGCGCCGCTGGGCGTGGGCGGCGTACCGTTCGCCTCCGTCGAATGCGAGCTGTCGCCGGGCACCCTGCTCGCCCTGTTCACCGACGGTCTGGTGGAAAAGCGCCACCAGTCCATCGACGTGGGCCTGCGCACCCTGCTGGAGCTGCTGGGCCGTCAGCAGGGCCCGCTGGAGCAGACCTGCGACCAGGTGCTGGCCGCCCTGCACGGGGCGCCGGACGACGATGTGGCGCTGCTCCTGGCGCGGCTGCGCGACCGTTCGCCACGAGGGGGCAGCGCTTAGAGCGGAGGGCAATCGTGTGTTCACGATCACCGAACGCCCGGGAAACATGTATGCGGAAAGTTTCCATCCGGCCAGTGGCCAAATCACATCCCGGCTGAGGAGACCCTTCCACTGATGCGTAAGCTCACCCGCCGTTCCACGGTGCTGTTCACCCTCATATCCCTCGCCCTCGGCACGACCGCCTCGGTCGCCGGAGCGGAGCCCGACAAGAAGCCTGTGCCGAAGGTCGCCGTCATCGGCACCGGCGGCACCATCTCCGGCGTCAGCAAGAACCGGGTGTCCTTCCAGGACTACGAGTCGGGCAAGCTGCCGATCTCCAAGATGGTCGACGACCTCAAGCCGGAGGTGGACACGGTCGCCGACGTCACCACCGAGCAGTTCGGCAACAAGGGTTCCGGCAGCTACTCGATCGCCGACTACCGCAGGCTGACCGCCACGGTCGACCAGGCCCTGAAGACGAACGACGCGGTCGTGGTCACCACCGGCACCGACACCATGGAGGAGTTCGCGTACTGGCTGGACCTGACCGTCCGCAGCGACAAGCCCGTGGTCCTCACCGGCTCGATGCGCCCCTGGACGGTGATCGGCACCGACGCGCCGGCCAATCTGTACAACGCCATCCACCTCGCCGCCAGCGGGAAGACCACCTGCTACGGCACCGTTCTGATGCTCAACGACCAGATCCAGGCCGCCCGCGAGGTCCGCAAGACCGACGCGCTGCGGATGGACACCTTCAGCAGCGGTGCCAGCGGTGAGCTCGGCGTCGTCGACCAGGACAACATCCGGCTCAACCGGGCGCCCGCGCGTATCCAGCAGTGCGGCAAGAAGACCTGGGAGACCCCCTTCGACCTGGACAAGATGGGCAAGACGCTGCCCAGGGTCGAGATCGCCTACAGCTACCAGGACGCGGGCGGCGAGGCGATCAAGGCGTTCGCCGACGCCGGGGCGGACGGGGTCGTGACCGCCGGGACCGGCGCGGGCGGCGTCTCCCCGCAGATGTCCGCGGCGCGCAAGGACGCGGTCAAGAACGGCGTGATCTTCGCATCGACGACCCGCACCGGCTCCGGCGCCGTCTACGACAAGAACACCGACGGCGTCATCGGCGCCGACGACCTCACGCCGCAGAAGGCGCGGCTGCTGCTCCTGCTCTCGCTCGCCAAGACCGACGACCAGAACCAGATCCGCACGTGGTTCTCGACCCTGGGCGCCGCCCAGTTCATCACCCCTCGACGGTGAGCCGGCGGGCCCGCGGTGCGCACCGCGGGCCCATGGAACGCGGCTGCGGTCTCACTTCTTGGCTCGGCTGGGCTGCACCCGTTTGGGCTCGCCCTTCATCTTCGGATGCTCGGGCGGATACGGCAGATCGCCCAGGCCGTGGTCGCGCTCGTCACGGTCCGCCAGCTCCAGGGCGGCCTCCAGCCGGCAGACCTGCTCGTCCATGTCGGCGTGCACATCGCCCAGTTCCCGGAACCGCACCGGCATGGTGGCCAGATCGAAGTCCCGCGGCCTGGCGTCGGGCACCTCCTCCCAGTGCAGCGGCGCCGAGACCGGGGCGTGCGGCCGGGGGCGTACGGAATAGGCGCTGGCGATGGTCCGGTCGCGGGCCGTCTGGTTGTAGTCCACGAACACCTTCTCGCCGCGCTCCTCCTTCCACCACGCCGTGGTGATCCGCCGCGGCGCACGCCGCTCCAGCTCACGCGCGATGGCGATCGCGGCCCGGCGCACCTGGGTGAAGGTCCACACCGGCTCGATGGGCACGAACACATGCAGCCCGCGGCCGCCCGAGGTCTTCGGCCACCCCCGCAGCCCCAGCTCCTCCAGCACCGGCCGCAGCTGGCCGGCCGCCCACACCGCGTCCTCGTAGTCGGTCCCCGGCTGCGGGTCCAGGTCGATCCGCAGCTCGTCGGGGTGGTCGGTGTCCTGCCGCCGTACCGGCCACGGGTGGAAGGTCAGACACCCCAGATTCGCCGCCCAGACCACGGCCGCGGGCTCGGTGGGGCAGATCTCGTCCGCGTGGCGCCCGCTGGGGAAGGAGATCCGCCCGGTCGGAATCCACTCGGGCAGGTTCTTCGGCGCCCGCTTCTGGAAGAACGACTCGCCCTCTACGCCGTCCGGGTAGCGCTCCAGCATCGTCGGCCGGTCCCGCAGCGCCCGCAGGACGCCCTCGCCGACGGCCAGGTAGTAGCGCGCGACGTCCAGCTTGGTGAATCCCCGCTGCGGAAAATAGACCTTGCCGGGGTTGGTCAGCCGTACCGTGCGCTCGCCGACCGTGAGCTCCGCCGTCTCTGCCATGGATTCCACGCTAGGCCCGCGGGGCACAGGCCACCTCCCGGCGGGCGCCGGGCCGGGGAAGGACACACAATCGGGGCATGGACCTTCCGGTGATGCCGCCGGTGGAGCCGATGCTGGCCAAGTCCGCGGCCGCCATCCCGCCGGGCATGTGGTACGAGGCGAAATGGGACGGCTTCCGGGCCCTGATCTTCCGCGACGGGGACGAGATCGAACTGGTCAGCCGCTCGGGCAAACCGCTGACCCGCTACTTCCCGGAACTGGTCGGCGCGCTTCTGGCGAATCTGCCGCCGCGCTGCGTCCTCGACGGCGAGATCGTGATCGTACGCGGGAGCCGTCTGGACTTCGACGCGCTCCTGGAGCGCATCCACCCCGCCGATTCGCGGGTGCGTCATCTCGCGGAGGTGACTCCGGCGAGCTTCGTGGCCTTCGACCTGCTCGCGCTGGGTGACGAGTCCCTGATGGACACGCCGCTGCGGCAGCGGCGGGACGTGCTGACCGAGGCGCTGCGCGAGGCCGCGGACCCGGTCCACACCGCGCCCTGGACCGATGACCCGAACCTTGCCGAGCAGTGGTTCCAGCAGTTCGAGGGGGCGGGTCTGGACGGCGTCATCGCCAAACACCCCGACCTCGGCTACCGGCCGGGGGAGCGGGTCATGGTCAAGGTCAAACACGAGCGGACCGCGGACTGCGTGGTGGCGGGGATGCGGCAGCACAAGTCCGGCCCGGTCGTCGGTTCGCTGCTGCTGGGCCTGTACGACGCCACCGGCCGGCTCCAGCACGTCGGCGTGTGCGGCGCCTTCTCGATGCGCCGCCGGCAGGAGCTCATGGCCGAACTGGAGCCACTGCGGATGGACACCCTCGACGGACACCCCTGGGCCGACTGGGCCAGTGAAGGGGCGCAGACGCGTGGCCGGATGCCCGGCGCGCCCAGCCGCTGGACCGGCGTCAAGGACCTGTCGTGGCTGCCGCTGCGGCCGGAGCGGGTGTGCGAGGTGGCGTACGACCATATGCAGGGCGACCGCTTCCGCCACACCGCCCGGTTCCGCCGCTGGCGGCCCGACCGCGAGCCGCGCGGCTGCACCTACGCCCAGCTGGAGGAGCCGGTGCGCTACGACCTGCGGGCGGTGCTGGGCACCTGACGCCCCCTCAGCGCCCCTCGGCAACCCCTGAGCGCTCCGGGAGTGCTTCTGTGCGACCCCCGGCCGGATGCGCGACGGCGGCGACAGCCGTCTGCCGGCGGTGGCTCAAGGCCGCCGGGGCGACCGGCGGGAGCCGCCCGGCCCTCCCGCGGGGGTCGCGGTCATGTCCAGGAACCAGTCGCGGGCCGCCGCGGCCGCCTGGGCCAGCGTCCCCGGCTCCTCGAACAGATGGGTCGCGCCGGGCACCACATGCACGGAGTGGGGCGCCGCCAGCATGGCCGCCGCCTGCTCGTTGAGCCGCAGCACCTCGTGGTCCTCGCCGCCCACCACCAGCAGCACCGGAGCGCGGACCCGGGAGAGCACCCCGCCCGCCAGATCGGGGCGGCCGCCGCGCGAGACCACCGCCCGCACCCGCTCCGGCCGCTCCGCCGCGGCCACCAGCGCGGCCGCCGCGCCCGTGCTGGCGCCGAACAGGCCGACCGGCAGGGCGGCGGTCGCCGGATGCCCGCCGAGCCAGTCCACCGCGGCCACCAGGCGCCGGCCCAGCAGGGGGATGTCGAAGCGGTGCTCGGCGGTGATCGCGTCCACCCGCTCCTCGTCCATGGTCAGCAGGTCGAACAGCAGTGTCCCCAGGCGCGCCTGCTGCAGCGTCTCGGCCACCGAGCGGTTGCGCGGGCTGTGCCGGGAGCTGCCGCTGCCGTGTGCGAAGGCCACCACACCGCGGGCCCCGTCGGGCACCACCAGATCGCCCACCAGCAGCGCGCCGTCCGTGGCGATACGGGCCGTCTCCGAGACCATCGGCCACCTCCTGCGCGGCCGGGCGGGGCCCGCCCGGCGGGGTCAGGCATGGGCCAGCAGGCCCTGCCTCAATTCGCTGTACAGCCGGGAGAGCCTGCGGGATATGTGCATCTGCGAGAAGCCGAGGATTTCGCCGATCTGGCTCTGCGAGAGGCCGACGAAGAACCGCAGATACAGCACGTAGCGGTCCTGTTCCGAAAGGTGGGTGATCAGCGCCCGTAGGGCCTCCCGGTTGACGACCCGTTCGATCGCCGCGTCGTCCGCGCCCACCGTCTCCGCGAGCAGCCGCTCCTCGGCGCCCTGGACCGCGGCGTTGAGGGACAGCGGGGTGCAGGAGGCGCTGGCCTCCAGGCCCGCCATCACATCTTCCTTGGGCATACCGGTGCGGGTGGAGATCTCGGTGATGGTGGGGGTGCGGCCGCCGAGTTCCTGTTCGAGGGCGTCGCGCGCCGAGCGGGTGCGGGAGCGGACTTCCTGGATATTACGGGGCACATGCAGCGTCCACAGATAGTCGCGGAAGTGCCGCTTGAGTTCACCGGTGATGACCGGGATCGCATACGAGGGAAAAGCGTGGCCGAGGTCGGGATCGTAGCGGTCGACCGCCTTCACCAGGGCGAGCGAGGCGACCTGGGTGAGGTCTTCCATATTCTCGCCCTTATTGCGGAAACGCAGCGCCAGGCGTTTCGCCACGGGCAGCCACGCACAGATGATCGCCTCACGCAGGGCGTCGCGCTCCGGCCCCGACGGAAGCCGGGAAAGGCGAGCGAAGTCACCGTCGGTGTCGGGAGTGTCGTCATGGCGCCGGTGGCGAGTCGCGGTTGCTGACATGGTCACTCGTCTCCGTGGTCCGATGTCACATCCTGCCCGCGGCACATCGATGCGCTAATGTCCCGCTGCGCTCGGTCTCCCTCTGGTTCTGGTTGATCGAATTCAGGGTTGCCACCAGATTCGCACGGTCCAGAATCCCTCGCAATTCGGCCGAATTGACCCGGTTGTGTCCCCCGTGCGGGGGAACCTGAACGGGTCGGGCTGGGTCGGCCCGGTCGCGAGGGGTACCCGGACGGGATGGATGTCACCCTTCGCCTCGCCCAGCGGCCCGAGGCCGATGAACTGCTCGGGCGCAGCCCGCTGGCCGCGCTGACCGGCATGCTGCTCGACCAGCAGGTGCCCATGGAGTGGGCCTTCTCCGGGCCGTACACCATCGCGCAGCGCATGGGCGGCGACGACCTGGACGCGCATGAGATCGCCGCCTGCGACCCGGAGCGGTTCGTCGAGGTGCTGTCGGCCAAGCCCGCGGTGCACCGCTACCCGGGGTCCATGGCCAAGCGGGTGCAGCAGTTGTGCCAGTACCTGGTCGACTACTACGACGGCGACGCCGCGGCTCTGTGGCGGGACGTCGGCACCGGCAAGGAACTGCTCGACCGGCTGAACGCGCTGCCCGGCTTCGGCAAGCAGAAGTCGCAGATCTTCCTGGCGCTGCTCGGCAAGCAGTACGGCGTACGGCCCGAGGGGTGGCGCGAGGCGGCGGGCGCTTACGGCGAGGAGGGCTCGTACCGCTCGGTCGCCGACATCACCGGGCCCGAGTCGCTGGACAAGGTCCGCGCCTTCAAGCAGGAGGCCAAGCGGGCCGCGAAGGCGGCGGCGCCCAAGCGAACCAAGTCCTAGCAGGTCATGGCCGGGCCGGTCGTGCCGTAGGCCGCGCTGGGGCGCGCCTGGCGGGTCAGCGGCCTGGCCA
>NZ_MUNE01000025.1 GCF_002154605.1 Streptomyces milbemycinicus | reverse complement strand
GGGCGGGGGTGGGGCAGGTGTCGCATGTGCCGCACCTCCGTCCGTCGCGCCGTACCGCGGACCTCATCGTGATTCATAACAGGCCGGCTTCGCGGTCTGTTCCCGGTGTGCGCAGCGGTCCAAAACACGTTGCCCAGGGTGCGGTGAAGGTCAGCTACACAGCGCGGTGGCGACGCGCATCAGATCAACAGCGCGCCGCCGGGTGAACCGCGAAGAAATCCGCATGTCGGCGACGCTATCCGCGCCCCCATTCCGCGTCAACAACGGCGGTCACCGCGGGGCGTGACTTCGCCCCCTGCGTCGCGGACCTCCGCAACGCCATCGAAGGCCTTCGCACCGTCACGGTTCCGGCCAGGAGCAGGCCCGCGCGAAAGGCGTCCTTCCCTCTGTGTGCCCTGTACGTACGCGGGGTTACGCGAGCGTGGCCTCCCGCCACGGCACACCGGTTTCCATGGCGAGTGCGTGTCATGTATATGGCATGCCTTGCCGGTTGCTCGCGCCACGGCAAATCCTCATCAGGCCAGGGGCGCAACCGTGCGCTCCCGGTGAACTGTGCGAGCCCGCACACCCCGTAGAGCGCGCACGCACCACAGCGCGCCACCGATCGAGGAGGAATCCCTCGCGATGGCAGTGATGCGTACCACCAAGCGGCGGATCGCCGCGGCAATCGCCACGGCGGCCGCCGCCGCGTGCATCGGAGCAGGCACCACGCTCCCCGCCCACGCCGCACCGGCCGAAGGCACGGTCCTGCATGCCGGGGCCGCCGACGCGGTCCCCGGCAGCTACATCGTCACCTTGAAGAAGACGGCCGGTTTCAAGGCCGCCTCCGCCCGCGGCAAGGAGGTCATATCCGGATACGGCGGCGCGGTGGAGCGGACCTTCACCACCGCGCTGAACGGCTACGCCGCCAAGCTCAGCCCCACCGAGGCCAGACGGCTCGCCGCCGACCCGGCCGTGGCCTCCGTCGAACAGGACCGGAAGGTCCACGCCGACGCGACCCAGACCAGCGCCCCCTGGGGACTGGACCGCGTCGACCAGACCAACCTGCCGCTGAGCGGCACGTACACCTACCCGGACAGCGCCGGCAGCGGTGTGACCGTCTACGTCCTGGACACCGGGGTGCGGATCACCCACTCCCAGATCAGCGGCCGGGCGTCCTACGGCTACGACTTCGTGGACAACGACACCACCGCGCAGGACGGCTACGGCCACGGCACGCACGTCGCCACGACCGTCGCCGGCAGCACCTACGGCGTGGCCAAGCAGGCGAAGATCGTGGCGGTACGCGTCCTCGGCAACGACGGGTCCGGCACCACGGCCGGTGTCATCGCGGGCGTGGACTGGATCACCGCCAACCACTCCGGCCCGTCCGTCGCCAACGTGTCCCTGGGCGGCGGCGCGAGCACCTCCCTGGACACCGCCGTCAGCAACTCGATCGCCTCCGGTGTGACCTACTCCATCGCGGCGGGCAACTCGGGCGCCAACGCGGCCAACTACTCCCCCGCCCGGGTGCCGACCGCCCTCACTGTCGGCGCCACCACCAGCACGGACGCGAGGGCAAGCTACTCCAACTACGGTTCGGTGGTGGACCTGTTCGCCCCGGGCTCGAACATCACGGCCGGCTGGAACACCTCTGACACCGCCACCTACACCGGCTCCGGCACCTCCTTCGCCGCCCCGCATGTGTCCGGCGCCGCGGCGATCTATCTCTCCGGCCACACCACCGCCTCTCCGTCCGCAGTCGGGAGCGCGCTGGTGAACGGTGCCACCTCGGGCGTCCTGTCCGGGATCGGCTCGGGCTCGCCCAACAAGCTGCTCAAGATCGTCCAGTGACACGCTGACCACGACACCGGATACCGGTGATCGCACACTGCCGCCCGCCGGATCCTATTGGCGGGCGGCAGTCCGGCGGGCGGCAGTCCGGCGCGCGGCAGTCCGGCGCGCGGGAGATCAGGGGTCGGTGGACAGGGGCGTCGGCAGGGGATTCGTCCAGGCCTCGGGGTCCTCGGCAAGGACCAGGACCTCATCGGGCAACGTGGCGGTGGCCACGTCGGCCAGCGTGACCTCGCCCAGAATCTTACGGACATTGGCGCGTACCGCGACCCACAGCGGCAGCAGCGACTCCGCGGGACCGGTGTAGGAAAGCTGGGGTGGGCGCACGCCCCGCACCGACACCAGCGGTCCATCGGCCACCCGGATCACGTCGGCGATGGCGATTTCGTCCGCCGGGCGGGCGAGCCGGTAGCCGCCGTTCCCGCCGCGCCGGCTGGTGACCAGCCCGCCCCTGCGCAGGTCGCCCAGGATGCCTTCCAGGAACTTGTGCGGAATGCCCTGCGCCGCCGCGATCGCCTCGGCTTTGAGCGAGGTGTCGGGTCCTGCCGCTGCAAGCTCCAACGCCGCACGCACCGCATAGTCCGCCCTCGCCGAGATCTGCATGCCGAGATTATCCGCCACTGTCGCCCCCACCCCGTCACCGGCCGCGCACGCCGTCAGGAGGGGATGGTGAACGGAGGGTGCGCACCATTGAGGAAGTAGTCCCCGACCTCGCGGAGTCGGTCGGCGACGGGCTCGCGCAGGGTGTGTGTCCGGGCGTTGCGCCAGAAGCGGTCGAATCCATGCCGCAGGAAGGCGGCACGCGCGCCGATGACGTCCAGGGCACGTGTAGTGATCTCCTGCGCGGCCCGGGAGGCGGCGGACTCGGCCACGCTCGCGAGTACGGCGATCTCCGCGCACTCGTCGTCGTCGAGGTCTTCGCCACGCGCGAAGCCACGTCCCAGCGCCTCGACCGCCTGGTCGGCGAGAGCGGACGCGGAGCGGGCGGCAACGGTCAGTTCCCCGTACACGCCCAGCACGTACGGGTCCCGCGACGGACTGCCCGGCCAGGAGTGTTGCGCGGAGGGCTGCCAGGAAGAGTTCACCACCCTGCTGTACTCGCGCACTTCGGCAAGCAGCCCCTCGGCGACGCCGAGACAGAACTGCACGGAAACCAGGCGTGCGGTCGGTGCGGCCAGGCCGGCGAAGGGGGGCAGGGCGCCCTCGTCCGAGGAGAGCGAGCCGAACACGTCGTCGGCCGTGACCGGCACCGAGTCGAACTCCACACTGCCACCGGCCGCCAGGCGCTGGCCGAAGGTGTCCTCGTCGTCGACGTACACGACGCCGGGGTGGGCGGGATCGACGAGGACAGCCAGGGGGTCACCGCTGCCGGACCGAGTGGCACGGACGACCAGCCGATCGGCGATTCCGACTCCGGTGACACAACTCTGCCGGCCGTTCAGCACATAGCCGCGCGCGGTGGGGGTCAGTCCGGGAGACGGTTCGCAGGAAACGAGACCACCTCCCCAGCACCACTGCCTCGCCGCGGACTCCTGCTCGACGCGGGTGGCGAGGGCGGGACTCGCGAAGAACCGGGCGCTGGAGGACAGGAAGTAGTGGCAGCCGAGGAGGTAGCCGATCGCGCCGTCGGCCGCTGAGATCGTCCGGACGACCGCGTAGGCCGTACGCCAGTCCGCGCCTCCCGTGCCTCCCGCGTCTCCCGCGCCGGGTCCGGCCAGTGTCGGCAAGGTGAGCAGCCCTGCCTCGCGCAGCCGCGCAACCTCGTCGAACGGCGCTTTCCCTGCCTGCTCACGGTCGACCGCGTCGGTGGCCAGGTCGTCCGCGATCTCCTGGGCTACGCGCAGCCAGTGTGCGTGTCCGGCTTCCGCGTCGATCGCCTCGCCCACCGTCGTCACGCTCGCACCCGCTTCACGGAACAGCGGGTGTCGCCAGAGCGCTTCTCCGCGTCAGGCATGGATGTGCGGCCCACCCGCCGTACGGTGACGAGGCGCTGCTGCGTAACGGACATGTAGAGCATGCTCACTCGCCCCGGCGACCGGCGTCAACATTTCCCTACCAAATCGATAGGAAAACCGGGGAAAGCGCTCTGTCTTGGCCGGTTTTCACCGGGCGTTCGGCGGGGCAAGGCGTACGGCTGCCCACCGCCGATGTCTGTCCAAGTGATGCCGGAGAAGCGGTCGATACCGCTGCGAACGAGACGAGGGCCGGGTCGAGTGAGACCGAGGTGAACGACGTCGCGGTGAACCCGGCCGGGCCTCAGCCGCGGCAGCCTGTACGGTCCACCGACTCGATGGGCGCACGGTTCCGGCATTGACGTACGACAGCACGGCTCCGTACGATCACGAATGGCATTGAGTGTCAGCGTCAAGCCCTGGCTCGCTGACCGGCAACCCTCCCGCGCGGTGGGGTGCTCCAGGTGAAAGCCCGGCGGGATCACCGACGATCCCCGCAAGCGCGTGGCCCCGTGGCCGGGGCCGGAGATGTGGAGGCTCGGTATGCGGCACGGTGGTGACCCCAGTACCTCCTCCGCCGTCGCCATGGTGTTCTCCCGGCTCTCGCGTCGGCGTCACATCGACCTGAAGCGCGCGACCAGCTGCCTCTGTCAGGCCTGACGGCCCTTCCCACCGCCGGTCGAAGTCCGGCCCCGGTGGTCGCCGCACTCGTCTCCGCCTGAACCCCGTTTCCCCCTGATCCCTGTCTGCACAGCGCTCCCCCGCCACCGGCGTCGCACCGGCCGGGGCCGCACGCCCATGCGCGGCCGTGCCTCATACGGCACCCCATGCCTGGTGACACGAGTAGGAGAACCCCTCCGTGACAACACTTCCGGATTTCAGACCCTCCCGGTGGGCGGCGCTGACCGCCCTGGTGACCACCAGTGTGCTGCTGACCGCCTGCGGGTCGAGCGGCGACGGCTCCGGCTCCGGCAGCGGCCGGGCGAAGTCCGGCGGCACCCTGACCTTCGCGGTGGGCTCGGACGCCGGCTGCGTGGATCCGCAGCAGGTTGCCAGCAACGACACCATCTACTCGGTGCGCCAGATCGTGGACTCCCTGACGGACCAGGACCCCAGAACCGGCAAGATCGTGCCGTGGCTGGCGAAGAGCTGGGACATCAGCTCCGACACGACGACGTTCACCTTCCATCTGAGGTCGGGTGTCACCTTCAGCGACGGGTCGAAACTGACCGCGCAGGTGGTCAAGGACAACTTTGACGCGGTGCCGAGGCTCGGCGCCCTGGGGACCCTGGCCGAGGGCTACCTCAGTGGCGTCAAGAGCACCACCGTGGTCGACCCGCTCACGGTCAAGGTGACCTTCAAGGAGCCCAACGCCCAGTTCTTGCAGGCCACTTCGACGCACTCGCTGGGCATCGAGTCGTCGGCGAGCGTGCGGAAGACCCCGCAGCAGAAGTGCAGTGACGGGGTGACCGGATCCGGGCCCTTCGTGCTGAAGCAGTACGTGCAGAACCAGTCGATCACCCTGGCCAAGCGCGGCGGGTACGCATGGGGATCCTCGCTGTGGCGCAAGCAGGGCGAGGCGTACCTGGACAAGCTGGTGTTCAAGGTCGTACCGGAAGCGGGCGTGCGGGCCGGCAGTCTCCAGTCCGGCCAGGTGGACGCGATCAGCAGCGTGGGCAAGGCCAACGAGGCGGCGCTCAAGGGCGGCCAGGTCACTCTCCGGCGACGGGCCAACCCCGGCATCGTGTTCGGTCTCGGGCTCAACAGCTCGCGGCCGGCGCTGAAGGACGCGAGGGTGCGCCAGGCGATCCTGTCCGCCATCGACCGGCAGCAGATCGCCGACACCGTGTTCCCCACTGGCACCAAGGCGGCGACCAGCGTCCTCGCACACACCACGCCCGACTACACCAACCTCGCCCCGGACCTGGCCTTCGACGCGACCAAGGCGAAGTCCCTGCTGGACGAAGCGGGGTGGAACACCGGCAGCGACGGCACCCGCACGAAGAACGGCAGGAAACTCAGCCTGACCATCAACTGGATCCCCAACTCCGCAACCAACCAGCCCGCTCTGGAACTGCTTCAGCAGCAGCTCAAGGCCGTAGGCGTGGCCGTGACCCTCAAGCAGCTCCAGGTCACCCAACTGGCGCCGACACTGCAGTCGGGCGACTACGACGCGGCTTGGGCGAACATCACCCGTGCCGATCCGGACATCCTGCGCAGTTCCTTCTCCACCAAACTGGCCAACTTCTACCGCGTACCGGCGGGCAGCCTGGATGCGGCGCTGTCCGCCCAGGCCGCGACCACGGACCCGGCCAAACGCGAACAACTGGTGGCCCGGGCACAGCAGTTGATCGTACAGAGCGCCTACTACGCACCGGTGGTGGAGCTCCAGACCCAGCTGGGCGTCTCGAAGAAGGTGCACGACCTGAACTTCGATGCCTCCAGCCGGATCCAGCTGCACGACACCTGGATCGGCTAGCCCGTGCGCCGCTATGTGATCAAACGGCTCGCCCAGGCGGCCGGGGTGCTGTGGGCGGCCTACACGGTCTCGTTCCTGGTGCTGGACTATCTGCCGGGCGACCCGGTCACGGCAATGGCCAGTGCCGGAATGGATTCGGGGCAGGTCGATCCGGAGCAGATCGCCGCCCTGCGGCACGAGTACGGCTTCGACAAGCCGGTGCTGGTGCAGTACGCCGAGTACCTCGGCCGGGCGGTGCGCGGGGACTTCGGCGACTCGGTCGCCACCGGCCGGCCGGTCACCTCGACGCTGGCCGACGCGCTGCCGCAGACCCTCCAGCTGACCGGCGCGGCCCTGCTGCTCGCGGTAGTCCTCGGCGGCGGTCTGGCGGTGGTGGCCACGTACACCTCCAAGCGCTGGCTGCGGCAGCTGCTGCTGTCACTGCCGCCGCTGGGGGTGTCCGTCCCGACGTTCTGGGTGGGGCTGCTGCTCGTCGAGGCGTTCTCCTTCCGGCTGCACTGGTTCCCGGCGTTCGGCAACGACGGCCTTCGGGGGCTGGCGCTGCCGGCCCTGACGCTGGCGGTCCCGACCGGCGCGCAGATCGCCCAGGTGCTCGCCAAGAGCCTGCTCACCGCGCTGGACCAGGCGTATGTGGAGACCGCGCGGGCCAAGGGCGCCGGCCGGTGGCGGGTCCATCTGCGGCACGCACTGCGCAACGCGTCCCTGCCGGCGCTGACGGTCATCGGCCTGCTGGTGGGGCAGCTGATCGCCGGTTCGGTGGTGGTGGAGACGGTGTTCTCGCGCGACGGCCTCGGCCGCGTGACCGCGGCGGCGGTCACGGCCCAGGACATCCCGCTGGTCCAAGGGGTGGTGGTGTTCGGGGCGCTGATCTTCGTGACGACGAACCTGGTCATCGACCTGGTCTATCCGCTGCTGGACCCGCGGATCGTGGTGGCCTCGGACAGAAGGGCGGGCTTCGCATGAGCCAGAGTCTCGTCGACAACCCGGCCGACCCGACCGACCCGACCGACCCGGCCGACCCGGCCGAGGCCGCTCCCGGCCTCGCCCGGCCGGTCGACACGGGGGCCGGTCCCGGACCGTGGCGTCGCGTCGACCTACGGCGGGGCTTGCGATTCCTGCTGCGCCGCCCCGGTCTGCTGCTGTCGGTCGTCGTCCTCGTGCTGGTGGTGCTGGCCTCGTTCTGGCCGGACCTGTTCACCGCGCAGGATCCGCTGAAGGGGGTGCCGTCGCAGAACTTCCGCGGCCCGAGTGGCACCCACTGGTTCGGCACCGACGAGCTGGGACGCGATGTGTTCTCCCGCGTGGTGCACGGCGCCCAGCTGTCCCTGAAGGCCACGCTGATCGCGGTGCTGGTCGCGTTCGTGGTCGGCGGTCTGCTCGGCGTGGTCGCCGGGTTCGTGGGCCGCTGGGTGGACGACGTGCTGATGCGCTTCGTCGACGTACTGCTGTCCATCCCCGCGCTGTTCCTGTCCCTGGCCCTGGTCACCGCGCTCGGGTACGGGACGGTGAAGGTGGCGGTCGCGGTCGGCATCGCCAGTGTCGCCGCGTTCGCCCGAGTGGCGCGCGCGGAGGTGCTCCGGGTGCGTCAGGCGGTGTTCGTCGAGGCGTCGCGCTCGTGCGGGGCCCGCTGGTACTCAGTGCTGGGCCGGCATGTGCTGCCCAATGCGGCGGGCCCGGTGATCGTCCTGGCCACCCTCGACTTCGGCTCCTCCATCCTGGCCGTGTCGGCGCTGAGCTTTCTCGGCTACGGGGCGCCCCCGCCGGCCCCGGAGTGGGGCACGTTGATCTCCGACGGCCGCAACTACCTCGCCAACGCCTGGTGGCTGACCGCACTGCCCGGACTGGCGATCGCCGCGACCGTGCTGGCCACCAACCGCATCGCACGGGCGCTGGACGGCGAATGGTCCCGGCAGCGATGACCGGCACCACCACGACCCCACCCGGAGCGGACGAGAACGTGACACACACCCCACAACCCCTGCTGGAGATACGCGGCCTGTCGGTTTCGTACCGCACCCGGGGCGGCGCGGTCGCGGCCGTCCGGGGCGTGGACCTCGAGGTATGGCCAGGACAGGTGACGGCGGTGGTCGGCGAGTCCGGCTCCGGCAAGAGCACGACCGCGCACGCGATCACCCGGCTCCTGCCGGGGAACGGCGGCATCGACGCGGGCACGGTCCGCTTCGGCCGGCACGACCTGGCCACGCTGTCGGAGGCGGAGCTGCGCACCGTACGCGGAGCGCGGATCGGGCTGGTCCCCCAGGACCCGACGGTCTCGCTCAACCCGGTCAAGCGGATCGGCGAACAGGTCGCCGAAGTGCTGCGCATCCACGGTCTGGCGACCCGTCGCTCGGCCCCCGCCGAGGCGATCGCCGTCCTGGACCGGGCCGGGCTGCCCGACGCGGCCGTCCGGGCCCGGCAGTACCCGCACGAACTGTCCGGCGGAATGCGGCAACGCGCCCTGATCGCCATCGCCATCGCCGCGAAACCCGAGCTGATCATCGCCGACGAACCCACCAGCGCGCTCGACGTCACCGTGCAGCGGGTCATCCTCGACCATCTCCAGCGCCTCACCGAGGAGTCCGGCACGGCGGTCCTGCTCGTGACCCATGACCTCGGGGTCGCCGCCGACCGGGCACAGCGCCTCGTGGTCATGTCACAGGGCAAGGTCGTCGAGGCGGGCCCCACCCGTGACATCCTGGCCGACCCGCGGGACGAGTACACCCGGCACCTGCTGGCCAGCGCCCCGAGCCTGACCACCCCCCGTCCCCGCACGGCCGTCCCCGCGCCGAAGACGGACACGGCGCCCCTGGTCGAAGCACGCAACCTGGTCAAGGAGTTCAGACTGCCCCGCACCGGGGACGGACCCCGGACACTGCGCGCGGTCGACGACGTCAGCTTCACCCTCCACCGCGGCCGGACCCTGGCACTGGTCGGCGAATCGGGCTCGGGCAAGTCCACCACCGCCCGCCTCGTGCTCCGTCTCGCCGACGCGACCGCCGGACACGTCCTGTTCGACGGCACCGACGTCACCACCGCCCGAGGCACCCGGGCCAGAGAGCTGCGCCGCCGCGCCCAGCTCGTCTACCAGAACCCGTACGCCTCGCTCGACCCACGCTTCTCCATAGGCGATGTGATCACCGAACCGCTGCGTGCCTTCAAGGTCGGCGACCGCTTCTCCCGGCTCGCCCGGGCCCGCGAACTGCTCGACCGGGTGGCGCTTCCCGCCGCCACGCTGGAACGCCGCCCGGCGGAGCTGTCCGGCGGGCAGCGTCAGCGGGTGGCCATCGCCCGCGCGCTCGCCCTCTCCCCCGACCTGGTGGTGTGCGACGAACCGGTCTCCGCGCTCGACGTGTCCGTGCAGGCCCAAGTCCTCGACCTGCTGGCCGAGTTGCAGGCCGACACGGGCGTGGCGTACCTCTTCATCTCCCACGACCTGGCCGTCGTACGCCAGATCGCGCACCAGGTCGCCGTCATGCGAGCCGGCCACGTCGTCGAGACGGGCCCACCGGAGGTGCTCTTCACCCGCCCCCGACACGAGTACACCCGTGAGCTGCTCGCGGCGATCCCCGGCGGTCGCGTCCCTTCCTCCGCCGCCGAGGCCACCACGAGCTGAGGACCAGAGTCATATGAGCACCCCCGCCATCACCTCACTGGCCTGGCGCCGGTCGACGTACTGCTCCGGGGGCGGCTCCCTCGCCCGTGGTCCTGAGGATGGCGGTCAGCAGGTCCTCGACGCCATGGGAAGCTGCCGTCCAGCACGGCGGTGCCAACGGTGAATCCCCACACGCCCGCGTCGCGCAACGCGGCGATCCGTTCGGCCCGGTCGACGCTGCCTGCGGCCAGGACAGGCACGTCGACCGCGGTGACCACCTGGGCGGCCAACGCCGCGGCATCGCCCCCGAAGCGGTAGGCGAGGAGGTCGAGGCCGTGTACTCCTGTTGTCGCGGCCAGGTCCTTGGCGCTTGCCACGATGTCGGCGGCGTCGCCGCACAGGATGCTGGGGTGGCCCGCGACCCGGCCGGGGAAGGGCCAGTACTCGACCGGTGCGCCATCGAGGATCTTGACGCCCTCGGCCACACGGGTGCCGCCGAGAACGACGTCGACACCAAGGCCGACCGCGGCCTCCAGGCTGCGCAGTTCGTCAGCGGCGTTGACACCGACGACCTCCAGGTAGGAGCAGGCGCCGAGGTCATGGATGCGGGCGGCGAGGCTGCGGAGCTCGCCGAAGGACAGGCCGTGCAGGCGGGGAGCGACAGGGAAGGCGGAGAGATCAGAGCTGTTCGTCGGGGAGGTGAGGCGCGGCGTTGACAACGGCGTGCACGACTCCGGCGACGAGCTGCCGGTTGAGGGGGGCGGCGTCGAAGCGGCGGTGCATGGGCCAGCCCTCGATCAGGGCATCGAGGGCTCGGGCCACTCCGGGAGTGAAGTGCAGGGCGAGGCTCTCCCGGCTGCGTGCCAGCCAGGAGCGGGTGGTGGTGGCTACCGCGGTGTTGTGGTTGGCGTAGGCGTACATCTCGAAGATGAGTGTCATGTCGCGGTCAGTGGCGTAGGCCGGCCCGCAGATCAGCTCGACCACGGCTGCCTCCGCCTCGGCGGTCGACCCGGCGCTGTGCAGGGTGCGGCGGTAGAGCTTGGACATCGTGTCGGCGAGGCGGGCGAACGCCAGCGCCAGCAGATCGTCCATGCCGTCGAAGTAGTACGTCAGCGAGCCCAGAGGGACGCCGGCCCGTGAAGCGATCTTGCGATGAGTCGTCCTGTGAACGCCACCCTCGGCGATGACGTCGAGGGCGGCATCGAGAATCCGGTCCCTGCGTCCGGGATCGTTCGGGATCTCACGCCGTGTGCCGCTCACGCCCCCAATGTGTCACAAGGCGACTCCACCGAAGTGTGTACGATCGTACAGACTTCTGTGTTCGGTCATCCACTGGAGGCATTCCCGTGACTGTCAGCCCCGGCCGACGTCGGACCGCCGCGTTCGCCCTGTTCTTCCTGCCCGGCCTGGCCATGGCCTCCTGGGTGACACGCACCCCCGACGTGCGCGACCTGCTCGCAGCCTCCACCGGGCGCATGGGCCTGGTCCTGTTCGGGCTCTCGGTCGGGTCCATGCTGGGCATCCTGTGCTCGGGGCCGCTCGTGGCCCGCTGGGGCGCCCGGCCCCTCATCGCGGCCGGAACGCTGGCGACCGCCACGGGGTCCGGCGTCATCGGCCTGGGGGCCGCGGCGGGCGCGGACGCGGTCGTGGCCCTCGGGCTCGGACTCATCGGCCTCGGGATGGGCGGCGGCGAGGTGGCCCTCAACATCGAAGGCGCAGAGGTGGAACGGCTGCTCGGCCGCTCCACCCTCCCCGCGATGCACGGCTTCTACAGTCTCGGCACGGTGGTCGGCGCGGTCGGCGGCATGATTCTGACCGCCATCTCGTTCCCCGTCCTGTGGCATCTCGCCGTCGTCACCGCCGTGGTACTGGCCGTACTGGTGCCGACGATCCGATACGTTCCCGCCCGGGTGGGCCGACGAACCGGCAGCGGCAGCGGCACGCACGCACAAGCCTCCGCGCGCCCGGCGGTGTGGAAGGAACCGAGACTGCTGCTCATCGGCGGCATCATTCTCGCCCTTGCCATGGCCGAGGGAACGGCGAACGACTGGCTGCCGCTGGTCATGGTCGACGGCCATGGCTTCGACCCCGCGCTCGGATCGGCCGTGTACGCGGTCTTCGCGGCCTCGATGACCGTCGGCCGCTTCGCCGGCGGCCGGTTCGTCGACCGCTACGGACGCGCGGCCGCCCTGCGCGCCAGCGCGATCATCGGCGCCGTCGGCATCGCACTCGTGATCCTCGTCGACAACCAGGCCGTCGCGGCGGCAGCCGCCGTCCTGTGGGGCATCGGCGCGTCCCTGGGCTTCCCCGTCGCGCTCTCCGCAGCCGGCGACTCCGGCGACAACCCCGCCGCAAGGGTCTCCCTCGCCGCCACCCTCGGCTACGTCGCCTTCCTCGTCGGACCCCCCTCACTCGGCCAACTCGGCGAACACTTCGGACTCCGCAACGCGCTCTTCCTGGTCCTCATACTCGTCGTGGCCGCATCCTTCGCCACACCCGCCGCCCGCACACCCCACCCTGTCAAGATCCGGCCACTGTGCCAGGTGAAACGCGCAGACTAGTCCCGCATGACCTCGGGTTCGTGTCGGCGCAGCAGGCGGGCCACCGCGAAGCCGCAGACCAGCCCGATCGCCAGGAGCACACCGAGGTCGATGCCCCACTGGGTGACGGTGTGGGCCCACAGCGGGTCGGCATCGTCCGGCTTGTCGAGATTCCAGGGCGGCATGGTGTGCGCGAGGTCGAGTGTGGTCCCGGCGCCGGCGACCGCCCAGCGGGCGGGCATCAGCCAGCCGATCTGTTCGATGCCCGGGGAGTCGAACAGCTTGAAGAGGACCCCGGTGAAGACGACCTGGACGACGGCGAACATCACGAGCAGCGGCATGGTCTTCTCCGGGGTCCTCACCAGCGCGGAGATGACCAGACCGAACATCATGGTGGTGAAGCCCAGCGCGCTGATGACCACGCAGAGCTCGACGGCCGTGGGCATGAGCAGTCCCTGGGCGGGCAGTTGACGGACGGAGAAGCCGATGGCGCAGATGATGACACCCTGCACGGTGGTGATCAGACCGAGGACGATCACCTTCGACATCAGATACGCGGATCGGGACAGCCCCGTGGCTCTCTCCCGTTCATAGATCACCCGTTCTTTGATCAGTTCACGTACGGAGTTGGCCGCGCCGGAGAAACACATTCCGACGACCAGCACCAGCAGAATGGTTCCGGACTCCTGGTTGTAGCGGAAACGGCTGTCGGGCGGTGGCGGGGCGAGTCCGTATGTCGCCGGAATCAGACAGCTCACTCCGCCCAGCACGGCCGGGAGCAGCAGCATCAGCGCCATGAAGCCCTTGTCGGAGGCGATGACCGACACATAGCGGCGCATCAGCGTCCACAACTGGCCGATCCAGCCCTGCGGTTTGGGCCGCAGAGCTCGCGCGGGCGGCTGTGTCGCAGGGGCGCCCGGGTACTGCGGCGGGACGGCCGAGTCGACCTCCGCGGCACACCGGTCGTACTGCCGGGAAGCTCGCCAGCGCGCGCCCCAGTCGTCGTCGCGATGATCTTCGAAGGCGGAGAAGACATCGGCCCAGCTGTCGTGACCGAAGTAGTCCAGGGCCTCGCCCGGGGGACCGAAGTACGCCACGGAGCCACCGGGCGCCATGACCAACACCTGGTCACACAGGGACAGTTCGGCGACCGAGTGCGTCACCACCAGCACGGTGCGGCCGTCGTCGGCGAGCCCCCGCAGCAACTTCATGACATTACGGTCCAGGCCCGGGTCCAGACCGGAGGTGGGCTCGTCGAGGAAGAGCAGGGAGGGCTTGGTCAGCAGTTCCAGGGCAACGGACACCCGTTTGCGCTGACCGCCGGAGAGCGAGGAGACCTTCTTGCCCCGGTGAACGTCGAGTCTGAGCTCCTGCAGCACCTCGTCGATACGGGCCTTGCGCTCGGCCGCCTTGGTGTCACCGGGAAAGCGGAGCTTGGCGGCGTACTTCAGAGCGACGTCGACAGTCAGTTCCTTGTGCAGGATGTCGTCCTGCGGGACGAGGCCGATACGGTGGCGCAACTCGGCGAACTGGGCGTAGAGATCGCGGTGGTCGTAGAGCACCTGACCACGGTCCGCGGGCCGGTAGCCGGTGAGTGCGCGCAGAAGGGTGGACTTCCCGGAGCCCGACGGCCCGATCACCGCGACCAGCGACTTCTCGGGGACGCCGAAGGAGACGTCGTCCAGGATGGTCTTGCCGCGCCCGACGGTCACTGTCAGGTTTCGGGCGGTGAAGGAGACCTCACCGGTGTCGACGAACTCCTCCAGCCGGTCTCCGGCGAGACGGAAGGTGGAGTGGCCGACACCGACGATGTCGTACGGGCCGATGATCTGGCGGCCCACGGGCTGCCCGTTGACATAGGTGCCGTTGTGACTGCCGAGGTCGACGATTTCGAAGCGGCCACCGGGCAGGGGCCGGAACTCCGCGTGGTAGCGGGAGACATACGGGCCCTCCACCACGAGTTCGTTGTCCTGCGCGCGCCCGATGCGCAGCCGTTGCCCCAGGACGAGTGGATAGACGCCCGAGGGGTCCCGGTCGATGGAAAGGGCCGCGGCGGCGCCACGGGGACCGGCTGGGGGTCCTTCGGACCGGTGGATGTCCCGGGCCCGGGCGTCACCCGCGTCTACGGGAGTCCGGGGAACTGCGGCACGGGCGAGGTCGGATGCGGCGTGGTGAGGGAGAGGCCGGAACAGGTCGTCGCCACCAGCCGCCGCCACCCCCGTGGGGGCTGCCGGAACCTCTCCCGGCCGGGGACCGGGTACCACCGGGGGTGTGGCGGCGGCCACCGACGTGCCCCGATCCACCGGATCGTCGCTCACCGCCGTCGAGGCTTCGGTGAAGTCCAGCCGCGTGCCGGTGGAGACGTCTCCCAGCCGGACGATCGAACCGTGGCCGATCTCGATCCGCTGAATACGACGCCCTTCGGCGAACGTGCCATTCGCGCTGCCGAGATCTTCGATGACCCACGTTCCGCCGTCGCAACGGATCACGAGGTGCCGCCTGGAGACTCGGCGGTCGATGCACGAGATGTCGGCCTGCTGCTGGTCGCGCCCGATGGTGTAGCTCCGGGACGCGTCCAGGGTCCAGGTGCGTCCACTGGTATGCAGTACAAGTTCCGGCACATCTACCCCAAGTCGATCGTGTACACCGAGGCCGTCTACGCGAGGACAGACGACGGCTCGGATGGTTCCTGCGGTTCCTGCGTGCACCCGGAAGACCCGGGTGCGGATGAGCGTCATACGGTGTGCGGCCCGGACCGGGGCACATCGGCGCGTGTGATCATGGCCGATGAGGAAGAGGGCGCGGGACATGCGGAGGTTGCGCGTCACGGCACAAAGCCGGGGATCCGGACCGCGTACCGCGCCGCCGACAGTGTCCCGTGTGCGGGTGCGCCGCTACCGCGTGCTCGGGTCGTTCACGGACTCGGATGAGGGACACCTCCGCTCCTCAACTCCGGTCAGGGCGTGGGCGATGTGGAACTGCTGCCGTGCCTCGGCGCTGCGGCCCGCCGCCGCATAGGTGTTCCCGAGACGGCGGCGGACCTCCGCCTCCAGCGGCGTGCTTGTGTGCTCGGTGAGCGTGGCCAGGGCCTCGTGGTGGAGGGCGACGGCCAGGCGCAGGTCTCCCTGACCGTGTTCCGCGGCGCCGAGCAGGGACAGGCTCACCGCGAGCAGTTGCAGGTCCGCGACCTCCCGGGCCAGGTCGGCCGCCCGCCTCAGCAGGCTCCTGGCCTCCACATGCCGCCCGAGCGCCAGGTGGGCCTCGGCGGCGAAGCCCAGGGTCTTGCTGATCATCCTGGGCCGGCCGATCTTCTCGGCGAAGGCAAGGGAGGTGGCGTAGTACGCGAGCGCCTCCTCGTGCCGCCCCTGTTGGTCGAAGATGGCGCCGAGGTTGCAGTTCGACATCCCGGCCAGCCAGTCGTCGCCGAGTCGGGCCGCGAGCTCCACCACCTCGCTGAGGTGGGCGACCGCCTCCGCGGTGCGGCCCATCGCCCGCTCCGTGGCGCCCAGCCCGGCGATCGCGCGGGCCTGCTCGCGCAGGTCGCCCTGGCGGCGGGCGAGGCGCAGCGCGTCGGCACTCCAGGCGTGCCCCTGTCGGAAGCGTCCCTGATAGATGTCGGCGATGGCCATGCAGTTCCGCAGCGAGGAGGGCATCCGCCGGTCGGCGGCTACGTCCGCGCAGCGCAGCGCGACCTGCAGGGCCGCCCGGCACTCGTGGAAGCGGCCCTGGCGGACCAGGTGATCGACCATGCTCTCGGCGATCCAGCAGGCCAGGTCATGTTCCCCGGCGGCGGCGTAGGCCACCACGTCGACCAGTTCACCGCCCGCGGCGTCCAGCCATGCGGCGGCGTCCAGCCAGTGGGGGAAGGGCGAGCCGGAGACGTCCGGGCCGGTCGGAAAGCCCTCCGGACCCCAGTCGCTGGCGATCCGGCCGGCGGCTGTGTAGAGGTGCAGCACGGCGGCACGGTCCGCGGCGGCCTCTTCGGGCGCCGCGGCGGCGAGGCGGCGTGTGTGATCCCGTACGAGGTCGTGCAGCCGGTAGCGGCCGGGCTGCGGCTGCTGCAGCAGACTCGCGTCGACCAGGCGTTCCAGGAGATCCTCGGTGTCCTCGCGGGAACGGCCCAGCATGACGGCAGGGGTGAGCGGGTCGAATCCGGCGGTCGGCGACAGGCCCAACGCGCGGAAAACGCGCCGCAGTTCGGGCGCGAGCTGGTCGTACGACATCCGGAAGGCGGCCTCCACGCTGCGGTCATCGGCCCGCAGCTCGCGGAGCCGGCGCGCGTCGTCCGACATCCGGTCCACCAGGTGGGCCAGCGTCCAGGACGGGCGGTTCTGCAGCCGGGCCCCCGTGATCCGCAGCGCCAGGGGCAGCCCGCCGCAGCGCCGGGCGAGTTCATGCGCGGCCTCTGGTTCCCGCTCGGCGCGCGCCTCACCCAGGAGGTGCGTGAGCAGCGTGACCGCCTCGCCCGTGCTGAGGGGCTCCGCGGTGAGCCGCAGGTCGGCGTCGAGTCCGGACAGGCGCTGTCGGCTGGCCACCAGCATCCTGCTGCCGGGACCGGCGGGCAGCAGGGTGCGCACCTGCTCCGCGCTGCGGGCGTCGTCCACGACCAGCAGCAGCCGTAGGGAGCTGGTGGCCGCGCGCCAGGCCGTGACCAACTCGTCCAGGTCGTCCGGCAGATCGCCGTCGGCGCCCCTGACGGCGCGCAGCAGCCGGTGCAGTGCCCGCTGCGGGCGGAGGCTCTCGTGTGCGGCGCTGTGCGCGTGCAGGTCCACGAACAGGCAGCCGTCCGGGTACTGGTCGCGGAGCGTCCAGGCGGCGCGGACCACCAGCGCGGTCTTGCCGACGCCCGCCGTGCCGTCCACGGCCGCCACCGACACGGCCCCGTCGGGCACGGGCGCGGTGAGCAGGGCGAGTTCCGCCTCCCGGCCGACGAGGCAGGCGGTGTCGCCGGGGAGTTCGTTGCGCCGCGCCGGGGGTTGCCCGGCCGCGGACCCGGCCGCGCGCTGCCGCGCCGCCTGGCCGAGCAGCAGCAGGTCGTCCCGGCGCAGGACGCCCTGGTGTACCCGGCGCAGTTCCTCACCGGGCTCCACTCCCAGTTCGCCGAGGAGCCGGTCCCGTGTCTCCTGGTAGGCGGTGAGCGCCTCGGCCTGCCGGCCGCTGCCGTACAGCGCGCGCATCCGCAGGGCGGCAAGCGGCTCGTCGTACGGCTCCGCGGTGGGCGCGGCCATGAGGTCGTCCAGGGCATCCGTATAGCGGCCGAGGAGCACCAGGCACTCCACCCGCTGTTCGTGGAGTGTGCGCCGCTGCTGGACAAGACGCTGCCGCTCGGTGTCCGCGAATGGTCCCGGCAGGCCGGGCAGCGGCTCGCCGCGGAACAGCCGCAGGGCCCGGGTGCAGTGGTCGAGGGCGGTGGCGAGTTCGCCCGCGGCCTTCGCGCGCCGGGCGGCGACGGCCTGTTCGGCCAGCTGAGCGAGGTCCGTCCGCGCACGGCCCGGCACGAAGCGGTAGCCGCCGTGCTCGCCGCGGATCAACGACTCGGCAGGCCGGGTACCGGCCACGTCCAGTGCCTTGCGCAGTGGGTAGACGTAGCTCGGCAGGACCCGGCGGCCCGTGCCCGGGGGCTCGGTTCCCCATACGTCATCGAGCAGTTGCTGGTGGGTGACCAGTGTCTCCGTACGCAGGACCAGCGCGGCCAGCACCGCCTGCCGTCGTACGGGGCCGATGTCGAGCGGTGCCCCGCCCCGGCGGGCTCTGACCGGGCCGAGCAGGTCGATCCGCAGCCCTCCCGTCGCTTCTGCCGGATCCGCTCCCAAATCCGCTCCCAAATCCGCCGGAACCGTGCCGACCTCGAAGTCCCCCATGGGCCCGCAGCCCCCCAAGTCCCTTGCTTCAGCGAGATTTCATCGGCATTGCATCGTCTCGCGAAAGGGTTTTGCAAGTTGTGTCGGGCCCCGGTGCGCCTTCGCTCCGGCCCGGTCGACGGGACGGGCCCTGCCGGTCCCGATGGCGAGAGCGGAAAGCGAGCTACCCCGTGAGTAAGACCCCGCAGCCGGACCCCCAGGGCTCCGGCGAGACCGGCCCCGCCCAGCCGCTCCCTCAGGGAATGCCGGGGTGGGGTCCTGCGGCACAGGCCCCGGGGCAGCTGCCGCCTCCGCCGGGTCAGGCACCGCCTCCGGTCCCGCCCCAGTCGCCGGGCACGTCTTCGGCCTGGTCACAGCCGGTCCCGGCGACGTCGCCGCTCAGCGGTGGCCCGGGCTCGGGTCGGCCGGGCGGCGCCCGTACGCGGCCCTGGCTGATCGGCGGCGGTGCGGCCCTCGCCGTGGCCGCGATCGTCGGTGTGGTCATCGCCATGTCAGGGGGTGACGGCGAAAGCGCTGCGGAGGGGAAGCAGTCCGGCGCTCCGGGCGGCGCCGCCGAGCCGCAGGCGCCGACGGCGGCGGGGAAATCGTTCACCAAGGTGCCCGAAGGGTGCCGGCTGATCAAGGCGTCCACCATCGCGCGCATCGCACCGGGAACCGAGTGCAAGCCGTCGCAGTTCGACAACTCCACCATGGCAGCGATGATCACCAGGATGCCGAGCTGGGACACGCCGTTCGGCTCGGGCGGCGGGCAGCTGCGCCTGCAGGTGAACCTCACGGTCGGCCCGTCGGCGAGTGGCATGTTCGACATACACAAGAAGAGCGCCCTCGAGGCCTTGAAGAAGGTGCGCACGACCACCGACTCCCGGTCGCTCAGCGGGCTCGGCGAGGACGCCTACCTCGTGCATGGTGTGGACAAGGACCCCTTCGACCTGGCGGAGGCTCAGGTGATCGTCCGTGAGGGCAACGCCGAGTTCACCGTGAGCCTCACCTACGACACCAAGGATTCCGGCAGGAACCAGCAGCAGGCCGAGGACGCCGTCGTCGCCGCCGCGCGCGACGTACTCGGTTCGCTGAGCTGACCCGCGTCCACGATCACGGTGCACACACCTGCGCACGGCGGCGGCGACCCCACGGTTCCGCAGCCGCACACGAAAGTCTTCGAGCCGCACCCGACGGTCCCGCACCCGACGGTCCCGCGGCAGCAGAGCCCGGGCCGGATCGGCCCCTATGAGGTCTTCCAGCTCCTGGGCGAAGGCGGCATGGGCCGGGTCTTCCTGGCCAGATCACCGGGATCGCGCCTGGTCGCCCTGAAGGTCGTCCGGCCCGAGTACGCCGAGACGCCGAACTTCCGCGGGCGTTTCCGACGCGAGGCCGACGCCGCCCGCAGGGTCAGCGGGTTCTACACCCCGCCAGTGCTCGACGCGGATGCCGACGCCCCGCAGCCCTGGCTGGCCACCGCGTACATCCCCGCGCCGTCCCTGCACGAGGTCGTACACCGCTTCGGCGTGCTGACCGAGCCGGCCCTGCGGGCCCTGGGCACCGGCCTCGCCGAGGCGCTGCTCGCGATCCACGCCGCCGGAATCGTCCACCGCGACCTCAAGCCCGGCAACGTACTCGTGGCGGAAGACGGGCCCCGTGTCATCGACTTCGGCATCAGCCGGGCGGCGGACGCGACGCAGGTCACCCGGACGGACGCCGTGATCGGGACGCCGGGGTTCATGGCCCCCGAGCAGATCGTGTCGAGCCGCGAGGCCGGACCGGCGGCCGACGTCTTCTCCCTCGGCTGCGTCCTGGTCTTCGCGGCCACCGGCCGGGGCCCCTTCGGCGCCGGAAACACGGCCGAGATCCTCTACCGGGCCGTCCACGCCCCGCCGCTGCTGGACGGCGTACCCGAAGCGCTGCGTCCGCTGGCCGCGGCCTGCCTGGACAAGGACCCCGCCCGCAGGCCGCCCACCGGCGCGGTGCTGGCCGCGCTCGGCCCCGCCGAACCTTCCGCGCTGCTCACACCGGGCCTGCGGGACGACCTCACCACACGCGAGGCGCACGCCGCCGTCCTGGTGGCCGCACCCCCCATGCCCGTGACCTCGCTGACCACGGCGGACCGGAGCAGGCCGAGCCGCCGCCGCTTCGTGCGGATCACCGTGGTCGGTGGCACCGCCGCGGTGGCCGCAGTGGCCGCGGGCGCCGCGGTCGTGGCCGGGCGGCGGTCGGAGCCCGGCCGCACCCCGGGCGACGGCGGTAGCGCGGGCACCACGGTCCGGCCCGGGGCCAAGGTGCCCGCGGGCCCAGAGCCGCGGTGGTCGAGCCCGCTGCGGCGGGTGGAGAACGGCCAACTACGTCTTCTCGGCTCCGCGTTGGTCCATTGGGACAAGCAGACCGCCATCGCCTACGACACCACGACCGGAAAAGAACTCTGGACGGCCAAGGCCCGCATACCGTCCGACGCCTCCAGCGGGCCGGATTGGCTCACGGTCCGGGGCTCGACGCTGTTCGGAACAGCCTGGGCGGGTGAGCGCGGCTACCTGCTCGGTGTGGACGCCAAGGGTGATCTGAAGTTCACCCACACCGTCACCGAGCAGAAGGACACCGGGTCGTACGCCGACCAAGTCCAGGACGTCCTCTGCGTCACCGGCTCAGTCGCCGTCGTCAGCACCAGCGGCAATCAGGGCTACAGCGTGTGCGCCGTGGACCTCGCCGACGGGTCGGTGCTCTGGTCCCGCACGGTGAACGGCTCCGACTTCCAGGCCATCGCCGACGGGCGCCATTGCTTTGTGCAGGACAACGGCAACGTCCACAGAATCGAACTGCGTTCCGGCGAGGTCCGCTGGACGGTCCGAGACGTCATCAAGCCCGGCGCCTACCCGAAACTGGCCACCGACGGCAACGCGCTGCTGGTCACCCACGTCAAGGTGCGCGCGTTGAGCACTGCCGACGGTGGCGACCTGTGGACCGCCGTCAACGAGACGACGAACCTGAGCCCCACCACAGTCCAGGGCAAGCGGGCCTACGTCGCGGACGGCCAGGGCACCGTCTTCGCCCTCGACCTGCGCCACGGCAGCCAGCTGTGGCACACCCCGAGTCCGCTGACCCTCGACCCCGCGGGCGCACTCGACCCGGGCCCCTCCGTCACCGAGTCCTTGGTGGCGCTCTCCCTGTTCGGCGCCGACACCCCGGGCTTCATCGTCCTGCGCGCCTCGGACGGCAAACCGCTGTGGGCGCACCGGGCCTCCGGGGCCGAAGCCAAGAACAAGAAGTCCTGGTCGGTGCAGGCCTCCGGCATGACCGTCTACGCCGCGTCCGACACCACCCTCTACGCCTTCCGGAGCCCCACCCCATGACCACGCAGGGCGACGCCACCACACACATCGGACCGTACCGGGTGATCCGGGAACTCGGCGCGGGCGGCATGGGCCGCGTCCATCTGGCCGCGTCGCGCAGCGGCCGTGCCGTCGCCGTCAAGGTCGTACGCCCCGAACTGGCCGCCGATCCCGGCTTCCGGCGGCGCTTCAAGGCCGAGGTGGACGCCGCCCGTGCGGTCGGCGGCGCCTTCACCGCGCCCGTCGTCGACGCCGACCCCGAGGGGCCGCAGCCGTGGCTCGCCACCGCGTACATCCCCGGCCCCTCGCTCACCGACGCCATCGGGGCCCACGGGCCCATGCCCGAGGCCACCTTGCGCGTGTTCGGCGCGGGCCTGGCCGAGGCGCTGGCCGCCATCCACCGCGCCGGGCTGATCCACCGCGACCTCAAGCCGTCCAACATCCTGCTCACGTCCGATGGGCCCAGGGTCATCGACTTCGGCATCAGCCGGGCCGTCGACGGGACCGTGCTCACCGCAGAAGGCCAGATCATCGGGTCGCCCGGCTTCATGTCGCCCGAACAGTCGACAGGGGCCGAGCTCACCCCCGCCAGCGACGTGTTCGCGCTCGGCGCCGTGCTCGCCTTCGCCGCCACCGGCGCCCTGCCCTTCGGCACCGGCGCGGCGCACGCACTGCTCTACCGCGTCGCCCACGAGGAACCGGAGCTGGACGGCGTCCCGCAGGCCCTGCTCGGTATCGTCGCCGCCTGCCTCGACAAGGACCCCACCCGGCGTCCGACCGTCGCGCAGCTGCAGGGCCGGCTGCGCCCGGCGACCACCGCGGGCTGGCTGGGCGCGGTCGAGCTGCAGGTGACCGCGGCGCAGCGCAGCCTGCGCGAGGAGGTGCGCACTCCGCTGCTCAGCAGGCGCCGGGTGCTGGCCGGCGGCGCGGTGCTCGCCGTCGCCGCGGCCGCCACGGGCACCGCGCTGATCCTCCGGTCGCGCGACGGGGACGCGACCGCCATCCCCGAACTCTCCTGGACCACGGACCTCCCGCAGCCCGGCATGTCCCTCCTCTCGGTGACACCGTCCACCCTGCTGTGCGTCGGGGAGACCTCGGGGGTCTGTGTCGACCGGGCCACCGGCAAGCCCCTGTGGAGGGACCTCAGCGGCCAGAACACCGACGCCATCGCCGACAACAAGCGCGTCTACACCGTACGCACCGACGGGAAGGTCCACGCGTTCGGCGGCCGCTCCGGGAAGGAGCTGTGGACCGCGTCACCGACCGGGGCCAGCGCGCCGGAGGTTGAGTTCGCCAACGGCTCGCTGCTCGTGACCAGAAGCAACGGGCGCCTCCAGGGCATCGACGCGTCTTCCGGTGAGGTGCGGTGGCAGACACCGGACATGGGCGGACCCACCGTCGTCGGCGCCACCCGGGCCGGCCATCTGATCGTCTGGGGCCGCGAGTCGGCCACGTCCACGACCGCGATCCTCAACGGATACACCGCCATCGCGTCGGACACGGGCGACCGCCTGTGGTCCAAGGACCTCGTCGCCCTCTATCCGCCGTCCGAGGGCGAGGCGCTTTACGCCATCGACGGCGATATGCGGCTGCTCGCCCTCAAGCCGGCCGACGGCGACACGCTCTGGAGCAAGCCCACCGGTCTCCCACCGACGAACAGTGCGATCCTCGGCTGGCAAGGATCCCTGAGGCTGCTCCAGGGAACCCTGTTCTGCTACCCGGCCACCGGAGCCGCCGGCGCGACCGGCGGGCTGCTCACCGCCTTCGACCCGAAGACGGGCAAGACCCTGTGGAGCGTGCGGACCGCGGCCCGGGGGATGCGGGGCTACGACCGGTCCGGTGACACCGTCTGCTACCTCGACCAGGTCCTGCACGCGGTCGACGCCCAGACCGGGGCGAAGCGCTGGACGGCCGGCTCCGGCCTCGGCGAGCTGCAGTTCCTGGGCGCCGTACGCGACCTGTTCCTCCTTGCGGGAAAGAAAGGGCTCTACGGCTTCGACGCCGGCACCGGCCAACAGGTCTGGCACCACCCCGTCAGCGGTGGCTCCGGCTCCTGGTCGGCGGTCCCCATCGACGACCACGTCTTCGCCAGCTGGTCCGGCAAGCTCTTCTGCTTCTCGGTGTCCTAGGCGCGGCAGTCGGTGCCGGCTCTGCGGCCGCGAGCCGGCGCGGTCGCTGAGGAGCCAGGCGGTGGCTTCGGCCATCTCGTCCGGTTGGCCAGGGCGGCCGAGGGCTGCGAGGGAGCTGAGGTTGGTCTCGAGGACGGAGTCGAAGGTCTCGTCGGTGACTTCGGCGAGGCGGCCGCCGCCCTGGGTGCGGCCGGCGTTGTTCAGGGCACCGTCGAGTCGCCCCCACCTCTCGACCGCGGCCATGACGGCTCGTCGCAGTTCGCCGGCGTCGGTGGTGTCGGCCTGAACGGCGAGGAGTCAGTCATGTGGCCGGTCCGCGACGAGCGCATGGACAAGCGCGTCGCGGACGACGGCGGATGTCGCGTCGTTGTCGCCGTTGTCGGGATTCGCGGCGACGGCGTGGGCGACACCGCGCAGGGGCTGCGCGGAGCGCGTTCGTCGCCAGCGCCGCGGTGATTCCGGGCCGGAGGGCGCCTGCCTGCTCGAGCTCGTCGAAACCTGCGCGCAGCCGCGCGCCGCTTCGTTCGACCTGGCTCGGCAGCGGGCCCGATGTCGGGTACATCGCCGGGTAGAGACCCGGGTAGGCGAGCGCGAACGCGATGTGCGCGTCCCATCCTGCGGCGACGCGGGCACGCGGGTCCGCGTCATCCGCCGGGGTAGCGGTGTTCTTGCGGTGGAAGTACTCCTCGAACGCCGCATCGACGGCCGCGCGGATCAGTCCCGACCGGTCGCCGAAGTGGTGGTACAGCGACGGGGCCTGCACACCTGCGGCGGTGCAGACCGCACGCGTGGAGACCGCGTTGAGAGCGCCGCGTGCCGAGGGCGGGAATTCGGCATGGACGGCCGACGTGATGTGTCTCCGTCATCCCGGACGCTGTGCCGGTCGAAGCAGGGGCAAGCGTCGTCTGGCGTGACGGGGCGCGCCCCAGGCGGACCTCGCCGGTCACCCGGTTCGGTGCGGCGGCCCGTAGAGGTCGTCGAGGCGGAGCGGCGCTGGCCGGGGCAGAGGGGGCGCGCCGTCCGTCGCCCGGCAGGACTGGAGGAAGTAGGCGAGCAGGCGGCGAGAGGCGGCCAGGGCCACCTCCGGGGACTGCCGTACGACGCCGTTGTTCGCCAGGAGCAGGAGGACGACGTCGCTGGGATCGAAGTCCTTGCGCAACTGTCCGGTGTCCTTCGCGCGTTGCGCGAGCCGGGCGAGTCCTGCCTCGGCGCGGGCGCGTTCGCTACGGAAGCCGGGCTCGTCGGGAGACTCGGAGAGGAACGCGGCGCTGAACCCGCGGTCCTCGGCCTGCATCCGGCACACCTTGGTGAGGACGGAGCAAAGACCGCGCCAGGGATCGTCGTCCTGAAGGGCCTCGTCGAGGGCTGCGACGCACTCGGCGAGCTGTTCGGAGAACGCCGCGGCGATCAGCGAGCCCCGTGTCGGGAAGTGCCGGTAGAGGGTGGCGGCACCCACGCCGGCCCTGCGGGCGATAGCGCTGGAGGGTACGTCGGTGCCGTTGATGGCGTACGCCTCGCGGGCGGCCTGGAGGAGCCGGGCGCGGTTGTGCCGGGCGTCGGCTCGCTGCCCCCGGACGGGGGTGCCGGAGGCGGGCGAGGACGGCTTTCGAGACGGCTGAGCAGGCATGTCTCTCACTTAACCACAAACGGAAGAGGTTGCCCGTTTAGCGGGTTAGCGTGATCTGGTACCGCGGTGTTCCGCGATCGGTCGGCTCGCTGCCGCAGAGGTGAGCAGTTGTGAGCCCTTGTGTTGAACGACTCGTCATGTGTACGGAGGTTTGCCGTGTTCGCTGTGCAATACCACCGCTACGGCGGTCGTGAGGTCCTCTGCCCGGAGGAGGCCGTGACCGGCACAGGGATCTGCGAACCCTGAGCCACGCCGTTCCGCATTCACCTCCCATTTCTCACAATGCGCATCCGGCCGGGTCGAAACATGCCCGTCATGAAGGCCGGATGCGCCGCAAAGCACCACAAGGAGACATCATGCGTGCAGTAGAGATCGCCGACTTCGGTGGTCCGGAGAACCTCAAGCTGGTCGACCGGCCAGACCCGACCGCCGAGCCGCGACATGCCGTGGTGGCGGTGGAAGCGGCTGGGGTCGGCCTCGCCGACGTTCTGATACGGCGGGGCGCCATGCCCGACGTCGGCACCGGCTTCGTGCCCGGTCTCGAGGTGGCGGGCACTGTGGTCGAGGTCGGTTCACAGGACGACGCCGATTGGGTGGGACGCCGAGTCTTCGCGCCGACCGGACACGGCGGCGGCTACTGCGACCGCGTCGCGTTGCCCACCGAATCCCTCGTAGAACTACCGGACGACGTCTCGGCCCATGACGCGGTAGCGCTCGGGGTGAATTCTCTGGTCGCCGCGGCAAGCCTGGAAAGGGGCGACGTCAAGGCGGGCGAGCGGGTGCTCATTCGAGGCGCCGGCGGAGGGATTGGAGTGCTCACCACCCAGCTCGCGGCCGCTCGGGGTGCGATGGTGATCGCCTCCGTTCCCGACCAGTCCGTCGCGCGGCGGCTGCACGACCTGGGGGCCACGGAGGTCGTCGGCGTGGACGCGGTCGACCCAGGCCCGGATGGCCGCTATCACGCCGTCATCGACATCGCCGCCGGCTCCGATATGGCCAACTTCATCCCCCTGCTTCGCCCGAACGGCAGGTACGTGATCAGCGGCATCGCTGCGGGTGCCCCCACCCCCGACTTCGGCATGGCGCTGTTCGCGAACTTCCAGCAGTCCTGGACCATCTCGACGCTCAGTCTCACCAGTGCACCGTCGAAGACCGCCGCGGAGACATTCGCGCTCGTATTCGCCGACTTGCGGAAAGGCCGCCTGAAGCCGGTGCTGCACGGCACCTTCCCGCTGGACGAAGCCGCGGCCGCGCACGCTCTGCTGGAGTCCCGCTCCACCTTCGGCAAGATCGTTCTGACCATCTGACACTCGCCCCCCTGGAAGGCGGAATCCCCCGTGGAAATCGTTTAGGGCGGGGGCGGCCCGCGCCCGCTGCGCGACCCCGGCGTCGAGCCGCTCCTTGCCGAGCGCGCTTCCGAGTCCGCCGGTCAGCGCGTGACGATGTCAGCTACGGGTCCGAGGACGGCGTTCGCCCTCGGCATGGCTGCTCCCTGCGCTCACCAGAATCGCGCTCGCGACAACATCGAAGAGGTGATCGGCGCGTGGCGCCAGGGAGGATTGATCGGCGAGCCATGCGAGCGCCGCTACGAGCGCAAACAAGTCGGTGCCGTCAATGTCGGTCCGCGCCGTGCCCGCAGCCTGAGCGCGGGCGAGGAGCCGCGCGCCGGCTGCGCGCATGGCGACGCACGAGGCATGGAGCGCGGACTCGGGGTCCTCGATGGCGGCCGCCATCAGCGCTGTCACGCCCCGGTACTCGTGTGCGCACGCGACGCAGTCGCGCAGCCACGAAACGAGAGCGTCTGCGGGCGAGATCGACCTCTCGAGCTCGGCCGCCCTTACCGTCAGCTCGTCGAAACGCGTGCGGAGCAGGGCATCGAGCAGTGTCTCGCGTGTAGGGAAGTGGCGGAGCAGCGTTGCGAGTCCGACGTCGGCCCTGCGTGCGATGTCGCGCAGTGATACGTCGACGCCCTCTGCCGTGATGGCGGCGCCCGCTACCGCGAGCAGGTGGTCGTGGTTCTTTCTGGCGTCGGCCCGCATCTGTCCCTCTCGACTATCCGGATCACTGATCCATTCAGCGTACTCCCCCGGAAGGAGCAGGCCACCGTCACGGGCGGGCCGGTCGACCGTATCCGCAACAGGACATCAGGCCACGACAATCGCTAACCTTACATCCGTTAGCTCATGGGTTTAAGTTTACGCTCGTAGCAACCAGAACCGCGCCAAGACGACGCATGAGGGAGAGGGCACAGCATTCGCCCCGCGGAGCCGACTCAGGCGTCGTTGAGGTGAGCGAGCGCGGTGATGAGGCGTTCCGCGATGTCCGGCGGCCACGGGAAGGCGACGGTCACCGACCGCTGGTGGGCGAGCCCGTGCAGGCCGAGCCACAGGGCGACGGCGTCGGCGGCCAGGTCGGTACTGGTTGCGCAGCCCGCGGAGACGCAGTCACCGAGGGCGTCCACGAGCAGCGCCAAGCTCGTACTGCCCAACGAGGACACGTCACCTTCGGCCAGCGAGCTGTTGCCCAGATCAGGCATCCAGACTCCACCGAACATCGTGCGGTAGCGGCCAGGGTGCTTGTCCGCGAAGCCCAAGTAGGCGCTGCAGACGGCGAACAGCCGTCCTCTGGCGTCGCCGCGTGCGGCGTTCAGGGCGCCACGCAACTCGGCCTCGAGCATGGTGAAAGCCTGCTGCACGACGGCCAGCATGATGCTCGGCTGGTCGGGGAAATGGCGGTAGATCGAGGGAGCGGCCACCCCTGCACGGCGGGCGATGGATCGCAGGGTGACGCTGCTTTCGTCGCCGGTCTCCTCGAGCAGCTCGACCGCCGCCGCCACGATGTCGTCGCGCAGCCGGCCCCCCTCCCCGCGGCGGTTGCGAGTACGGGCGGTTCTCGGTGGGGCGGGCGTGGCGGGCGTGGGCATGTCTTCTCCCATGCCGTCATCTTACGCAGAAGAACTTACAGGCGTTCACGTTTGCACCAACGAAGCTAACGCATGTAACCTTGCGCCTGTTAGGTAAGTGACCGGACCTGGAGCCCCGCCGTGAATGTCAGCGCCTTCACCACCACTGCCACCGAGATCCTCCTGCCCGGGAAGGTCGAGCCGAGCGGCCTCGAAGTCCGCGTCCGAGAACTTCCCGCCCCGGACGAGGGAAAGGTTGTTCTGCGGATGGACGCGACCGGCGTGTCCTTCGCCGAGCAGCAGATGCGCCGCGGCAAGTACTTCGACCAGCCACCTTTCCCCTTCGTCCCCGGGTATGACGTGGTCGGCACGGTGACCGCCGTTGGCTCGAAGGCGGACGCCGCCCTGATCGGGCGCCGTTTCGCCGCGGTCACCAAGGTCGGGGGCTGGGCCAGTCATCTGCTGATCGACACCGCGGATCTCGTGGCCGTGCCGGACGGGGTGGACGCTGCCTCCGCGGAGACCGTGGTGGTCAACGGGATCACCGCCTGGCAGATGCTGCACCGGACCGCCAAGGTGCGCTCCGGCGCGACGATCGTGGTTCTGGGCGCCAACGGTGGCGTCGGTTCCACTCTCGTACAACTGGCCCGGTACGCGGGCATCACCGTGATCGGCACGGCGTCGGCTCGTCACCACGAGGTCGTGCGCGAACTGGGTGCCATCCCGGTCGACTACCGCCACCCGGACATGTATGAGCGCATCCGCGAGATCGCGCCGGACGGCGTCGACGCGGTGTTCGACCACGTCGGCGGGTCCGGTCTGAAGGAGTCGTGGCAGCTGCTGCGCCGGGGCGGGACGCTGGTGTCCTACGGCACGGCGGCCACGAAGAATGAGGACGGCAACTCCCAGCTGCCGGTGTTGCAGTTGTTCTCCCGGCTGGCATCGTGGAACTACCTGCCCAATGGCAAGGGCGCGCATTTCTACAACTTCTGGGCCGGCAAGCGACGACTGGATGCCTTCCGCAGCCGGCTGCGCGAGGACCTCACCCAGGTGCTGAGGCTACTGGCCGACGGTGTGCTCACCCCACAGATCGCCGCTCAGTTCCCGCTGACCGAGGCTGCTGCGGCGCTGGCTCTTGCCGAGTCCCGGACAGTCGCCGGCAAGGTCGTCATCGTTCCGGACCCGCACCGGTGACGGTCGCGGACTGTGAAGAGTGTCGTCGTCAGCGGGTGCCCGCCTCGGCGCGCGCGTAGAACGCGGCGAGCTCGTGGGGGTTCTTGGTGTAGACGTCGATCTTGCGCACCGTGCCGTTCTCGACCTGGTGGATCTCGACCATGGTCAGCGGGAAGTCCTCACCGGTGGTGTGGGCCGTGAGCGTTCCGGTGAGCGTTCCGACGACGCCGGCCTGGCCTTCGAACACCTCGGCACCGGTGATGGCGACGTTGGCGTAGCCCATCATCGCGCCCAGGATCGACTGCACGAACACCTCGCGGCCCTGGTGCACACCGCCGTAGGGGAGCTGGTTCGGCTCGTCGACGATCACCTCGGGGTCCAGCTTGGCCAGGACACCCGGCACGTCGCCCTTGCTCAGCGCGTCGTACAGCCCTCGCACGACATCCGCGGGGCTCTGCGTCACCGTCTCGGTCTGGTTGCTCATCACGTGTGCCTCTTCGGTCTGGTCCAGGTACTCAAGCCCTCATGTGGAACTTGGTACTGAAAAGGTCGGCCGGCGGGGTGCGTTCGTCCTCGTACCGGTCGCCCCGGAGGATCGGGGCACGCACCATGCAACGGGAGAGAGCCGGGAGGGGGGAGTCCTTGCTGTGAGGGGTACTGGCAGGGTCCCCCATCCATCGCGCGGGCTGCCTACCCTGTCCGCATGGGCAACCGGGATGCAGTCAGCGCCTTCCTCCGCTCTCGACGCGACAGGATCACCCCCGAGCAGGCGGGCCTGCCCGCGTACGGTCAACGGCGGGTGCCGGGACTGCGCAGGGGCGAGGTCGCGACACTGGCCGGGGTGAGCGTCGAGTACTACACGCGCCTGGAGCGCGGCAACCTCCAAGGTGTCTCCGACAGCGTGCTGGACGCCCTCGCCCAGGCCCTGCGGCTGGATGCCACCGAGCGCATGTATCTGTACGACCTCGCCCGCGCTGCCGGGCCGGGGCCCAAGGCGCGGGCCCGGCAGCGGGAGATCCGGCCGACGGTGCGGCCGAGCGTGGCGAGGATCGTCGAGGGGATGCCGGAGATGCCGGCGTTCGTGATGAACAACCGCCTCGACACACGAGCCGCCAACCCGCTGGGCCGGGCCCTGTACTCGGAGATGTATGCCGACCCGACCTGCGGGGCGAACGTCGCCCGGTTCGCGTTCTTCAACCCCGCGGCCAGGCGGTTCTACACCGACTGGGAGCGCATGGCCCGCTTCGCCGTGGGCGCGCTGCGCATCGAGGCGGGGAAAAGCCCCTACGACCGGGAGCTGTCGAACCTGATCGGTGAACTGTCCACCCGCAGCGACGCCTTCCGCGTGATGTGGGCATCCCATGACGTCCATGTCTTCCGCGAGAGCACGAAACGCCTCAACCATCCGCTCGTCGGCGACCTGGAACTCGATCAGGAGACCATGAGCCTGCCGGACGAAAGCGGCCTGAGCGTGGTCGTCTACAGCGCGCCCCCCGGAACCGCCGCCGAGGACGGCCTGAAGCTGCTCGCCAGCTGGTCCGCCACGACCGGACAGAAGCAGGACGCGGGGACGGTCATCCGGTAAGCAGCTGCGTCCCTATCACGGAAAGGAGCGCCAGACGGTTGGCGTCTTCGGTGTCGGGCTGGGCTGTGTAGACCATGATGCGCAGGTCGCTGCCGGCGACGCTGAGGACGTCGCAGTCCAGGGTCAGGGCGCCGACCTGGGGGTGGTCGACAGTCTTGCGGGCGGCTTCGTGCTCGCCGACGGCGCCCGATTCCCACAGGTTGTCGAAGTGGGCGCTGCGGCGGCGTAGTTCGGCGATGAGGGAGTGCAGGTTCGGATCGTCGGGGTAGCGGCCGGCGGTGCGGCGCAGGTCGGCGACCTGTGCTGCTTGGAGTGCGCCCTTCGATTCGGGGGTTTTGCGTACGCGGCTGTGAGGGTTGAGGAAGTTGCGCCAGACCGCGTTGAGGTCGTCGCCGTGCCACTCCCCCATGAGTGCCGTGTAGAGGGGGTTGGCGAGCAGTTGGTTCCAGGCGGCGTCGAAGACGGCGACCGGTGTCCCGGTCAGCCGGTCCAGCATGCGGTGGACACCGGGGGTGATGTGCTGTGGGACCGTGCCGGGGCCCGGTGGGGCAAGGCCGGCCAGGTGGAAGAGGTGGTCTCGTTCGTCCTGGGTGAGCCGCAGGGCGCGGGCGAGGGATGCGACGATCTGGGGTGAGGGCTTGGTCGCGCGTCCCTGTTCCAGCCGGGTGATGTAGTCGGCGGAGATGCCGGCCAGCTGGGACAGTTCCTCGCGGCGCAACCCGGCGGCGCGCCTGCGTCCGCCCGCGGACAGGCCGACGACCTGGGGCGAGACGTGATCGCGCCAGTGACGCAGGGCCGCGCCGAGTTCTGTGGTCGCCATGCCCTCGATTGTGGCAAGAGAGACGTTTACCTGTCCTGGTACTGCCATTCCCATGAAAACGGATCTACTACCTAATCATCCGTTTCATTCCGACCGTGGAGGCATGACAGAAGCACGAAAGCCTGCACGAACCGCCGTGGGGTTCATCGGGCTGGGTGACCAGGGCCTGCCCATGGCCACCGCGATCGCGGAAGCAGGGTTCCCCCTGCACACCTGGGCCCGGCGCCCTGCCGCCGTCCGGCCGCACAGGAGCGCCGGCTGACCACGATGGTCGGCGGTCCGCAGTCTGCGGCCGAGCGCTGCACGCCCGTGTTCCGGTCCTTCTCCCGCCACGTGGTGCACCTCGGTGAGGCCGGCGCGGGACAGACGGCGAAGCGCGCGGCGCCGACGGCATCCGGCACATCGCCCGGATCACCCCGAACCTGGCCACTTCGGCCGACACTCGAAAGGAACAGCACTCATGAGCAAGCTCGCCCTCGTCACCGGCGCCACCTCCGGCATCGGCAAGGCATTTGCCGAACGCCTCGCCGCGGACGGCTACGACCTGATCATCGTCGGCCGTAACAAGGACCGCCTCGAGGAGTTCGCCGCCACCCACACCGATGCCAAGGTCCGCACCGTCGCCGCCGATCTGTCCACCGACATCGGCGTCGACACCGTCGCCGAGATCTGCGCCGGCGAACCGCTGACCATGCTCGTCAACAACGCCGGCGTCGCCCACTACATGCCGCTCGCCGAGCTGCCCGCCGACAAGGCCCGCGAACTCGTCCACGTCAAGGTGGTCGCCCCCACCATGCTCACCCGCGCCGCCGTCGCCGGCATGCAGGAACGCGGCGAAGGAAAGATCATCAACGTGGCCGGGATGATCGCTTTCAGTGGTCCCGCCGACAAGTCCGTCATGCCCCGCCGCGCCGTCTACGCCGGCTCGCTGGCCCACCTCGTCGCCATGTCCCAGACCCTCAGCGCCGAGTTGGAGGACACTGGGGTCCAGGTCCAGGTGCTGTGTCCGGGCGTCGTCGCCACCGAATTCCACACGCGCCAGGGCCTGGACATGAGCGTCGTGCCCCGCATGTCCGCCGAGGATGTCGTCACCGCCGGCCTGCGCGGACTCGAACTCGGCGAAGTGGTCTGCGCCCCGGGTGTCGAAGACACCGGCCTCCTCGACGCCGTCTTCCAGGCAGATCTCGCTGCCTTCGGCGGACAGAGCCCGGAACTCGCCTCCCGCTACCGGGCCAACTGAACCAGCCCCAACGCACAGCCCCGGCCAGATGGCCGGGGCTGTGGAATTCCGGGCTCTGCCGGAGATCTTGTCGTGCGAGCTCGCCTGAGTGGAGCCGCTGCGCTCCTGAGCCACTGCGGCGCCACCGCACAGACGCCCCCCATAAAAAGCAATTTCTTCGCGTTAAGCTGGTGTCATGAGTCCCCGAGCCTCCGTGCGCCCCGGCGGGCGCAGTGCGCGCGTCCAGCAGTCCGTCCATCAGGCCGTACGGGACCTGGAAGCCGAACGCGGCCGCGACGCTCTGACCGTTCCCCTGATCGCCACCAGGGCCGGGGTCACTCCTTCCACGATCTACCGACGCTGGGGCGATCTGCGGGAACTGCTGTCCGACGTGGCGGTGGAGCGGCTGCGCCCGGACGCGGCCCCTGCCGATCAGGGCAGCCTGCGCGCCGACTTGGAGGCGTGGATCGAGCAGTTCGCAGAGGAGATGTCCTCGTCCGTAGGGCGCACCTACATCCGTGATGCTCTCCTGGGTGATCCCGAGCAGGGCAATGCCGCCCGCTGCTCCGACTACGCCGCCGAGCAGCTCACGGCCATCGGCGTGCGGGCCGCCGGCCGCGGAGAGGCGGTGCCCGGGGTGGAGGCGCTGCTGGATGCCATCGTCGCCCCGCTGATGTACCGCATCCTGTTCCGCCCCTCGGACACGTCGGCCGCATATACGCACGGCTTGGTCGCCGCGGCACTCGATCGACGCTGAGCGGGCCGGAGCCGCGCCCGAGAGCGCAACGTCCGCGCACCAAAAAGCTAAGGATTTGCTTTAGAAGGAGGACGGACCTAATCTCACTTAAAGCAAAGAGTTTGCCTTAAGTGACCGGAAGACCTCATGTCCAGCGCCACAGCCCTACTGTCCCGCCCCCGCCACCCTTCTCCCCTGAGCCGCAACGGCGCCTTCGCACTGCACACGTCCGTGCTCGTCGGCCTGCTGGCCGCATCCAGCGCTCCGACCCCACCTGGGGCGGCGCCCCGTGCTGGCCGGCGCGCTGCTCGCCGAGGCCGCCTCCATGGCCGCGAGCCTCCCGCGCGGTCGTGCCCCAGGGCTACCCTGCCTGGAGCCTCGGAGGCACGGTCATACGCCGCATCGACGAGATCGTTCTGCCACCGCAGACAGGGCCCTGGCTGCTCCCCGAGGCCACCTCGGACGTGATCGACGAGGCAGCTTGGCTGCGTCCCGACTTCGCCGACGCCGGCACGCTCCTTCTGGCCAGCCACACCTTCGCCGTGGAAGCCGACGGACTGCGCATCCTCGTCGACACAGGGATCGGCAACGGCAAGGCGCGCGCCAACCCGGCCTGGAACGGCCTCGACACCGACTACCTGCGGCGCCTGACCGACGCCGGATTCCCGCCCGATTCCGTGGACCTCGTCATCACCACCCACCTCCACACCGACCACGTCGGCTGGAACACCCATCTCGTCGACGGGGACTGGAAGCCGACCTTCCGCCACGCCCGCTACCTCACCGGCCGCACCGAATGGGACCACTGGGCCACCGCCGAGATGGACGAGGCGCGTCGCCAGATGTTCCGCGATTCCGTCGACCCCGTCCGCGACAGCGGACAGTACGACCCCCTGGACGTTCCCGACCAGGGGCGTGAGGTGGCCGACGGGGTCCGGCTTGTCCCGGCCCCCGGTCACACTCCCGGGCAGGTCGCCGTGGAAGTGCGCGGCACCGACCGCACGGCCCTGATCACCGGCGACAGCATCCACCACCCGGTGCAGCTGTCCCACCCCCACCTCACCAGCTGCGTCGACACCGACGCACAGCAGGCGGTGCGCACCCGGACCCGCCTTCTGAACATCTTGGCGGACACCGACACCCTGCTGCTCGGCACCCACTTCCCCCAGCCGACCGCCGGCACAGTCCGAAGCGACGGCGGACGCTTCCGCCTGTACCCCGAACCAGGCACCGGGATTCCGCCCACTGCGACCTGATCGCCTAAGGAGGATTCCCTGCCGGCGACAGTGCTCGCGGTGGTCGGCCGTGGCACTACGGCAGGTAGTGACTGGCCTCCGCCCCCAGGACGTTCAGCAGGGCCAGGGCCTCGGCGCCGGTGGATCCCGGCGGCGCGGTGAAGAGCACGAGGTACTGGTCACGGTCGGTGAGGGTGAGCGTGTCGCAGTCGACGGCGACCTCCCCGACGGCCGGGTGGCGGAAGGTCTTCGTGAGCATCGGCGCGGCCTGTACGTCGTGCCGTTCCCAGAGCCGGGCGAAGTCGGGGCTGGCGTCGCGGAGTTCGTCGACGAGGCGGGTCACCGCGGGATCGGTGGGGTAGCGGGCGAGGGTGGCGTGGAGCCGCATCACGACACTCAGCCGGAACTCGGCGGCGTCGGAGATCCCGTACAGCGTCGCATCGGTGCTCTGCGGCCCGTGGAAGGCCCGGCGTGCGAGATTGCGGTCTTGGGGGGTGAGCGGGGCGAAGTCCTCCATGAGCGCGGCCGCGAGGTCGTTCCAGGCGAGGACCTCGAACGCGGCGGACATCACGAAGGCGGCCGTCTGCGGCAGCCGCTGAAGGAGCGCGAGGATGCTGGGGCGGACGTCGCGCCGGTGCAGTCCGGTACGGTTCGGCGCGGTGCCCGCGAGGACGTGGAGGTGGTCGGACTCGGCGTCGGTGAGTCGCAGCGCTCCCGCGATCGCGGCGAGGACGTCGCCCGAGGGCTGTGGCGCCCTGCCCTGTTCGAGCCGGATGTAGTACTCCGTGGACATGTGCGCGAGGACCGCCACTTCCTCGCGGCGAAGACCTGGTGTGCGGCGTCGCGGTCCGGAGGGGAGGCCGACGTCCTGCGGGCGGAGCCGCTCGCGGCGGCTGCGGAGGAACGCCCCGAGTTCCTGTTTGTCCATACGCCCAGTGTGCGCACGGCGCGGCGGCGGATCCTGGTACAGCCTGTGCCTGTATCCGGCCGGGGGCCGACCGGACGGTGGTGTCATGACGAACAACACGCACACCACCGACAGCGCACCCATCGGCCTGCTCACCGGCAAGGTCCTGTTCATCACCGGCGCCAGCCGCGGCATCGGGGCGGCCGCGGCCCGGCTCTTCGCCTCCGAGGGCGCGGCCGTCGTGCTCGCCGCCCGCGGCACCGACGCTCTTGAGCGGATCGTGAAGGAGATCCGCGCCGACGGCGGTGTCGCCGACGCCGTCACCCTGGACCTGGCCGACCGCGCGAGCATCCGCGCGGCGGTCGACCGTGTCGAGGAGCTGCACGGACGGCTCGACGGCGCCTTCAACAACGGCGCGGTGATTCAGCAGCCCGGCCCGCTGGATGCCACGAGCGACGAGGACGTCGACGCGCAGTTCGGCGTCAACTTCCGCTCGCACTGGACCGCCATGACCGCCGAGGCCGCCCTCATGCGACAGAGCGGCGGCGGGGCGATAGTCAACACCTCGAGCATCGGCAGCCGTCGCGCGAACCCCGTTCTGCCCGCGTACGGGGCCATGAAGCGCGCACTCAACAGCATCACGGAGACCGCGGCCGTGACCTGGGGCCGTGAGGGCATCCGGGTGAACGGCATCACTCCCGGCGGCACCGCCACAGAGATGATCGACGAGTGGGAGGCGGCGACCCCGGGCATCGTCGAGGCCAACACCGCCGCGACCCCGCTCGGCCGCATGGCCGAGCCCCGCGAGGTCGCCGAGGTGGCCGCGTGGCTGCTCAGCGACCGCGCCTCGTATGTGACCGGCGCGATCGTCCCGGTCGACGGCGGCCTCGGCGCCTGAAAAGAGCGGCCCGGGCTCCGGGCCGCTCCTTCACCGCCCTGCACCTCGGCGCCTTGCTCGGGGATGACGGCGCCCGCGACTGCGAGCAGGTGGTCACGATTCTTCGTTTGACTATCCGGATCAGTGGTCCATATATTCGGATCAGTGGTACGGATAACCGGATCACTGATCCATTCAGCGTTACTCCCCCGGATGGGGCAGGAGGAAACGATGCCAACACACACGATGAGGGCGATCCGGCTGCATGAGCACGGCGGCCCTGAGGTTCTGCGTTACGACGAGGTGCCGATTCCCGAGCCGGGGCCGGGTGAGGTGCTTGTCCGCGTTCACGCGGTCGGCATCAATCCTCCGGACTGGTACCTGCGCGACGGGCTGAGCAACATACCTCCGGAGACGAGGCCGAAGTTCGACCTGCCCGTGATTCCGGGGACGGATATGTCGGGCGTCGTGGAGGCCGTCGCCGCGGATGTGGAGGGCTTCTCCGTCGGTGATGAAGTCTTCGGTCTCCTTCGTTTTCCCAGCTTCGACGGCAGGGCGTATGCCGAGTACGTGGCCGCGCCCGCGTCGGACCTCGCACGCAAGCCGGCCGGTATCGATCATGTGCACGCCGCCGGGGCGCCTATGTCCCTGCTGACGGCGTGGCAGTTCCTGATCGAGCTCGGGCACGATCACCCGTCGCCCTTCCAGGCGGCGCGGCATCGCCCGGTGGCCCTCGGCACCGACACGACGGTGCTCGTCAACGGCGCCGCGGGCGGCGTGGGGCACTTCGCACTGCAGCTGGCGAAGTGGAAGGGCGCACTTGTCATCGCGGTGGCGTCGGGCGCGCATGAATCGTTCCTGCGCGAGCTGGGCGCCGACGAGTTCATCGACTACACCAAGAGTCGTCCCGAGGAACTCGTGAACGGCGTCGACCTCGTTCTCGACGCCGTCGGTGGCCGCGACAGCAGCCGCTTCCTGCGCACGCTCAAGCGCGGCGGCGCCCTGTTCCCCGTGTTCTTCGGCGAATACGACGAGGAAGAGACCGCAAAGCTGGGCGTCACGGTCTCGGGCACCCAGGTCCGCTCGCACGGCGCGCAACTCGCCGAAGTGGGACGTTTGCTCGACGCGGGCACGGTCCGCGTCGCGATCGACAGCACGTTTCCGCTCGCGGATGCCCAGGCGGCACACGAACGCGCCTCCCGAGGGCATATCCAGGGCAAGATCGTGCTCACGGTCGCTTAGGGACCAGCCGTTTCACAGACGCGTCCGGCGCTCGTCCTCGGGGCGCTGGCGGCCAGCGGGACGCCGAGGCGGAGACCGCGGGGGCCTGGACAGCGCCGTATGAGCGCGGCGACTACCGAGGCACCAAGGACAGACGCAAGGAGAGCGATGTGGTCGTCCAGTAGTTGGCCAATCGGGCGTTGGGCCGGGCAACAGAGCAGGCGGCGCGGGGGGCCGCCTGGCGGGTCGCGCGATTCTCAGATATCGATCCTGGACCGGTCGAGCGTGGCAGCGGAGTTGGCGATGAACTCCTTGCGGGGAGCCACTTCGTTGCCCATGAGCAGGTCGAAGACGCGTTCCGCGGCCTCCAGATCGGAGAGGTTGATCCGGCGCAGGGTGCGGTGGCGGGGGTCCATGGTGGTCTCGGCCAGTTGGTCGGCGTCCATCTCACCGAGGCCCTTGTAGCGCTGGATCGAGTCCTTGTACCGGATGTTCTTGCTCTGGAACTCCAGCAGCTTGTCGCGCAGCTCCCGGTCGGAGTACGTGTAGACGTACTTGTCCTGCCCCTTCTTCGGCTGGATCAGCTCGACCCGGTGCAGCGGCGGCACCGCGGCGAAGACCCGGCCGGCCTCGACCATGGGCCGCATGTAGCGGTGGCACAGCGTCAGGAGCAGGATCCGGATGTGGGAGCCGTCCACATCGGCATCGGTCATCATGATGATCTTGCCGTAGCGCGCCGCGTCCAGATCGAAGGTCCGGCCCGAGCCCGCTCCTATCACCTGGATGATCGCACCGCACTCGGCGTTCTTCAGCATGTCCGTGACGGACGACTTCTGCACGTTGAGGATCTTGCCGCGGATCGGCAGCAGCGCCTGGAACTCGGAGTTCCGGGCGAGCTTCGCCGTGCCGAGCGCGGAGTCGCCCTCGACGATGAACAGCTCACTGCGGTCGACGTCGTCGCTGCGGCAGTCGGCGAGCTTGGCGGGCAGCGAGGAGGACTCCAGGGCCGTCTTGCGGCGCTGCGCGTCCTTGTGCTGACGTGCCGCGATACGCGTCCTGGCGGCGGCGACGGCCTTCTCCAGGACCACCCGGGCCTGCTGGGCCGCGTCACGCTTGGTGGAGGTCAGGAACGCCTTGAGTTCCTTGCTGATCAGGGTGTTGACGATGCGGCGGGCCGCCGAGGTGCCGAGGACCTCCTTGGTCTGGCCCTCGAACTGGGGCTCGGCGAGACGGACCGTGACGACTGCCGTGAGTCCCTCCAAGGCGTCGTCCTTGACGATGTCGTCCTCGGCGACGCGCAGCAGCTTCTTGGCGCGCAGCACCTCGTTCATCGTCTTGGCGACGGCCTGTTCGAAGCCGGCGACGTGGGTGCCGCCCTTGGGGGTGGCGATGATGTTGACGAAGGAACGCAGAGCGGTGTCGTAGCCGGTTCCCCAGCGCAGCGCGACGTCCACACCGAGTTCCCGGGTGACCTCCGTGGGCGTCATCCGGCCGTGCTCGTCCAGGACCGGGACCGTCTCCTTGAAGGTGCCCTGCCCGCTGAAGCGGAGGACGTCGCAGACCGGCCTGTCGCTCGCCAGGAACTCACAGAACTCGCTGATGCCGCCGTCGAAGCGGAAGGATTCCTCGCCCTTGCTGCCGCCCTCGCCGAGCCCAAACTCGTCGCGCACGACGATGGTCAGGCCAGGCACCAGGAAGGCGGTCTGGCGGGCGCGCTGGTGCAGGTTCTCCAGGGAGAGCTTGGCGT
>NZ_MUNE01000249.1 GCF_002154605.1 Streptomyces milbemycinicus | reverse complement strand
GGCGGCCATGGCCGCCGACTCGCAGGGGGAGGCCGAGTGAGTCTGGTCGATGTGCACAACGAGTGGGACCCGCTCGAAGAAGTCATCATCGGCACCGTGACCGGCGCCCGCGTACCAGTCCCCGACAAGGGCCTGTTCACTCTGGAGTACGCGGACTACGGCACGGTCGACAAAGTCCCTTCCGGTCCGTATGCGCAGCATATTGTCGAGGAGACCGAAGAGGAGTTGTCGAGGCTCTGCGCGGAGCTCACGAAAATCGGCGTGAAGGTCCGGCGGCCCGAGGCCCGTGATCACGCGGCGCAGCTCGCCACCCCGGACTGGCAGACCGACGGCTTCTACGACTACTGCCCGCGCGATGTCTTTCTGACCGTGGGCAGCACCGTCATCGAGACCCCCATGGTTCTTCGGTCGAGATTCCTGGAACCCTTCGCCTACAAGAACATGCTGCTGGAGTTCTTTGAAAGCGGAGCGCGATGGATATCGGCGCCGAAGCCACGGCTCGGCGACGACATGTACGACATGGACGCCGAGCCCGGGCGTCGGCTCGGAAACCTGGAACCCGCATTCGACGCCGCCAACATGATGCGCTGCGGGACGGATCTGCTGTATCTGGTGTCGGACAGCGGAAACGAACTGGGCTGGAAATGGCTCCAGTCGGCGCTGGGAGACACGTACAAGGTTCACCCGTGCCGTGACATCTACACGGGAACCCATATCGACACCACCATTGTCCCGCTCCGGCCCGGACTCGTACTCCTCAATCCCGAGCGCGTCAACGACAAGAACATGCCGGACTACCTCCGCGACTGGGACCATCTCTGGTGCCCGGAAATGACCGAGACCGAATATGAGGGCAAGCACCCCTACGGTTCCCCCTGGGTCGGCATGAACCTCCTGGTCATCAATGAGGATCTGGTAGTGGCGGACGAGCGGCAGCCCGCGCTTCTCCGCGCTCTCGAGAAGCGCGGGATCGACGTCCTTCCGATGCGCCTCACCCACGCGCGCACCCTGGGAGGATCGTTCCACTGCGTCTCCCTCGACATACGCAGAACGGGAACACTGGAGACGTACCGCTGATGCGATCGGAGTTCACCGAAAAGAACCTCGCAACACCGGCTGTATCCGCCCTGCAGCGTCGGCTGGCGATCGCCGAGTCGCGGCCCGACGAACCGTGGTCGGTTCTCGTGGAGAATGTTCCCTGCTGGCCGGAGGGGAAGCAGCCGGAATCCAGTACGGCTTCTCCGGATTCCGACGACGCTCCGTACTTCTACGCGCCTTCGCAGGGGCTGCCGGTCCTGCGCGAGGCCATAGCCCGGCGCGAGCACGAGATGTCCGGAAGCGCGGCCGTGCGTCCGTCGAACATCGTCGTCAGCGCCGGCGGCATGCACGCTCTGGGGCTTGTGTTCCGGGACAGCGTCGCCAGGGGATACCGGAAGGCGGTCTGCCAGGCTCCGGTGTTCCGCGGAGTGCGCGACGCGATGCTGGCGGCAGGGCTGACGGTGGAGACGCTCACGCTCACGGGGTCGGCGGAGGACTGGGACGTGCTCGCCCCGATGTGCCGCGAGCCCACGGTCCTGTACGTCAATTTCCCGCACAACCCCACAGGAGCCACGGCGAGGGCCGGATATCCGCGTTTCCTGAGCCGGTTCGCGGATGCGCACGACGTCCTGGTGGTCTACGACGCCGTCTACGATTCTTTCTCCTTCGGGCCGGAAATCTGTGCTGCTCCCGTCGATCTGGCGGTCAGCCGGACCGACTTGGTCGTGGTGAACTCCATGTCGAAAAACTACGGACGGCCCGGCGACCGGATCGGCTGGATCACCGGGCACGAAGAGACGGTCAGCCGAATCGTCCCCCGTCTGGAGTGGGAGGCCGTTTCGATAAACAGCCGGGCGCAGCAGATCGCGGCGGTGGTCGTCGGCCATGGAAATGGAGCGCTGGTCGACGGGGTTCTGGCCGGCCGCGACGCCATACGGCGCAGCGCGGCCGGCCACAACCTCCTCGACGCCCCGCTGCCGAACGGCGGCACCCAGCTCTGGATGGACCTCCGGGTGGCCGATGTCGAGGCTTTCGCCGACTTCGCTCTCGACGAATACCGGCTCGTGCTCACAACCTCGGAGAACTACGCTCCTGTGATCCCGGGATTCATTCGCTTTCCCACCGGCCTGGCACCCCGGAGGATCCGGGAAGGTCTCGCACTGCTCGACCGGGCCATGGCCGCCTGGGAAGTCCGGCAGCGGACCTAACCGGTCTTCCGGACAAGGAAGCCGAGTTCAAGGCCGGTCGAGTCGACCTCCGGGTCGGTGGTCAGACATTCGACGACCGAACCACCCGCTTCGGTGAAGAGGTCCCGCCAGAATTCGGCGGTCTCGAGCCGCTGCTCCGTCACCTGGTGCAACAGGTAATAGGGATTGTAGTAGGCCAGCCCCAGGCCATGCCTCATGACAGCGGGGTCGGTAGGCCGATGATCGACCTCCACAACAATCAGATAGGACTCCGGCGCCTGCTCCAGAGCGGAGCGCACAAGGCCGACCACTGCCCCGCGGTCGCGCTGTTCCAGTACTTCCTGAAGGGAAAACGCCGTAATGAAGCAGACCGAGCGGTGCGGCAGATCCAGTTTGCGGGACAGGAAATCCTGAGCCGTGGACACATCGAACGTCATCTCCGCCCCGCGTCCCTGGTCACGGGAGAGCGCACGGGCGCGCGCGATACTGCTCGCGTCCGGGTCGATACCGATTCCCCGGCCCCGGTCCGCGCAGATTTCGAGCAGGAACGAGCCGTCTCCGCAGCCGAGATCGACCACGACCGCGGGCTCTTCCGGCAGCAGCGCCAGCAGTCGCCGTACCAGAGGTATGGCATCGTGGCGGCTGATCCCGCAGCTGCCCAGGCCCACCATGCCGCCGTCACGTCCCGCATACGCGCTCGGGTCGGCCATGACGGCCGGCAGTTCCCGAAGGGTCGCGGAATACCCGCCGATCAGCAGCTCGTACCACGGCCGGAACCGACGTGCCTCCTCCCCTTTGTGGGTCAGCCGTGGGGAGGTCTCGGGGTCGCGCACGATGCCCTCGGCCGCGAAGTAGCGCAGCAGGCCGAGGAGGCGGTCGGGGTCCATGCTCAACCGTTTCGCCACCTCCGCCGACGACCGGTCGTCTGTCGTCCGGTCGGCAGCCAGTTCGTCCAGCAGCCCGGAGGTCAGACCGAACTCGATCGCCTGCGCCAAGAAGAAGTGGCGCACCGGCTGCAGCGCCTCCACCAGGCGAGGTTCGAAATCATTCATTTGCGATATATCCCTTTCCAGTGCCCCGCGATTCCATAAACATCACACACGGCCACGCTCGGCCGACATGCCACAGAGCACAATTGAGCTGCGGACCCCAGCAGTTGACGCCATAGTGTGAGGGAAGATTGGCAGGTTGATGGTAATGCCCGAAAAGAAGTCTTCACATGGTTCTTCGGCGTCAACGGCATCTCGCCCCGAGGTGCTGCCGTTGTCCCCGGCGCAGCGTGGTCCGTGGTCCCTGTATCAGCTGCACGGCCCCGACGGGACGCACAATGTCCCGGTGGTGACCAGGATCCCGGGTGTGGTGGACCGGGAGGCGCTCACCGCGGCGCTGACGGACCTCACGGTGCGGCACGAGGCCCTGCGTACGCTCTATGCCGAACGCGAGGGGGTGCCGGTTCAGATCGTCGTTCCCGCCGACCGGGCCCGGCCGCGGCCGCGGTTCACCGACACCACGGCCGAGCAGGCGGAGGATGCCATCGCCCGAGCCTGCGCCCACGCCATCGACCTGTCCACCGACCTTCCCCTGCACGCTGAACTCATCACCACCGGCCCAAAGGACTCCAACTCCACCCTGGTTCTGACCATCCACCACATCGCCATCGACGCCTGGTCCGTACGCCCGCTACTCAGGGATTTCGACACTGCCTACACGGCGCGCACGGGTGGCGGGGCGCCACAGTGGGGCTCTCCGCCCCGTTACGCCGATCATGTGACCGAGACGGCCAACCGGCTCCAGCAGCTGGGGGATCGGCAACGCAAGTACTGGACAGATCAGTTGGCCGACCTGCCCGAGGAACTGAGGCTGCCCGTCGACCGGCCCCGGGGACAGGCGCCCGGTCCCCGGCCCGACACCGTGGACTTCACGGTCGGCGCGGAACCGGCGCGGGCGGTGCGCGCATCGGCCCTCAGCCGAGGCATCAGCATGTCGACAGTGGCGCAGGCAGCCGTCGCAGCCCTGCTGCACCGCGTCGGCGCGGGCGACGACATCCCGCTCGGCATACCGGTCTCCGGCCGACCCCACGGAGAGTCACGGGACCTGGTCGGCCGCTTCGCGAACTCCCTGGTACTGCGCATCGGCCTCTCCGGGGACACCGGTTTCGACGAACTTCTCACCCAGGTCCATGCCACCCTCCTGACGGCCCACGAGCACCGGGACCTGCCGTTCGAGGAACTGGTCGAGGCGACCGGCAAAGCCGTCAGCCGTGATCCAGCACATCATCCGCTCTGCCAGGTGATGGTGGGCTCACTCGCGGCAGCCGCCGCCCCCGAGGCACCCCCGATCGATCAGCGGGCGGACGCGTACGACCTCCGGTTCGACCTCGCCGAACAGGGGCCCGACGGCCGCCTTCACGGCCGGATCGCCTACCGTCCCGATCTCTTCGACCCGCACACGGCCGAATCGCTCGCACAGCGACTGGTCCGCCTGCTGGAGCAGGTGGCGGCGGACCCGGAACAGCCGGTGGGCCGACTGGACGTGCTGGTCGCGGACGAGCGCGCGCTGGTCGTGGACGGGTGGAACGACACCGCCCACGAGGTGCCGTCCAAGACCCTGCCGGAGCTGTTCCGGGCGCAGGTGGCGCGGACACCCGACGCGACTGCGCTGGTCTTCCGGGACGAGCGGCTGACGTATGCGGACCTGGACGCACGGGTGGAGCGGCTGGCACGGGTGCTCGCCGGGAAAGGCGCGGGGCCGGGGGAGACGGTGGCGGTCGCGCTGCCGCGCTCGGTGGAGCTGGTGGCGACGCTGCTCGCGGTGCACCGTACAGGGGCGGCCTATCTGCCGCTGGACACCCAGTACCCGGCCGAGCGGACCGCCTTCATGCTGGACGACGCCCGTCCGGTCCTCGTCCTGGACGGGGCGGCGCCGGATGGCCCGCCCGGTGAGTTGCCGAAGGCGTACGCTCCGAACCTGCCGGCCTATGTGATCTACACATCGGGCTCCACCGGCCGCCCCAAGGGTGTGGTCGTACCGCACGCGGGCATCGTCAACCGACTGCTGTGGATGCGGGACGAGTACGGGCTGAGCGCCGCCGACCGGGTGCTCCAGAAGACGTCCGCGAGCTTCGACGTGTCGGTGTGGGAGCTCTTCCTGCCGCTGATCACCGGGGCCACGCTGGTCGTGGCCGAGCCCGACGGCCACCGCGACCCGGCCTATCTCTCCGAGCTCATCGAGTCCGAGCGGATCACCACGGTCCACTTCGTGCCGTCGATGCTGGAGGTGTTCCTGGACGCGCTCGCGGCAGAGCCGTCAGCGGCCGGGTGCGCCACGGTGCGGCGCGTCATCTGCAGCGGCGAGGCCCTGCCCGCGCCGCTCGCCGGACGCTTCCACCGGGTCCTGCCGACCGCCGAGCTGCACAACCTCTACGGCCCGACCGAGGCATCGGTGGATGTGACGGCTGCCCAGGTCATCCCCGGCGTGGAACCGGTCCCCATCGGCCGCCCGGTCTGGAACACCCGGGTCTACGTCCTGGACACGGCCCTGCAGCCGGTGCCTCCGGGTGCCGTGGGGGAGCTCTACCTCGCGGGCGTACAGCTGGCCCATGGCTATCTGTCCCGCCCTGGCCTGACCGCGGGGCGTTTCGTGGCCGACCCGTACGGCGATGTCCCCGGCGCCCGCATGTACCGCACCGGTGACCTGGGCCGACGGACCCGCGACGGACTGCTGGAGTTCCTGGGCCGGGCGGACGACCAGGTCAAGGTGCATGGCTTCCGGATCGAGCCCGGGGAGATCGAGGCGGTGCTGCACGCGCACGAGTCGGTGGCCCGCGCCGTCGTGGTGGCCCATGAGCAGCGGCTGCTGGCGTATGTGGTGCCCGCGCCGGGCCGGGTGCCGGGCGAGACCGAGCTCCGCGATCTGGCCCAGTCGGCGCTTCCCGAGTACATGGTCCCGTCCGCCGTCATCGCCCTCGACGCCCTGCCGCTCACGCCGAACGGCAAGCTGGACCGCAAGGCCCTTCGGACATCCCCGGCTCACACCCCGGGCCCCGATGGGTCAGCGGCCCTGGGTGAGCCCGAACGGACGCTGGGCGCGCTGTTCGCCGAGGTGCTGGGCATGACCCGAGTCGGCCCCGACGACAGCTTCTTCGACCTGGGCGGTCATTCTTTGCTCGCCATCCGCCTGATCAACCGCATCCGCGTCCGGTTCGGCGTCCGGCTGAAGGTGCGCACCCTGTTCGAAGCGCCGACCGTCGCCCAGCTGGCTCCGCGCCTCGCCGAGGAGTCGGCCGACCGGACACCACCGGGGGTGGTGGCGGTCGTGCCGCGCCCCGAGGTGCTGCCGTTGTCCCCCGTCCAGCGTGGCCTGTGGTTCCTGCACCAGTTGCACGGCCCCGACGCGACGCACAATGTCCCGGTGGTCACCCGGATCCAGGGGGCGGTGGACCGGGACGCACTGACAGCGGCACTGGCCGACCTCACGGTGCGGCACGAGGCCCTGCGTACGCTCTATGCCGAACGCGAGGGGGTGACCGTTCAGATCGTCGTTCCCGCCGACCGGGCCCGGCCGCGGCCGCGGTTCACCGACACCACGGCCGAGCAGGCGGAGGATGCCATCGCCCGAGCCTGCGCCCACGCCATCGACCTGTCCACCGACCTTCCCCTGCACGCTGAACTCATCACCACCGGCCCACAGGACTCCACCCTCGTCCTGACCATCCACCACATCGCCATCGACGCCTGGTCCATGAGGCCGCTGACCACCGATCTGGCCCGTGCTTACGCAGCCCGCACTCGGGGTGAGGCTCCCGACTGGGAGCCGCTGCCCGTCCAGTACGCGGACTACGCGCTCTGGTACGAGGACACGATCGGGGACGCCGGTGATCCGGCCGGTGTGCAGAGCCACCAGCTCGACTACTGGCGTACGGCCCTGGCCGGCCTGCCCGAGGAGCTGACGCTGCCCGCCGACCGACCCCGGCCGGCCCGCGCTTCCCGCCGCGGCGGCCAGGTCGAACTGCCGATCGACCAGGCACTGGACCAGCGGCTGCGACAACTGGCCCGGACCCACGGGGTCACCCCCTACATGGTGGCCCAGGCCGCCCTGGCCGCCCTCTTCACCCAACTGGGCGCCGGCACCGACATTCCGCTGGGCGCCGTCGTCGCGGCACGCCCCGACCACACCCTGCATGATCTCGTCGGCTATTTCCTCAACACCCTGGTCCTGCGCACCGACACCAGCGGTGATCCCTCCTTCTCCGACCTGCTCGCCCGGGTCCGCGTGACCGATCTGGCCGCCTTCGAACACCAGCAGCTTCCCTTCGACCGCCTCGTGGAAGAACTCCAGCCGACTCGTTCCCCGTCACGCAATCCCCTCTTCCAGACGGCACTTGTCTGGACCGACGCCACCAGCGCCGCCCTCGAACTGCCCGGCCTTCGCTGCGAGCCCGGCCCGGTGCCCCTGGACGTCGTGAAGTTCGACCTCGAATTCGAGTTCAGCGAGCACCGCGGCTCCGGGGGCTCCGGGGGCTCCGGGGGTTCCGGCGGCTCCGGGGGCTCCGGGCTCAGGCTGAGCGTCGGATACGCGACGGACCTCTACGCCCCCGCGACCGCGCTCAGCCTGGGCCGGCGGCTGATCCAGCTGCTGGAGCAGGCAACGGCCGCCCCCGATGCCCGGCTCAGCACCTTCCAGGTGCTCCTCCCCGACGAGAGGAAGCGGATCCTCGAAGAGTGGGGCCGTGGCGCCGAGGTCGAGTCGGCGACCATCCCCGACCTGTTCGAGGAGCAGGTGCGGCAGCGACCGGACGCCATCGCCGTCGAGGACGGCGACGGGGGAGTCACGTACGCCGAGTTGAGCGCCAGCGTCAACCGGCTGGCACGCTATCTGATCGAGCGCGGAGTGGGCCCCGAGGTCCCCGTCGCCGTGTCGGCGGAGCGCGGCCCCGGCCTCCTGGTGGCCATGCTGGCGGTGCTCACCGCGGGCGGGGCGTACCTGCCGATCGACCCGGCGTATCCCCCGGCGCGCATGGCCTTCATGCTGGCGGACACCGCGGCCACGATGGCGCTGGTGGACGACCCCGCGCGGCTCGGCGACGCGGACATCGAAACCACCGTGCTGGGCGGCCTCGGCCTGGCGGGCTTCCCCGCCACCGAGGTGAGCGACGACGACCGTCTCGCTCCGCTGCGTATCGCCTCCACGGCGTACGTGATCTACACCTCCGGTTCCACGGGGATGCCCAAGGGCGTCGCGGTCCCCCACACCGGGATCACCCGGCTGATCAGCACCCACACATCCGCCTTGGGAGTCGGCCCGCAGAGCGTGGTGCTGCAGTTGGCCTCGATCGGCTTCGACGCGTCCGTGTGGGAGATCGGCATGGCCCTGCTCACCGGCGCGAGGCTCCGGTTCATCCGGCCCGAGGCACTCGCCGAGGCCGAGCATGGCAGTACGCCCGCCCATGGCGCGACGCACGTGTGGATCTCGCCGACGCTGCTGTCCGCGCTGCCCTCGGCCGCCGTGCCGGCCGGAACGACGATCGTCACCGGGTCCGAGGCGGTCCCGCAGATGGTGGCTGACCTCTGGTCCGTCGACAACCCGTTGTTCAATCTCTACGGGCCGACCGAGGTCACCGTGGGATCCACCGGCGCATTCCTGGCCCCGGGCCGCTCCGTCACCATCGGCGGACCCATCGCCGGCACCCAGGCATACGTCCTGGACGACGCCCTGCGGCCGGTGCCGCCCGGAGTGGACGGCGAGCTGTATCTCGCGGGCCCGGGCGTGACCCGGGGATACGTCGGACGCGCGGGACTCACGGCCACCCGCTTCGTCGCGTGCCCGTTCGGCGCGGCCGGCGAACGGATGTACCGGACCGGCGACATGGTCCGCTGGACGGCCGACGGCAACCTGCTCTACCTGGGCCGTACCGACGACCAGGTCAAGCTCCGTGGCTTCCGGATCGAGCCGGGAGAGATCGAAGCCACCCTGACGGCCCTGCCCGGAGTACGGCAGGCCGTGGTGACACTGCGCGAGGACCGGCCCGGCGACAAACGACTCGTCGCCTACGTGATATCGGACACCGGCGCCGCACTGGACACGGCCGTGCTCGCCGACCGGCTCGCCGAGCGCCTGCCCACGTACATGGTGCCGTCGGCCTTCGTGCAGCTGGCGGCACTGCCTCTGACAATCAACGCCAAGCTGGACCGCGCCGCGCTGCCCGCCCCCGGCCACACGGCCGCCTCGACCTCGCAACTCCCCCGCAACGACCGGGAAGAAGCCCTGTGTAAGCTTTTCGCCGACATCCTGGGGGTACCCGATGTCAGCCGGGACGACAGTTTCTTCGAGTTGGGCGGGCACTCACTGCTCGCCATGCTCCTGGTCAACCGCGTCCGCGCACAGTTTGGGATCGGCCTTGACCTACAGACCGTCTTCGAGGCTCCCACAGTCGCCGAACTGACGCCTCACCTGGACAACGGCCGACGCGCTCGCCCGGCATTGCGCCCTAGGAACAGACCCTGACGCGAGTGCGGTGAGGCCTGAAGGCGGCTGTGAACTCTGAGTCGCGGTCCCGAGGTGCATTTCGAGGTGCATGAGGAGGTTACGTCCGAGCTGCACGATCCACTCCGCGGCGGGGTGTGCGGTGGCGCCGGGCATCCGGCTGCGCCTGGTGGTGTGCTCGATGACAGCGAAGACGTACAGCGCGCCGTCCGGCGCGGTGCCGGGCGCGAAGGTCGGCATCAGCAGGGACGGCATCACCTACCGGGACGCCGGGAACCTCACCGGCCGGGGCCGCGTGCGTCGGTGTCACGCCTGCGGCGTCTGACGGTGCGCCGACCGCTGCGCGCGGCCCCGGCCCGAGTCGGCCTGTAGTGCGTATGCACCAGGACACGTGAGTGGCTGGTCCGGGTGGACCAGGGGAAGACGGCGGCCAGGGACGATGCCCGGCGGGGCGCCGGAGGGGAGTGTTGGAGGCGCGTGAATCTCACGCATTCCCCTTGCCCAGCGGTGTTTGGAGTGATCAACAGGTGGCGACATTTCTTTACCGGATCGGACGGTGGGCCTTCCGGCGCCGCCGGCTCGTGGGTGGTCTGTGGTTGGGTGTCCTGGTGCTGGCCGTCGTCGCCGCCGCCATGGCGCCGGAGGGGAAGGAAGAGGACCTCTCCATGCCCGGCACCGAGTCGCAGAAGGCGTTCGATCTGCTGGACGAGCGCTTCCCCCAGAGCAACTCCCAAGGGGCCGAGGCCCGCTTGGTGTTCCGGGCCCCGGACGGGCAGCGGGTGACGGCCAGGGAGAACAAGGCGGCCGTCGAGAACACGCTCGGCTCGCTGGACGGGGGCGATCAGGTCGCGTCGACCACCGACCCCTATGAGACCGGTGCTGTCAGCGAGGACGGCACCATCGCCTACTCCACGATCACCTACACCGCGGACGCCGTCGACCTGGCCGAGCCGACGAAGAGCGCCCTCGAGGACGCCGCGAGCCAGGCCCGGGACGCGGGGTTGACCGTGGAGATCGGCGGCTCGGCCCTGGATTCGGAAGAGGAACCGGGCGGTACGACGGAGATCATCGGCGTGGCGGTGGCGGCGGTGGTGCTGGTCCTCGCCCTCGGGTCGCTGGTCGCGGCCGGATTGTCGCTGCTGACCGCCTTCGTGGGCGTGGCCATCGCCTTCGGCCTGGTCTCCGCGCTGGCCGTGCCGCTGGGCCTGACGTCCACCGTCGCCATCCTGGCGCTGATGCTGGGGCTTGCGGTCGGGATCGACTACGCACTCTTCATCACCTCCCGCTTCCGCGACGAACGGGCCCAGGGCAGCGAACCGGAGGAGGCCGCCGGCCGGGCGGTGGGCACGGCCGGATCCGCCGTCGTCTTCGCCGGCGCGACCGTCTTCATCGCCCTGGTCGGGCTGGGGGTCGTCGGAATCCCCGAACTCACCAAGATGGGCATGGGCGGCGCGGGCGCCGTGGCCCTTGCCGTACTCGTCGCACTGACCCTGGTCCCCGCGCTGTTCGGCTTCTTCGGCCGACGGGTACTGTCCCGCGCCGTCCGCAAGGAACCCTCGTATCGCCGATCGGGAAGCGAGCGGCCGGGAAGCGAGCGCCCGCACCCCGTGCCCACCGCGGCCGGCCGGCCCGGGCTCGGCACCCGCTGGGCACGGTTCGTGCTGCGCCGACCGGCGGCCGTGCTGCTGATCGCCGGACTCGGTCTCGGCGCCGTCGCCCTACCGGCGCTGAGCCTCGAACTCGGGCTGCCCGGAGACGAGTCCAAGTCGGTGGAGACCACCCAGCGCCGTGCCTACGACCTGCTGTCAGAAGGCTTCGGCCCCGGCTTCAACGGCCCGTTGACCTTGGTCGTGGACATGCCAGCGTCTTCGGGGTCCGGGGACACCCGGGCCACCACGGACCTGGTCGCCAAGACCGTACGGGGAGTGGACGGGGTCGCGTCGGTCGGTGATCCGGTTCTCAGCCGGGGCAAGGACACGGCCGTCCTCACCGCCGTCCCGCAGACCGCGCCGAACAGCGGCGAGACCAAGGACCTGGTGCACGCGATCCGGGGCGCGGTCTCCGGCGTCGAGGCCGACACGGGCGCCGACATCCTGGTGACCGGCACCACCGCGATGAACATCGACATTTCCGAAGCCATGTCCGACGCCCTCGTCCCCTATCTGACCGTGGTCATCGGCCTGGCGGTGCTCCTGCTGATGGTGGTCTTCCGCTCGGTCCTGGTCCCGGTCAAGGCCGCGCTCGGCTTCCTGCTGTCGGTGGGTGCCGCCTTCGGTGTCCTCGTCGCCGTCTTCCAGTGGGGCTGGGCGGCAGACCTGATCGGCATCGAGCAGACCGGACCGGTCATGTCGCTGATGCCGATTCTCATCATCGGAATCGTGTTCGGCCTCGCCATGGATTACGAGGTCTTCCTCCTCACCCGGATGCGGGAGGCCTACGTCCATGGCGCGTCCCCCGGCGAGGCAATCGTCAACGGTTTCCGGCACAGCGGACGTGTGGTGGCCGCGGCGGCGATCATTATGATCAGCGTGTTCGCCGGATTCATCGGGATGAGCAGCCCGACCATCCAGACGATGGGCGTCGGCCTGGCCGCCGCCGTCGCCTTCGACGCCTTCGTGGTCCGGATGGCGATCGCACCCGCGGTCCTGGCACTGCTCGGCCACCGGGCCTGGTGGCTGCCCCGTATCCTGAACCGCGTGCTGCCGAATGTGGATATCGAGGGTGAGAAACTGAGCAGGCATGTCCCGGCCTCCGCAGCCGAGTTGGACGCAGCGGTGCCGCGGCTCCCCGTCGGCCGGCACCGGCACTGAGCCGGCCATGACGAACACGGGTGGCGGTGGCCCGCGACCACGCGGCACGTGGTGGCGGGAGGCAGCGGTCACGGCGACGGCGTTCGCGCTCTGTCTGCTCGGCGGCGTGGTGCAGAACGACGGCAGCACGCTGTCACCGCCGCCCCCCGCCGCCTACTTCATCGCCGTGGTGTCCTGTGCCGTGCTGCCGGTGCGGCACCGGGCACCCCTGGCCGCCATGGCGGCCACGACCGCGAGCGGCATGCTGGTGCCACCCTTGGGCCTCCTGCTGAGCCCGCTCATCGTGGCCCCCGCCGTGATCACCGCCTACTCGCTCACCGTGCGCACCGAACGGCACGCGGTGAGCGCGGTGTCGCTCACCTCCGTGGCGCTCCTTGTCGCCTCCACCCCCTTGTTCGGGGCCCTCTCGTGGAAGGATGCGAGCAGGGTGGGAGCGGTGGCGGCGTTCCCGCTGGTGGCCGGCGTACTCGGTCACTCGGTGCAGAACCGACGGGCCTACCTGGCGGCCGTGGAGGAGCGGGCCCAGCGGGCCGAGCAGAGCCGGGACAGCGAGGCGCGCCGGAGAGTGGCCGAGGAACGGGTTCGCATCGCCCGGGAGTTGCACGACCTCGTGGCCCATCAGATCACCCTGGCCAACGCGCAGGCCACGGTCGCCGCCCACCTCTTCGACGCCCGCCCGGAGCAGACCCGCAAGAGCCTGAAGGAGCTCGTCGAGACCACCGGCCACGCGCTCGACGAACTGCGGGCCACGGTTGGTCTGCTGCGTCAGTCCGGGGACGCGGCCGGGCCCGCCGAACCGGCGCCCGGCCTTTCCCGGCTTCCCACGCTCCTCGAGTCCTTCCGCCGCGCGGGTCTGGAGGTGTCGGTGCACCAGGAGGGTACGGCCAGGCCGCTGCCGCCGGGAGTGGACCTCACCGCCTACCGCATCGTCCAGGAGGCCCTGACCAACGTGACCAAGCACGCCGGTACCGGTAGCGCCCGGGTACGCCTCGTCTGGAACCGCGATCGCGTGACCATCACCGTCGCCGACGACGGAGGGGGCGCCCGTACGGCGCCGACCGCATCCACGGGACCGAGCGCGTCCACGGTGCCGGACCGTCCGCCCGGTTACGGTCTGATCGGGATGCGTGAACGTGCCACCGCGGTCGGGGGACACCTTTCCGCGGGCAGGCGCCCGGAGGGCGGCTTCCTCGTCTCCACCCAGCTGCCTCTCCCGCCCGCCAAGGACACGACGCGGAGGACTGACGGAGCAACAACCATCGAGGGGCCGATGGCCGACGGAGTGACAGGCGACGGACAACGGACCGGCGACGGACGGACGGACGGCGGAGAGACCGGGGATGCGCCATGACACTCCGGGTGCTGCTCGCCGACGATCAGGCCCTGCTGCGCGGTGCCTTCCGGATGCTTCTCGACAGTGCCGACGACATCACCGTGGTCGGCGAGGCCGCCGACGGCAGGGAGGCGGTGAGACTCACCCGGGAACTGCGCCCGGACGTGGTGATCATGGACATCCGTATGCCCGAGGTGGACGGTCTCACCGCCACGTCGGAGATCTGCGCGGACCCGGAACTGCGTGCCAGCCGCATCCTGATCCTCACCACGTACGAGACCGACGAGTACGTCGCTCAGGCGCTGCGCGCGGGGGCCGGTGGCTTCATCGGCAAGGGAATCGGGGCCGAGGACCTGCTGGACGCCGTGCGTACGATCGCCGACGGCGACACTCTGCTGTCCCCCGCCGCCACCCGCTCCTTGGTCGCCCGCTTCCTGGCCACACCGGACGACACCCCGTCGCACCACCCCGAACAGCTCGCCGTGCTCACGCCGCGCGAACGCGAGATGGTGGCCCTGGTCGCGACCGGCCTGTCCAACCAGGAGATCGCCGAGCGGATGTTCCTCAGCCCCTTCACCGTCCGCGCCCATGTGCAGCGCGCCATGACGAAGCTGGAGGCCCGCGACCGGGCGCAACTCGTCGTCATCGCCTACCGGACGGGCCTGGCCCACGCAGCCCCCGACGGCGGCACCGGCCGCCTGCCGTAGTCCGATACGGGGCCCTTCGGCGGCTCGGAGCCCGGCGCCGACCTCGCGCCGTCACCTCCGCCCAACTCCGCCAGCTCACCGGGCAGTCGGCAACCTCGCCACCCAACCGGCGCCATCAGCACCTACTCACGCTCGCCGGCAACGAACGTTGGGAGTAGGGCGATGGAGCACCGGCTTCGGTCCACTCGGTAAGCCGACGCCGGCAGGTACGGAGTCAGGAGTTCTCAGTGCGGCCGGCGTATCAGGTCACGGCATCGGGGCGAATTCGGGCAGCGTAAGGGCTGAGTGGGCGGGTCGTGCTGTCGCGGAGGGCATGGTGACGAGGCCACGCAGCATGGTGTTGCGTTGCTCCAGGGCCCGCACCGTGGTGGGGAAGAGCGTGGCCGCACCGTTGTCGACCAGTGCCTGATTCATGGCTACGAACTCGCGAACGTCGCGTTCGTAGGCGGCGAAGGCCGCAGTGTGGTCCCGGTTCGTGGCCAGGGCGTTGGCGAGCATGTAGGCACCGACCAGCGCAAGGCTTGAGCCTTGTCCGGTAAGGAACGAGGGTGCGTACGCGGCGTCGCCGACGAGCGCGACGCGGCCGTTGGACCAGCGGGGCATGCGGATCTGACCGGCCGTGTCGAAGAACAGGTCATCCGCGTCGCGCATGGCGTTGACCAGGCCAGGGACCTCCCATCCCGCGCCTGCGAAGATCGTGGCGACCAGGTCCCGCTGGGCGTCGGGGTTCCGGAGGGCATCGAACGGCGGGTCTGGTTGGTGAAAGTTCAGGAAGGCGTGCAGCTCGTCGTTGCCCCCGACGGCGTAGAGGGCCGCGGCTTTCCCCGGGGCGTTCCACATCATGAGCTCGCGGGAGAGCCCGAAGGTGTTCGGCATGGTGAAAATGGCGAAGCAGTAGCCGAGGTAGCGGTGGAACTGCTCTTCGGGGCCGAACAGGGACTCCCGGGTGTGTGAGTGCATACCGTCGGCGCCGACTACCAGGTCGAACGTGCGCCGTTGCCCACTGTGGAAAGTAACGTCGACCCCTTGTTCGGACTGGTCGAGGGTGTCGATGGAGTCGCCGAACAGGAATTCCACGTCGTCGCGGACCATCGCGTAGAGGATCGCGGCCAGATCCCCACGACGTACCTCGAGATCCTGCCCCTCGACACCGCCGGCAACGGCGCTCGGGCTGACCGAGGCCACTTCACTGCCATCGGCGTTGAGGAAAGTGCAGCGACGCGAGTCGATATGCGCGTCCCGCAGTTGCGGCAGTATCCCCATCCGCCGGACCACCTCTATCGCGGTACCGCGGATGTCGATCGGGTAACCACCGTCGCGCAGTGCGCCTGCCTTCTCCACCACTGTGACCGCGAATCCGGACCGGTGCAGCCAGTACGCCAGCGCGGGTCCGGAGATACTGGCCCCGGAGATCAGGACTCTGCGCTTCGCCGTAGTACTCATGTCCATCGACAGACCGGTGGATGTCATGCCTGGGCTCCCTTTTTCTTCGTGATACGGACAACGAGCAGTGACAGTGCGGCGACGAGGCCGGCGACGGCGAAACCTGTGACGAAGGCCGATTCGGTAGGCAGGCCCGTCGTCGGGTCGGCCCCGGCGTCGAGGATCGCGGCGGCGATCTGGACGCCCAGGGCGATGCCGATTACGCGAGTCACCACGAGCACGCTGGTGGCGATGCCGATGTCCCTGGTCTCGACGGCGGTGGCAGCGCTGGTGAGCAACGCCGTGGTACCGACGCCCGCGGCCATCGCGGCCAGCGCCTTCGCGAGGACGAGCTGCCATTCCGCGGTGTGCAGCGACACCAGGGTGGTCATCGTGGCCGCCGTGACGACGGCGCCCACGACGACCACGGCACGCAGACCGAAACGCCGCGCCGTGATCCCGCCGACCGAATCGCTCACCGCCCCGGCGATGGCGCCGGGCAGCAGGAACAGTCCGATGTCGGTGGTGCTGGCTCCGAAGCCGTACCCGTCGCCCGGTACCCCGAACAGCTGTGGGAGCAGAAAGCTCACCATCCCGAAACTGGTGGTTATGACGATGGTGAGCATGCACGCATGCCACATCGCAGGCTTTGCCAGCATGCGTAGATCGACCATCGGCGAGGCTGCCCGGCGCTCGACGACGACCCATCCGGTCGCGAGGGCGGCCACGACCACCGCGAGGGCCCCGACCGTGAGTGGCGGCAGGCCGTCGTCGCCCGTCACCCTCACGAGCCCGAGCATGAACGCGAGCAACGTGCCGCTCAGCAGAACCACGCCAGGCCAGTCGATCCCGTACTCCGATTCGATCGGCGGATCATGCGGCATCAACCGAGCCACGACCAACGTCGTCGCGATGATCGCGATCGTCGGCAGCGCGAACATCCAATGCCAGGACAGTCCTTCCGCGATCGGCCCGGCAGTGAGCGTTCCCACCATGCCGCCGCCCGTGAACAGCGCCATGACCAGCCCCATCCCCAGCTGTGACTCCCCTGCCGGGAGGTGTTTGCGCACCAGGATGAAGGAAAGGGGCAGCGCACCCACCATGGCGCCCTGCAATACCTGACCGAGTAACAACACCGGCAGGTTCGGCGCCAGGCCGGCCAACAGACCACCGGCCGAGACCACGGCCATCAGCCGGACCAGCACCCGCTTTCCGCCGTAGCGGTCGCCAAGTTTGCCTGCGACGGGTGCGACGGCGGCGCCGGTGATGAGCACTGCGTTGGAGACCAGTGCCCCTTCGCCAGAGCTGACCCCCAGCTCACGTTGCAGCAGCGGGAGCGCTGGATCCACCACTGTCTGCAGGGTGCCGAGGGCGAGTGCCAGGGCGCCGAGGGCGCCGATCGACAGCCTCCCGATGCGGACCGGGGAAACCACAGCTTCGGACATAGATGTCCTTTTCATCGTTGGTTGCGAGCAAGTGCGTGGACCTGCTTGATGTGCGGGATTCGCACGCCTCCAACATTTCTCTCCGGCGCGCCGCCGGGCATCGTCCCTGGCCGCCGTCTTCCCCTGGTCCACCCGGACCAGCCACTTACGTGTCCTGGTGCCTACGCACTACAGGCCGACTCGGGCCGGGGCGGGGCTTGGCCTGGAGTTCAGTGACCTGGTCTACAGCCGGACTGTCACGCCCGGGGTCGAGGGGGTGCGCAGCGGCGGTGGAGATGTGACCCGTTATGCTGCCACTAATCCCGTCCCGGGCATTCCGTCGCTCTGCCGGCCGCTCGCCGACACAGGACCCCACTTGGACCGTTTTGCGTGGGCGGAGACCGGCCTCGGCCGGGGAGTACGGATAGGAAAGGTACGTGAGTGGCGAGGGCAGGCGGATCGCTGACCCGTAGGGGGCTGCGCGGCCGAGAGGTCGAGCTCGAAGAGCTTCAGGCGCTGATCGCCTCGGTGGCCCGCACCGGAAGCGGCGGGTTGGCCCTGATCCCAGGTCCCTGCAGCCCGGCACGCTGCGCTTCCTCCAGATGGGAGCGGTGCTGGGACGCAGTTTCGGTTTCCACGACGCCGCCGCGCTCTGCGGCCGGCCGACCGCCGCGTTGATCGAGGCGCTCGAGGAAGCCGTGCGCGCCGGACTCCTCGACGACGGCGGCGATCATCTGGCCTTCCGGCATGATCTGCTGCGCCAGGCGGTCTATGTCGACATCCCGCCGTCAGCCCGGAAGGCTCTTCACCGGGAGGCTGCCCACCACCTTGTCTCCGCGGGCCATCAGCCGATCGATGCGGTGCCGCACATCCTCAGGGGAGCCCTGCACGGGGACGAGGAAGCCGTGGCGCTGCTTGAGCGAGCGGCCGACGACGTACTGTCGGTCACGCCGGGCCTCGCGGCCGACCTGATGACACGCGCTCTGGATCTGGTGCCCCCGGCACTGCCGCTGAGGTTCACCGTGGGTGAGCGGACGATCCTCTCCTTGACACGGGCCGGCAGGAACCGCGAGGCACTGTCGGCAGGCGACCGGCTACTGGCCGGCCGGCCATCGCCGGAGGCGTTCAGCCGGCTGCAGGCTGCCCTCGGTGGGGCGCTGTGGAACATGGATCTCGCCGGCGAATTGCGCCGCCGGGCCGAAACCGCCCTCGCCATGGGGGGCGCCGCCCCGGAGATCGGGGCGAGGTTGGCCGCCCTGCACGCACTGGCCTTGTCCCGGGACCATGATCTCGTCGCGGCGCGTGAGGCCGGCGAGACCGCGCTGCGTGCCGCCACCGCGGTCGGTGATCGGGAGGCACACATCCTGGCCCTGTCCGGGCTCGGCGAGATCGCGCAGAACGCGGGTGAGAACGCGGTCGCGCAATGGCGCGACACTCAAGGCTTGGCGTCGTAGGCCTGTGGATGTCCGAAACCGTACGAGAGCAAGCGAGGGGAGCGGTCATGCCGCCGCTGTACGACGACATGGGCACCGCCGTGCACCTGGCCCGTCCGCCCCGCCGGGTGGTGTCCCTCGTGCCGTCGCTCACGGAGGCGGTCGCCGACGGCCATCCGGAGGTCCTGGTCGGGGCGACCCAGTGGTGCACCCATCCCGGTGATCTGGACGTGGTACGGGTGCGGGGCACCAAGAACCCCGACCGGGAGGCGATCGCCCGGCTTCGGCCGGATCTCGTGATCGCGAACAAGGAGGAGAACCGCGAACTCGACGTCACCCGGTTGCGCGCCGCGGGAGTGCCGGTGTGGGTGACCGTCATCGAGACCGTCCCACAGGCCCTGGACTCGCTCGAGCGGCTGTTCGCCGAGGCGCTTCAAGTCCCGGTCCCCGACTGGCTCGACGCGGCGCGGGAGCTCTGGTCGGGCCCCCTTCCCGAGGCCACGGTCACCGCGGCGGTCCCGATCTGGCGGGACCCCTGGATGGTGGTCGGGAGGTCCACCTTCACCGGCGACCTGCTGCGCCGGGCCGGTGTCGCCAATGCGTTTGCCCGGCATCCGGACCGCTATCCGCATATGGCCCTGGAGGAGATCGACCAACCGGACGTGGGCGTCGTCCTGCTGCCCGACGAGCCGTATGTGTTCACCGAGAGCGACGGCCCCGAGGCCTTCCGCCGCACACCGACCCGCCTGGTCAGCGGTCGGCTGATCACCTGGTACGGCCCGTCGCTGCTGCCGGCGCACGAGATGCTGAGGCGGCTCGTCGCCGCGCTGTGAGCCGGGAGGGCTCGCCCGCTGTGCTTCTCTTCACACCGACCTCACCTTCAGTAATTTACTAGGACGTCCTAGTATCTTGTTGGTCAGCGTCCCCTCAGCTGTCCGGGAAGGCCCTCATGAACGATCTGCACCGCCCTGTGCACCCTGTCCGCCTGGTTACGGCTTCGGCGCTGTTCGACGGGCACGATGCGTCGATCAACATCATGCGGCGGATCTTCCAGTCCCAGGGCGCCGAGGTGATCCATCTCGGGCACAACCGCTCCGTCCGCGAGGTCGTGGACGCGGCGCTCGAGGAGGACGCACACGGCGTCGCGGTCTCCTCCTACCAGGGCGGACATGTCGAGTACTTCGAGTACCTGGCCGCGTCGCTGCGCGAGCGGGGAGCGGACCACGTCCGCGTGGTGGGCGGCGGAGGCGGTGTCATCGTGCCCGAGGAGATCGCCCGACTGCGCGAATGCGGGGTGACGATCTTCTCCCCCGAGGACGGCCAGCGGCTCGGCCTCGCCGGGATGGTCAACTCGGTGGTGCGGGACTGCGATTTCGACCTCTGGGACCGCAAGCCGGCCGACGCCGCCGCCGTACTCGCCGGCGACCGGTTCGCGATCGCCCGCGCAATCACCGGTGCCGAACTCGGCAAGCTGCCCCCGGAGCTGCTGGAACAGATGCGTGCCGCCGCGGCGGCGCGGGTCACACCGGTGCTCGGCATCACCGGCACCGGCGGCTCGGGAAAGTCGTCACTGACCGACGAGCTGGTGCGCCGGTTCCGTGTGGACCAGCACGACAAGTTGCGGATCGCGGTGATCGCGGTCGACCCGACCCGCCGCCGTGGCGGCGGTGCGCTGCTCGGTGACCGGATCCGGATGAACTCCCTGGACGGGCACCGGGTCTTCTTCCGGAGCCTGGCCACGCGCGGCAGCCGCGAGCTGCCCGAGCAGCTGTCCGATGTCATCGACGTGGTCAAGGCGGCCGGGTTCGATCTGGTGGTCGTGGAGACACCGGGCATCGGCCAGGGAGACGCGGCGATCGTGCCGTTCGTCGACACCTCGCTGTATGTGATGACGCCGGAGTTCGGCGCCGCCTCGCAGCTGGAGAAGATCGATATGCTCGACTTCGCCGACGTGGTGGCCATCAACAAGTTCGAACGGCGCGGCGCCAAGGACGCACTGCGTGATGTGGGCCGCCAACTGGTCCGCAACCGCGAGGCGTTCGGTATGCGGCCCGAGGACATGCCGGTGTACGGCACCTCGGCGGCCACGTTCAACGACGATGGTGTCACCGCGCTCTACCAGTATCTGAGGACCGCCCTGGCCGAGCGGGGCCTGCCCCTGTCCGAGGGCACGCTGCCGCCGGTCGACGTACGCCACTCCTCGGGCATCCGGCAGGTGGTGCCCACGGACCGGGTGCGCTATCTCGCCGAGATCAACGAGACGGTCCGCCGGTACCACGAGGAGACCGAGCGGCTGGCCGGGGCGGCCCGTAGGGTGCAGCGCCTGGACGCGGTCAGGGGCGAGCTCGTCGAGGCCGGCTCCGACGCCGGGAGCGTGCAGTCGCTGCTGGAGGACGCCCGCAAGCAACTTCCGCACGACGTCACGGAGCAGATCGGGAACTGGCCGACCGTCGTGGCCGCCTACTCCGGTGACGAGCAGGTCGTGAAGGTCCGCGACAGGGAAATCCGTACCAAGCTGACCCGCGAGTCGCTGTCCGGCAACAAGGTCCCCCGCGTCGCCCTGCCCAGGTTCACCGACCACGGGGAGCTGGTGCGGTTCTGGCGCCGGGAGAACCTGCCCGGCTACTTCCCCTTCACGGCCGGGGTGTTCCCGTTCAAACGCGACGGGGAGGACCCGGCGCGGATGTTCGCCGGCGAGGGCGATCCGTTCCGTACCAACCGGCGCTTCAAGCTGCTCTCCGAGGGCCAGCCGGCCACGCGGCTGTCCACTGCCTTCGACTCGGTCACCCTCTATGGCCGTGACCCCGGCGAACGCCCCGACATCTACGGCAAGGTCGGCACCTCCGGGGTGTCGGTGGCCACGCTGGAGGACATGAAGGCCCTCTACGACGGCTTCGACCTGGTCGCGCCGACGACCTCGGTCTCCATGACGATCAACGGACCCGCGCCGACCATCCTGGCGTTCTTCCTGAACACCGCCATCGACCAGCAGACCGAGCGATTCCGCACCGCCGAGGGGCGTGACCCGTCCCCCGAGGAGGCCGCCCGCTTGCGCGCACACGCGCTGGCGAGTGTGCGCGGCACGGTGCAGGCCGACATCCTCAAGGAGGACCAGGGCCAGAACACCTGCCTGTTCTCCACCGAGTTCTCCTTGCGGATGATGGCCGACATCCAGGAGTGGTTCATCGCGCACAAGGTCCGCAACTTCTACTCGGTGTCCATCTCCGGCTACCACATCGCCGAAGCCGGCGCGAACCCCATCAGCCAGCTGGCCTTCACCCTGGCCAACGGCTTCACCTATGTCGAGGCCTACCTGGCGCGCGGTATGGACATCGACGACTTCGCCCCGAACCTGTCCTTCTTCTTCTCCAACGGCATGGACCCCGAATACTCCGTGCTCGGCCGGGTCGCCCGCCGCATCTGGGCGGTGGCGATGAAGGAGAAGTACGGGGCGAATGAGCGCAGCCAGAAGCTGAAGTACCACGTCCAGACCTCAGGCCGCTCCCTGCACGCCCAGGAGATGGACTTCAACGACATCCGCACCACCTTGCAGGCGCTCATCGCCATCTACGACAACTGCAACAGCCTGCACACCAACGCCTACGACGAGGCGGTGACCACCCCCACTGAGGACTCGGTCCGCCGGGCCCTGGCCATCCAGCTGATCATCAACCGGGAATGGGGCCTGGCGATGAACGAGAACCCCCTGCAGGGCTCGTTCATCATCGATGAACTCACCGATCTGGTCGAGGCCGCCGTGCTCGCCGAGTTCGAGCGGATCAGCGAGCGCGGCGGTGTGCTCGGCGCCATGGAGACCGGCTACCAGCGCGGCCGGATCCAGGACGAGTCGATGCTGTACGAGCAGCGCAAGCACGACGGCACCCTGCCGATCATCGGAGTCAACACGTTCCGCAACCCGCGCGCGGACACCGCCGAGCCCGGCACCATCGAGCTGGCGCGCGCCACCGAGCAGGAGAAGGAGTCCCAGCTGGAGCGCGTGGGCGACTACCAGGCCCGCCACCGCGACCAGGCCCACGCCGCCCTGATGGCCCTCAAGGACGCGGCGGTGAACGGCCACAACGTCTTCGCCGTCCTCATGGACGCCGCCCGGGTCTGCTCGCTTCAGCAGATCACCGAGGCGTTCTTCGAGGTCGGCGGCCAGTACCGGCGCAACGTCTGACCACCTGCCGGCGGTTCAGGGCTCCTCGTCGTCCACGAGAGCGAGCAGCGGCCCCTGCTCGCTCTCGGGGACGTAGCCGGCGTAGTAGTCGAGGAGTTTGCGTCGCGAGATGCGCGCCGCCGCCGCGCCGTCCCGTGCCCGGATCGCCTCCAGCACCTCCTGGTGGTGTTGGAGCGATTCGCGCATCAGCGCCTTGCGGTTGTGCGCATGGGCGACCTTGTCCGAGATCAGCGAGAGGACGGCGCCCCGGACCACCTGGTTGCAGACCTCGATAAGGGAGTTGCGGCTGGCCACGGCCACCGCCTCATGGAACGCGACGTCCGCCTTGCTGAACTCGTCGTACCCCGTCTCGATCGCGTCCGACATGACGGCGATCGTCCGCTCCATGGCGGACAGTTCCTCCTCGGACCGCAGCCGGGCCGCCAGCATGCTCGCCGAGCCGTCGAGGATCATGCGGAACGAGATCAACTCGGCCATCGACACATTGTCGAACTGGACGAGCCGGGTCATCTCCTTGGTCAGGCCCGCCGAGGAGAACGGCAGGATCTCCGGGCCGTTCGGGTCACCCGGGCGCGAGCGGATCAGGCCGTTGCTCTCCAGTACGCGCAGGGCCTCGCGTACGGTGGGCCTACTCGCCCCGAACTGCGTCACCAGCTCTCGTTCGCTCGGCAGGCGCTGACCGGGCTTGAGGTCGCCGCGTGTGATCGCCTGCTCGATCTGCTCGACGATCCGCTGGTAGAGCCGTACCGGCGAGACCTGCTGGAACTGTGCCCCGTCACTCACGGCTTCTCCCCTTCGAGCGTTGTCGTCTTCTCCCCGGTGGTCGCCCCGGTGGTCGCCCCGGGGGCGCTGTCCGGCCAGTGCGGGACCGCCTCGGCAGGCCGGTTCTGTTCGTACCACGCCGCCGCCCGCAGGACACCGAGATCGTCGAATCGGCGGCCCGCGAGCTGCACCCCGATGGGCCGACCGTCCGCCGTCAGACCGCAGTTGACGGTCGCCGCGGGCTGGCCCGACATGTTGTACGGCGCGGTGAAGCCGATATGGGCCATGGTCTTCGCGTCTTCCAGGAACGGCATCGGCTGCTCGGCGGGGAACGCCGCCACCGGAGCCACCGGCGAAAGCACCAGATCGTACGGGAGCGTCGCCGCCACGGTCCGCTCCTGGATACGCATGATCTGCTGGTAGCACTGGAGCACCCGGGTGCCCGGCACATCCGCGCCCCCCTGGCACCATCGGATGATGCTGGGGTGGACGCGCAGCTTGGCCTCGGCCGGCAGTTCGCGGAAGTCGTTCCAGGACCGCACCCGCCAGAACAGATCCAGATCGTCCAGGAGATCCTGGCTCATGAACGGCTCCACCGGCTCCACGACGGCTCCCGCCGCCTCGAAGAGCGCGGCGGCGCGGTTCACCGCGGCACGGACCTCGGCGTCGCAGGGCTCCCCGCAACCGGCGTCCAGCTGCACCCCCACCCGCAGTCCGCGCACCTCGCCGGCCGACGCCGACCAGTTGATGTCCTGCGGCGGCAGACTCGACCAGTCCCGGGGATCGGGCCGGCTCAGGACACTCATGAACAGGGCCGCGTCCGCCACGGTGCGCGCCATGGGGCCGGCGGCGCGCCCCAGGTACGGGGCGTCCAGCGGGATCCTTCCGTAGCTGGGCTTGAGCGTGGCGAGCCCCAGCCAGGTGCCCGGCAGCCGGATCGATCCCCCGATGTCGGTGCCGACGTGGAGCGGACCGTATCCCCCGGCCGCCGCGGCCCCCGCGCCGGAGCTGGAACCGCCCGTGGTCCAGGCGGGGTTCCAGGGGCTGCGGGTAATGCCGTGCCGGCTGGAGACTCCCGAGGAGAGCATGCCCCAGTCCGGCATCACGGTCGACCCGAGGACCACCCCACCGGATTCGAGGACCCGCGCGGTGATGGGCGCGTCCGCCTCGGGGACGACCGGCACGGTCCCCGCGTTGCCCGAGGGCATGGGGACGCCCCTGCGGGCGACGTTCTCCTTCAGCGTCACGGGCACGCCGTCGATGGGCCCGAGCGGTTCCCCCGCCGCCCAGCGCGCCTCGCTGGCCAGGGCCGCTTTGCGGGACTCATCCGGATCCCGCACCCAGAACGCGTTGAGCACACTCTCGCGCGCCTCGATCACCGCCTGGACGGCGTCGTGGACCTGCACGGGCGACAGCGTGTGGTCGGCGAATCCGGCCACCATCTCGACGGCCGGCATGGTGGCCAGGCCCTGTTCGGTGAGCACTTGCACTCTCCCTATCCCCCAGCGACCGCTGGGCGGTGCCCCCTTGCGATACCCGTCGCATACGAACCCTTGACAAGCACAGCCTCAGTCGTCACGGTACCTGGCAAGTGAGCTTACTGGTCAGGCCAGTGAGAGGGGAAGGTGGCGTATATGACGCGGGAGACCAAGGTCGTGCGGCTCGCCGTCATACCGGGTGACGGAATCGGCCCCGAGGTCGTCGCGGCAACGTTGCCCGTGCTCCGGGCCGCGCTGGAGGCCGACGGCCACCGGCTCGACGTGACCTCGTTCGACTGGGGAGGCGAGCGGTTCCTCCGGCAGGGCGCGGCGATGCCGGCCGATGCGGCCGACCTCGTGAAGCAGACGGACGCCGTGTTGTTCGGCGCCGTCGGACGCCCTGATGTGCCGGATCACGAACTGGTCTGGGGCCTGATCATCGGCCTGCGGCAGCAGCTCGACCTCGCCGTGAACATCCGCCCGGTGCGAGCGTTCCCCGGAGTCCCCACCAAGGTGCGCGACACCGATGGCGTGGACCTGGTCATCGTCCGCGAGAACACCGAGGGCGAGTACGTCGGCGCCGGCGGGGTGGCGCACGCCGGCAGCGGACACGATCTCGGCATCGAGATCGCGGTGCACTCCCGTCGCGTCATCGAGCGGGCGGCGCACCATGCCTTCGCCCTGGCCGGCCGGCGGTCGGGGCGGCTGTGCCTGGTGACCAAGTCCAACGCGATGCGATACGGCTATCCGCTGTGGGACCGGGTGGTGCGCGAGGTCGGCGAGCAGTACCCGGCGGTCCGGCTGGAAACCGTGCTGGTCGACGCCATGGCCGCCCGTATGATCCAGGCTCCGCGCTCCCTCGACGTCCTGCTCACCAGCAACCTGTTCGGCGATATCCTCTCCGACCTCGCGGCGGTGCTCGCCGGCGGTATGGGCATGGCGCCCAGCGCCAACGTTCTTCCGGGCGCCGATGTGCCGGGCATCTACGAACCCGTCCACGGCTCCGCACCGGACATCGCCGGGAAGGGCGTGGCGAATCCGGTGGCATGCCTGCTCTCCGGGGCGCTGCTGCTCGACGACCTCGGACACACCGGCGCGGCTCACCGCATCCGTGACGCGGTGGCGGGCACCTTGCGAGATGCCCGGCACCACACGGCCGACCTCGGCGGAAACGCCACCACAGCGGATGTGTCATCCGCTGTCCTGCACACCATGGAAAGCCAGGGGTAGCACATATGAGAGACAACAAGCAGCTGACGCGACACACCGGGGTGGTCGCGGCCACGCTCGCATCCCTACTGCTGGCAGCCTGCTCGGCCGGGTCCACGGCAGACGGAGGTGGCACGGGCAAGTCCGGGAAGACCGACGACGCCCTGAAGATCGGCCTCAACGCCGAGCCGGCCAACCTCGACATCACCAAGACCGCGGGCGCCGCCATTCCCCAGGCACTGCTCTACAACGTCTACGAGAACCTGGTGAAGGTGGACCAGTCCGGGAAGATCCAGCCCCAACTGGCCAAGTCGTGGAGTCTGTCCAAGGACCGTAAGACATACACGTTCCAGTTGGTGAAGGACGCCAAGTTCAGCAGTGGCGCACCGTTCACCGCCGAGGACGCGAAGTTCTCCATCGAACGCGTCAAGTCCGACTGGACGATCGCGCAGAAGGCCCAGATGGACGTCGTCGACACGGTGCAGGCGGTGTCACCGACCGAACTCAAGGTCACCCTGAAGGAGCCGAGCAACGACTGGCTGTACCGGATGACCACCCGCGTCGGCGTGATGTTCAGCCGGACCGGTGTGAGCAAGCTGGCCACCGAGCCGGTGGGCACCGGCCCGTACGTGGTGAAGAAGTGGAACCGCGGCGACTCGATCACGCTGGCCCGCCGTGATGGCTACTGGGGGAGTGAACCGCACTTCGCGTCGGTCACCCTCAAGTACTTCAAGGACCCGACAGCCATGAACAACGCGCTGCTCACGGGCACCATCAACGTGATCGGCACGATGCAGACCCCGGATTCTCTGGACCGGTTCGCGAACAACTCGACGTACAAGGTCATCGAGGGCACGACCAACGGCGAGGTGCTCCTCTCCCTCAACAACGGCTCGGGCCCGCTGAAGAATCTGAAGGCCCGCCAGGCCGTCCGCTACGCCATCGACCACAAGGCCCTGCTGGACACCTGCTGGGCGGGGCGCGGCAAGCTCATCGGCAGCATGGTCCCGCCGACCGACCCGTGGTACCAGGACCTCACGAACCAGTATCCGTACGACCGCGACAAGGCGAAGAAGCTCCTCAAGGAGTCCGGTGTGGCCGGCAGTACGCTGCGGCTGCGGATTCCGACGCTGCCCTATGCCACCGCGTGCGGCACCGTGGTCAAGAGCCAGCTCGAACAGGCCGGGTTCAAGGTCACCCTCGATCAGCTGGAGTTCCCCGCCGCCTGGCTGAGCACCGTGTTCAAGAACGCCGACTACGACATGTCCATCATCGGACATCTGGAACCCCGCGATATGCAGACGGTGTTCGGGGACAAGAGCTACTACACCCACTACGACAACCCTGAATTCCGCGCGTTGCTGAAGAAGGCGGACAAGGGCACCCAGGAGGAGCAGATCACCGCCATGCGGCAGGCTGCCCGGCTGCTGTCCAAGGACGCCGCGGCCGACTGGCTGTTCCTGCTGCCGAACCTGATGGTGGCGGACAAGGACATCACCGGCCTGCCCGTGGACAACGTCTCCGAGTCACTGGATCTCACCGGCCTGGGCCGGTCATGAAAGGCGGACTCAACAGATGATCGTCCGTCTGGTGCAGCGGATCGGGATCCTCCTGGCCAGCCTTGTCGTGAGCTCCGTGTTGGTGTTCGCGTTCATGGCGGTGCTGCCAGGGGATCCGGCCCGCGTCGCCCTCGGCGTCAGCGCGTCGGACACGGCGGTGGCGCAACTGCGCGAGCAGTTCGGGCTCGACCGGCCGCTCGTGGTCCAGTACTTCAGCTGGGTCAAGGGACTGGTGACCTTCGACCCGGGTAACTCCTATATCTCACAGACGGCGATCGGCCCGCAGATCGCCGACCGCCTCCAGGTCACCCTGTGGCTCGTCGGCGCCGGGATGGCGCTCGCCTGCATCCTGGCGATCCCCATGGGCACGCTCATGGCGGTGCGGCACCGCAAGCCGTCCGGGCTCATTCTCTCGGCCTTGTCCCAGGTCGGCGTGGCCGTCCCGGCCTTCCTCGCGGGCATCCTCCTGGTCACCGTGTTCGCGGTGGGGCTCGGGTGGCTGCCGGCGAACGGCTGGACACCCCCGGCGCAGGATCCGGTCATGTTCCTCAAACAGCTGGTGCTGCCCGCGCTGTCCCTCGGACTGGTGCAGGGGGCCATGCTCACCCGCTATGTCCGCAGCGCCGTGCTCGATGTCCTCCGGGAGGACTATCTGCGCACCGCCCGTGCCAAAGGACTCCGTCCGACGCGGGCGCTGCTGCGGCACGGCCTGCGGAACGCGGCGGTGCCCGTGGTCACCGTCCTGGCGTTGCATCTCGCCACGCTGCTGGTGGGCGCCGTGGTCATCGAACGGGTCTTTGTCATCCCCGGGCTCGGGAGCCTGCTGCTGGACAGCGTCTCCAACCGGGACCTCATCATGGTGCAGGACGTGGTCATGATCATCGCAATGGCGGTGCTGCTGGTGAACTTCCTGGTGGACATCATCTATCTGGTGATCGACCCGCGGCTCAGGGCGGGTGCGTCATGAGCGCTCCGGACACCAAGTCCGCTCCGGACACCAAGGCTGCCGCGTCCGCGGTGCCCGACGTCCGTCGTCGGCGCCGCCCGGTGACGGGCAGCCTGCTGGTGGGCGGTCTCATCGTGGCGGTCGTGCTCGGCATGGCGCTGCTGTCCTTCGTCTGGACGCCGCACGACCCGACCCTGGTGAACGCCTCGGCGCGGCTGCAGAAGCCGTCCCTGGAGTACTGGTTCGGCACGGACAAATTCGGCCGTGACGTGTTCAGCCAGATCCTGGTGGGCTCGCGTACCACGCTGTTCGTCGGCTTCGTGGCGGTGGGGGTCGCCGCCGTGGTCGGGGTGCCCCTCGGCATCGCCGCCGGGATGGCGCCCCGCTGGCTCGGCGAGCTGCTGATGCGCGCCAACGACCTGCTTCTCGCCTTCCCGGCGCTCCTGCTGGCCATCATGTTCGCCGCCGTGTACGGCGCCAGCACGCTGGTCGCGATGGTCGCCATCGGTATCGCGTCCATCCCCAATTTCGCCCGGCTGATCCGCGGCGGCACGCTGCAGGTCATGAAGACCGAGTACGTCACCGCCGCGCGCGCGGCGGGCCGCGGGCCGTTCGCGATCGCTGTGCGGCATGTTCTGCCCAACGTCAGCAGTCTCGTCATCGTGCAGGCGTCGGTCGGCTTCGCCATCGCCGTACTCGCCGAAGCCGCACTGTCCTTCCTGGGCTTCGGCACCCCGCCCCCCACACCGTCCTGGGGCCGGATGCTGCAGGAGAGCCAGGAGATGCTGTCGTCCGCCCCCCGGCTCGCCGTGTTCCCGGGCATCGCGATCGCGGTGGCGGTGCTCGGATTCAACCTGCTCGGTGACGGCCTGCGCGACCGTTTCGACCCCAAGCTGGAGGACCGCAGATGACCGGCAACGTGACTGGCGACGTGCTGGCCGTGCGGAACCTCGACGTAACGGTGGGCGGCCGTAAGCTCGTCGAAGATGTCGGCTTCACCATCGGGGCCGGCGAGCGGGTCGGCCTGATCGGCGAGTCGGGGTCGGGCAAGTCGCTGACCGCGCTGAGCGTCATGGGCCTGCTCCCCGAAGGGCTCCGGGCCACGGGTTCGGTGCGGCTCGCCGGAGTCGACCACGACCTGGTCGGCGCCGACGAGGCGCGGATGTCCCGGGTGCGGGGCAAGGAGATCGCCATGGTCTTCCAGGAGCCCATGACCGCCCTGAACCCCACGATGAGGGTGGGGCGGCAGATCGCCGAGGTGCTGCTGATCCACCGGACCAGGCCCGACCGGGCCTCCGCGCGAGCCGCCGCCGTGGAACTGCTCGCCCAGGTGGGGCTCCCCGACCCCGCGGCCGCCGCGCAGGCATACCCGCACCAGTTCTCCGGAGGCCAGCGGCAGCGGGTGGTGCTGGCCATCGCCCTCGCGAACGACCCCGCACTCCTGGTCTGCGACGAACCCACCACCGCGCTCGACGTCACGGTGCAGGCGCGGGTGCTCGACCTGATCGTGCGCGGTGTCCAGGACCGCAGGTCGGCCATGCTGTTCATCACCCACGACCTGGCCGTGGTGGCCACCGCCTGCGAGCGGGTCATGGTCATGTACGGCGGACGGCTGGTCGAGTCCGGACCGGTCCAGGAGGTGTTCACCCGCCCTCGGCACCGCTACACCCAGGGCCTGATCGGCGCATCGGATCTGACCGTGGTGGACGACCGCGGCCGGCTGGCCACGATCCCCGGATCGGTACCGCCGGCGGGCCAGTTCCCCGCCGGATGTGTCTTCAGAAACAGATGTGCCCACGCGACCGAGGCGTGCGCCACCAGGCCGGAATGGGTCCCGACCGGGCCGGACTCCGGCTACGCCTGCTTCCACCCGGCATCCGAGAGCCCGGCATCCCAGAGTGGCGCGCACGTGAAGGGCACACCCATGAACCAGGAGGCCGGCCGTGGCTGAGCAGCCGACCGCCATCAGCGTCCGCGACGTCACACGCGTCTACCACCGTCCGCGTACCTCGCTGCGCCACCCCAGCCCCCCGGTGCACGCCCTGCGGGGCGTCAGCTTCACCGTCCCCCAGGGGCAGCGGTTCGGCATCGTGGGGGAGTCGGGGTGCGGTAAGTCGACCCTGCTGCGGATTCTGGCCGGGCTCGACCGCCCCACCAGCGGTAGCGTCGCGATCGACGGCCGGGACATCACCGGGCTCAGGGAGAGACAGCTCGGGTTCGTCCGCGAGCGGCTTCAACTCGTGTTCCAGGACCCGATGAGTTCGCTGGACCCGCGTATGCGTGTCGGTGACATCGTGGCCGAGCCGCTGGTCGCACAGGGACACTCGAACCGCCGGGAGCGGGTGGCCGAGTTGCTCGAGGCCGTCGGCCTGCGGGCCGACGCGGCGGACCGGTATCCGCACCAGTTCTCCGGCGGCCAGCGGCAGCGCATCTCGATCGCGCGCGCCCTCGCCCCCCGACCGAAGATCATCGTGGCCGATGAGCCGGTGAGCGCCCTGGATGTGTCCGTACGGGCCCAAGTGCTCAACCTCATCGCCGACCTCGTCGAGGAGCTGTCCCTCACGCTGGTCTTCGTCTCCCACGACCTGTCCGTGGTCCGCCATGTGTGCGACCGGGTCGCGGTCATGAACGGCGGACAGATCGTGGAGACCGGGCCCACGGAGCAGGTGTACGAGGAGCCGCAACATTCCTACACACGCAGGCTGATCGCCGCCGTACCGACCCTGGGCAAGGCACTGTCCGGCGTGTCGGCGGCCGACCTCAACCGGGAGTACTGACCGTGACGACCCACGTCGAACCCGCCAGTGGCGAAAGCGCCCAGGTGTTGGAGTTCCACCAGTTCCCGACGGGGTTGCCCATCGGCGACCACTGGGTGGCGGCACCCGCCGCGGAGGACATCCGCTTCCCCTACGACGGGACGCTCGTCGCGCGGGCCCCGGTCGGGGACACCGACCTCGCGCGCCGCGCGGTGGACGCGGCCGTCGCGGTCCGCGAACAGGTCGGCCGGCTCCCCTCGCACACCCGCAGGGCGGCCCTGCTCGCCACGCACGAGGCGATCGCCGCCAGGCGCGCGGACTTCGAACGGCTCCTGGTCCTGGAGACCGGCAAACCGCTGGTCGACTGCCGTGTCGAGGTGGACCGCGCGCTGCTGACCCTGCTGACGGCGGCCGAGGAAGTGGCCCGGCTGCACGGGGAGACGGTGCCGCTGGACCTGCTGCCGTCGGGGGAGGGGCTGCTCGGCTTCTGGACCCGTAAGCCGATCGGTGTGGTGGTGGGCATCGCGGGCTTCAACTACCCGCTGCTGCTCGCCGCGCACAAGGTCGCGCCGTCGCTGGCCGCCGGCTGCCCGGTCGTCGTCAAGCCCGCCCCGCAGACACCGCTGGCCACCCTGTGGCTGGTGCACCTCCTCCGCGAGGCCCTGCGCGCCGCCGGGGCGCCGCCGGCCGCGGTGCAACTGGTGACCGGGGGGCCCGAGGTGGGTGTCGCGCTGACCACCGACCGCCGGATCGGGGCGGTGTCCTTCACCGGCTCTGCCGCCGTGGGCCACCGGATCGCCCGGGACGCGGCCCCCACCAAGGTGCTGCTCGAACTCGGCTCCAACGCCGCCCTGGTGGTCGCCGCCGACGCCGACCTCGACGCCGCCGCCGACGCGGTGGTGCGCGGTGGGTACTACGCGTCGGGCCAGGCGTGCATCAGCGTGCAGCGGGTCATCGTGGTGGACGCCGTACGCGAGGAGTTCATGGCCCGCCTGGCGGAGCGGGTGGCCCAGGTGGTCGTGGGCGATCCCCGCGATCCGGCGACGAGGGTTTCGGCACTCATCGACAAGCGGTCGACCGAGCGGGTCCGCGGATGGCTGGACGAGGCGGTGGCGGCGGGGGCGTCGCTGGTGGCCGGGGGCAAGGTCACCGACGGGGTGATCGAGCCCACCGTGCTGCTCGACGTGGACCGCGCCCTCCCCGTCTGGGGCGAGGAAGTCTTCGGCCCCGTGGTCGCGGTACGGTCCGTCCCCGATCTGGAGACGGCCTTCGACCTGGTCAACGACTCGCGCTACGGACTGCACGCGAGCGTCTACACCAGCGCCCTCGACACCGCGTTCGCCGCTCTCGACCGCCTGGAGGTGGGCGGAGTGGTGGTCAACGAGGTGCCCGGTTTCCGTTCCGACGTCATGCCGTACGGCGGCGTGAAGGACTCCGGGGCCGGACGGGAGGGCCCGAGGTTCGCCATCGAAGAGCTCACCGTCACCCGTATGGCAGTGATCCGCCCGACGACAACTCCGACGACAAAGAAGCCGTGAGGACCATGCAAGCAGAGGACCGCACCGATGCGGTGGACGCGTACTCCCGCCTGTTCAGGCTCGACGGCCGCAAGGCCGTCGTGGTGGGCGCGGGCAGCGGGATCGGCCGCGAGAGCGCCCTGGCGCTGGCCGCGCACGGCGCCACGGTGGTGTGCGCCGACCGCGACCTGACGGCGGCCACGGCGTCGGCGTCGATGGGGCCGGGCCTTGTCCCGTACGCCCTGGATGTGCTCGACGGCGAGGCGGTGGCGCGCGCTGCCGAGGAGCTCGGCCCCGTCGATGTGCTCGTCTTCACCGCTGCGACGAATGTGCGCAAGCGGCTGCTCGATTACACGGCGGAGGAGTTCGAGCGGGTCGTGGCGCTCAATCTGCGCGCGTCCTTCGACCTGGTGCGCGCGTTCGGCCGTGGCATGGCCGAGCGTGGCAGGGGAAGCATCATCGGCTTCAGCTCGATCCGCGCGGTGGCCGTCGAGCCGGGGCAGGGGGTGTACGCGGCCACGAAGGCGGGCCTGGTCCAGCTGGTGCGGACCGCGGCGGCCGAACTGGGCCCGTCGGGCGTGCGGGTGAACACCATCGCCCCGGGCATCGTGGACACACCGCTGACCACGCAGATCAAGGCCGTGCCCGAGTGGTCGGAGGCGTACGCGACCAAGAGCGCCCTGGGCCGCTGGTCCCGCCCCGATGAGCTGGCCGGCGCCGTGGTCTACCTGGCGTCGGACGCGTCGTCCTTCGTCACGGGGAGCCAGCTCTTCGTGGACGGAGGCTGGACGGCGATCGACGGACGCTTCACACCGCCCACCTGACCGGATGACCAACTGGGAGCGACGCGGGCCCCGAAGGGCTCCGCGTCGCTCCCAGTCGTGTGGCGGCGGGAGTCAGTCGATCCGCTCGAAGGGCTCCGTGTCCTCTTCGTCCGGCGCGACCGTGAACACAACCTTCTCGAACGCTCCGGTGTACGCGAATTCGCCGTCGTAGCCGGTCGAGGAGGGCGACAGGGTGTCCCGGCCGATGTCGAGGCCCTGCCAGCCCAGGAAGTGCGGGAGGACTCGCGGAATGGGCTCGGAGCCGACCGTCCTTCCCGATACATACAGGTGTCCGGTGCCCCGCATATCACCGGTCTTGACGAATTCGAAGGTCAGCTCCGCCGGGCCGAGCGGGAGTTCTTCCGCGGAGGTCACCGTGTACCGGGTGCCGAGGAAGTTGTACTCGTAGATCAGCCGGTTGTCCTTGACGTACAGGACGTATCCGCTGCTGATGTTGCCCAGGGACACCAGGACACCCTCGTCCGACGCGGCGGCCCGGTCGACGAACGCGGTGATGCGGTGTCCGCGGTTCATCACCGGTGGGACCGCGGCGATGGGCAGATGGGCCATACCGGGGTAGTAGGTGAAGATGGTGCGCATCCGCGGGGAGCCGGGGCGCGGAATCTTCGCCCGGTAGGCGAAGCCTTGGTCGTCCAAGGGCAGCACATCGTACTTTCCCGCCTCCACCCAGAAGCGGGAAATCATCTTCTGCAGCTGCTCGGGCCGCTTCTGCGCCAGGTCGTCGCACTCCGAGAAGTCGGTGTCGTGGTGGTAGAGCTCCCACTGGTCCGTGTCGAACGACGTACCGCGCTGGTGGAAGGAGACGGCCTTCCAGCCGTCGTGCCAGATCGCGCGGTGTCCGAACATCTCGAAGTACTGGGCTTCTTTGCGTGTCGGCGCGGTCGGTGAGCCGAAGGTGTAGGCCATGCTCACACCGTGGACCGGCAGTTGCGGAATGCCGTTGTAGACCGAGGGGGACTGCACACCCAGCAGTTCGAAAAGGGTCGGGACGATGTCCGTGACATGGTGGAACTGCTGCCTGATCTCGCCGGTGCGCGGCAGACCCCGCGGCCACTGCACAATGAGCGGGCAGCGGACGCCGCCTTCGTGGGTGTTCTGCTTGTAGCGCTTGAACGGGGTGTTTCCCGCCTGTGCCCAGCCCCACGGGTAGTTGGCATGGGCGCGGGCGGTGCCGATGTCATCGATCCGCGCGACCATCTCCTCCAGGTCCTCGGCGATGCCGTTCTGGAACGCGGTGGGGTTGAGCGAACCCTTCTGCCCGCCTTCCTGACTGGCCCCGTTGTCCGACAGCAGGATGGTGATGGTGTTCTCCAGCCGGCCTATCCGCTCCAGGAACTCCATGAGCCGGCCGATCTGGTGGTCGGTGTGGTCGAGCATCGCCGCGTAGGCCTCCTGGAGGCGTACGGACAGCTTCTTCTCGTCGTCCGACAGCTCGTCGAAGGGAACGACCCCTGGGTTGCGCGGCGCAAGTTCGGTGCCGGGCGGCAGGATGCCCCGTTCGATCTGGCGGGTGTGGCGGGTGGCGCGCTCGGCGTCCCAGCCGTGGTCGAACCGGCCCCGGTACTTCTCCAGGTACTCCTGGGGAGCCTGGTGCGGGGCGTGTGCCGCGCCGAACGCCAGATACATGAAGAAGGGCTTCTCAGGAGTGACCGACGTCTGGTCCGTAATGAACTGGATGGCCCGGTCGGCCAGGTCCTCGCTGAGGTGATAGCCCTCTTCCGGGCTCTTGGGCGGGTCCACGGCGTGGTTGTCGTAGAACAGCTCCGGATAGAAGCTGTCCGTCTCGGCTTCGAGAAAGCCGTAGTAGCGCTCGAACCCGCGGGACAGCGGCCACTGGGTGTACGGCCCGGAGGCGGTGGTCTGCTCCATCGGCGCCAGATGCCACTTGCCCACGGCCATGGTGTTGAAGCCGCTGTCGCGCAGCACCTCGGGCAGGGTCGCGGCGGCCTTGGTGATCCGTCCGCGACCGCTGGGGAAGCCGGTGTCGAAGTTGGACAGCATGCGCATGCCGACGGAGTGGTGGTTGCGGCCGGTCAGCAGGGAGGCACGGGTGGGCGAACACAGCGTGGTGGTGTGGAAGTTCGCGTAGCGAAGGCCGTCGGTGGCGAGGGCGTCCATGGCCGGGGTGTCGATGTCCGAGCCGAAACAGCCCAGGTCGGAGAAGCCGACATCGTCGAGCACGATGACCACGACATTGGGCGTGTCCTCGGGGAGCGTCTGCGGATCCGGCCACCAAGGAGTCGACTCCTCGTAGGTGGTGCCGATCTTGCCTTGGAAAGTGCCGCTCTCGGACGGCGGATACGGAGAGGCGTTGGTCATCCAGGAAGCTCCTTTGACCAAGGAAGGCTCAGGTTAACTGGTCTTACCAGTAGTCTGGGCAGTAAGTTTCGCCCGCTCCTGTTGTGGTGTCAACCATCGCCGGCCCAGCCGGCCCGCTGGGGCGGCGGTTCGTCTACCGAACCGTCCGGGGCAGGTCGGCCGCGCAACGGAACCCCATGTGTCCGGTGCTGCTGTCCGGTGTGTTGGAGGTGCGCGCGGCGACGCGGTAGCGGTTGCAGTACGACGCATGGCACAGATAGGAGCCGCCGCGGATCACCTTCGCCTCCCCGGCGGGAGGCCCGGCCGGGTCCTGGCGGGTCTCCGGACGGTCGGCCGCGTGCCATGTGGTGCTCCACCAGTCGGAGCACCATTCCCACACATTGCCCGAGGTGTTGTAGAGGCCGAAGTTGTTGGGCCGGAAGGTCTTGACCGGCGCGGTGCCCAGATATCCGTCCTCACCCGTGTTGACCTGTGGAAACCGCCCCTGCCAGATATTGCAGCGGTGCTGCCCGCGGGGCAGCAGTTCGTCCCCCCAGGGGAAGCGGGAGCGCTCCAGACCGCCACGCGCCGCCCTCTCCCACTCCGCCTCGGTGGGCAGGCGCTTGCCCGCCCAGGCGGCGTAGGCGGACGCGTCGCGCCAGGAGACATGGACGACGGGGTGGTTCGACAGCTCGGTCCATGACGACCCCGGCCCGTACGGGGCCTGCCAGCACGCCCCCTCCACCGCGAGCCACCAGGGCGCCTGCGCCACCGTGTCGCGCACCAGGTGCCGGGCCCCGGGGTGGACGAGCGCGTAGAACACGTAGGACCAGCCGTAGCGCTCGGCATCGGTCCGATAGCCGCTGGCACGCACGAACGCCGCGAACTGCCTGTTGGTGACAGCCGTGGCGTCGATGAGGAACGGCGACAGCCGCACCGCCCGGACCGGGCCCTCACCGTCCTCGGGAAACGCGTCGGCGTCATCGCCCCCCATCGAAAACGTTCCTCCAGGGATGTGCAGCATGGCGCGCAGCCCCTGCGCCCGCTCCCGCTCCGAGGCCCGGAGCCGAACGGCGGAGGGCTCGGGGATCTCCCGGTCGCCCTCTGAGGCGCCCCCTGAGGCGGGGGCGCAACACGCACCTGACATCGCTCCTCCGACCGCGGCTGCCGCTCCTGGCCCGACTGATCACACATACACCGCTGAGTCCGGGCGGTCTCAGGGCACGGGAGCTCCACGCTGCCAGGAGGCGATGACGATCAGTGTCTTCGTCTGCAGCACACCGACCCCCTTACGACGCAGACGATTGACCACTTTCTGCAGCTCATCGACGTTGTCGACATGCAACCTGACCAGTGCGTCCACATCGCCGGTGAGCGTCAGCACCTCGTCGACCTCCGGCAGGGTCGACGCGAACTCCACGATGTCATGGATGTCCGTGTCGCCCGTGAAACGCAGCTCGGTGACCGCCTGAAGGCCCTGACCGAGCCTGGCCTGATCCGTGGTGATCGTGTAACCGGTGATGACCCCCGACTCCTCGAGGCGTGTGATGCGCCGGCGGACCGGCGCCGGCGAGAGCTTCACCAGACGTGCGATATCGCGCACGGTGCGCCGCCCGTCGGCTCGCAGCAACTCCAGGATCTGCAGATCGACCGAGTCGAGATGTACGGGTGCCGACATGCCACAAGTGTAAGCAGCACTTACCGCGACGCTCACTTTCGCCCCGGCCGGACTGCTCGACGGGAGCGTGCTTCGCATCGCTGTGCGCACTTTCGTTGTGGACGTCATCGCGCTCTTGCCACGGTGTCCCTCATGTCAGCCGCGACACAGTCAGCAACCCGTGCTGCCCCCTCCGAAGCCGTGAAACCAAGCCCGCACCCCGGTGGTGCCGTGCTGCAACTCGAGGTCGTCGCCATGCCCCTGGCGGTCGCCCGGGTCGCATCGATCCTGGCACACCGCCAGTTCGACCTGATCACCATGGATGTCGCCGCGCCCGTCGACGGGCTGCGGAGGATCACCATCGAGGTGGACACGGCAGACGAGATCAAGTTGCAGCAGCTCGTCAAGTTCCTGAACCGGGCACCCGAGGTCGTCACGGTGTCATGACGACGCACCGCACAGCGTGTCGACCCGGCTCAGGACCTGGTCGATGATGTGCAGCCCCTCGCGGGCCTCGGATTCGGTGATGGTGCACGGCGGTACGAGGTGGATGCGGCCCGAGTTGGTGAACGGCAGCAGTCCGAGCTCCTTCGAGGCGCGGACGGCCTCGGCCATCACCGGGCTGCTGCCCCCGGTCGGCGCGACAGGCCGGCGGGTGTGCCGGTCGGTGACGAGCTCGATGGCCCAGAAGACGCCCCGTCCGCGGACTTCGCCGACGCTGGGGTGCTGTGCGGCGAGCCGGACGAGTTCGGGGCCGAACACGTCGGTGCCGATGCGGCGGGCGTTGTCGATGATGCCGTCGCGTTCCATGACGGTGATCGCGGCAACGGCCGCCGCACACGCCAGCGGGTGCCCGGAGTAGGTGAGCCCGCCGGGGTAGGGACGGTGTGCGAAGTGCTCGGCGATCCGGTCCGAGATGACGACACCGCCCAGCGGGACGTACCCAGAGTTGACGCCCTTGGCGAAGGTCAGCAGGTCGGGGACCACGCCTTCGTCGTCGCAGACGAACCACGCGCCGGTGCGGCCGAAGCCGGTCATCACCTCGTCGACGATGAACACGATGCCGTACTGGTCGCACAGCGCCCTTACGCCTGCGAGATAGCCGGGCGGGGGCGGCATGATGCCGGCCGTGCCGGGGATGGCCTCCAGCAGGATCGCGGCGATGGTCTGCGGCCCCTCGAGTTCGATGACCTGCTCGAGGTGTGCGAGTGCCCGCCGGCACTCCTCCTCTTCGGTCGTCGCGTCGAAGTGGCTCCGGTAGAGGTACGGGCCGAAGAAGTGGACCACACCCGAGGTCCCTTCGTCGTTGGGCCAGCGGCGCGGGTCCCCGGTCAGGTTGATCGCGGTCTGCGTTCCGCCGTGGTACGAGCGGTAGCGGCTCAGTACCTTGGGCCGGCCGGTGGTCAGCCGGGCCATGCGCACGGCGTGTTCGTTGGCGTCGGCACCGCCATTGGTGAAGAACACCCGGTTCAGCTCGCCGGGGGCGCGTTCGCAGATCAGGCGGGCCGCCTCGGAGCGCTGGTCGTTGGCGTGCTGCGGGGCCACCGTGGCCAGGGTGCGGGCCTGGTCGGCGATCGCTTCCACGACGTAGGGGTGCTGGTGGCCGATGTTGGTGTTCACCAGCTGGGAGGAGAAGTCGAGCAGCCGGTTGCCTTCGCCGTCCCAGATGTAGGAACCCTCGGCGCGGGTGATGACCATGGGCGTGATTTCGGCCTGGGCGGACCAGGAGTGGAAGACATGGCGGCGGTCGAGTTCGTAGGTCCGGGCGATAGCCTGCGGGTTGAGTTCGGGGTGGACGAGAGTCATGACGTGCGTCTCCTTCAGGCGGTCTCAGGCGGTCTCAGACGGTCTGCGGGAAGCCGAGGTTGAGGCCGCCCTGGCTGGGGCCGCGCCAGCGGGTGGTGACGACCTTGCCGCGGGTGAAGAAGTGCACGCCCTCGGTACCGTGCGCATGGGTGTCCCCGAACAGGGAGCTCTTCCAGCCACCGAAGCTGTAGTAGGCCATCGGCACGGGAATCGGCACGTTGATGCCGACCATGCCGACCTCGACCTCGTTGTGGAAGCGGCGCGCGGCCCCGCCGTCATTGGTGAAGATCGCCGTGCCGTTGCCGTACGGGTTGGCGTTGATCAGCTCCAGGGCCTCGTCGTAGGAGTCGACCCGCAGGACGGACAGGACCGGTCCGAAGATCTCGTCGGTGTAGCAGCTCATGGTGGTGGTGACGCGATCGACCACGGTGGGGCCGAGCCAGAAACCGTCCCGGCCGCCGTCGGCCACGACCTGCCGTCCGTCCACGACGATGGCCGCGCCCTCCCGCTCGGCCCCGTCGATGTAGGAGGCGACCCGGTCGCGGTGCGCGGCCGTCACCAGCGGCCCCATGTCACAGTCCCGGGTGCCGTCGCCGGTCCTGACGAGACGGGCGCGCTCGGCGATCTTCGCGACCAGTTCGTCGGCGATGGCCCCGACCGCCACGACCGCGGAGATCGCCATGCAGCGCTCCCCGGCCGACCCGAATCCGGCGTTGACCATGGCGTCGGCGGCGAGGTCCAGGTCGGCGTCGGGCAGCACGACGGCGTGGTTCTTCGCCCCGCCCAGCGCCTGGACCCGCTTCCCCTCGGCGGTTCCCGCGGCGTACACGTACTGGGCGACCGGCGTGGAGCCCACAAAGCTGATGGCCTTGACGGCCCGGTGGGACAGCAGTTCGTCGACCGCGACCTTGTCACCCTGCAGTACGTTGAACACCCCGGCAGGCAGTCCGGCCTCGGCCCACAGCTCGGCCAGCCACAGGGCGGCCGAGGGATCCTTCTCGCTCGGCTTGAGCACCACGGTGTTGCCGGCCGCGATGGCTACGGGGAAGAACCACATGGGCACCATGGCGGGGAAGTTGAACGGCGAGATGATGCCGACCACTCCGAGCGGCTGCCGGATCGAGGTCACGTCCACCCCGGTCGAGGCGTTCTCGCTGAACCCGCCCTTGAGCAGATGCGGAATGCCGCAGGCGAACTCCACGACCTCCTGGCCGCGGGTGACCTCGCCCAGCGCGTCGGACAGGACCTTGCCGTGCTCACCGGTGATGATCTCGGCGAGCTCGCCCTTGCGCTCGTTGAGCAGTTCACGGAACCGGAACATGATCGCGGTGCGCTTGGCCAGCGAGGTGTCACGCCAGGCGGGGAAGGCGGCCGCGGCCGCCT
>NZ_MUNE01000248.1 GCF_002154605.1 Streptomyces milbemycinicus | reverse complement strand
GGCGCGGGGCCCCGCGCCCGCTGACGGCCGGGGACCGGCCGCGGCTCAGGAGCCGGCCGCGGCCCCGGCTGCTGCTGCCGGTCGTGCTGCTCGTTCTGGCCGCGGCGGCCTGGTTCGGCCGCGGGCAGCTCTCGGAGCTGTTCACCTTCACCCAGGACCGGACCAGCGATCCCAAACCGCTGCACGCCGATCAGTTCCGCGGCTCCAGCCAGGCACCCGGGCATACGGCCCATGCGGCCTTCGACGGCTACAACAACAAGTACTGGGCGCCCGCCACCGGCGGCCCCGCCGACGGCCAGTATCTGGAGGCCGACTTCGACCAGCCGGTGCGGCTGCTGAAGCTGCTGATCACCTCCGGGAGCTCGGCGAAGGAGGCCGAGTTCCTGACCCAGGCGCGGCCCTCGGAACTCACCGTCACGCTGGTCTCCTCCGAGGGGAAGCGCAGCACCAAGACCCTCAAGCTGAACGACAAACCCGGCCAGCAGACCTTCGACGTCCCGGGGACGGAGGTCACTCGGGTACGGCTGACGGTCGGCGGCGCGTACGGGGTCCGGTCCGATCGCCGGGTGGCCATCGCCGAGGTGGAGTTCTTCGGCCGGCGGTGACAGGTGACGCCCGGCGCCCGGCGGCCCGGCGCCCGGTAGCCCAGCGCCCGACGGCCCGGCGCCCGACGGCCCGGCACCCGGCGGCTCAGCCCGTGGACCAGACGCGGCGCAGCTGTTCGAAGCGGGTGGGCAGCGGGGGGCGCCGGGCGGCGTAGGTCGCGTTCGTACGGTGGACGAAGCGGCGCCAGGAGAGCACCAGGCCCTGGCGGGTGATGGGCAGCCCGGCGGCGACCGTGACCCCGTTGTCATGGGTGTGGTGCACCGTCAGCAGCAACGCCCTCGGCACCGTCCCCTCCAGCTCCACGCACAGCTCCTGACGCACCCGCAGCCACCGCCGCAGCACCATGACCGTGCCCGGATCCAGGCCGTGGCGGCGCGGGACGCGGTGCTTGCCGTGCTCGACGGCCACCGAGCCCGCGTCCAGGTCCAGCGCGTCGGTGGTGCAGCGCAGCAGGTCCCCGTACCGGGCGCCGGTGGCCCGGGCCAGCCCGACCACCACGGCCAGCCGCACCGTCTCCGGCCGGGTGCCCTGCTCCATCGCCTGCACCGACAGCAGCCGCCACACCCACTCCGCCTCGGCGTCCGACACCACCGGCCGCGGATACCGGTCGCCCGCTGGTTCTCCCGCTGGTTCCCCCGCCATCCACGCCCGCCTCTCCGGATCCGACCATCAGGGCCGCTTGGCACACTATTTCTCACACCTTACTTCCCACCGGGGACGGCGGATATTCCCCCGGGCCCCGATGTGGCGCGGCCGGCGGGGCCGCGCGGTACGGTCGCCGGGTGCGGTTGCTGCTGATGTCCGACACCCATGTCCCGCTGCGCGCCAAGCAACTCCCCGAGGAGTTGCTGACGCAGGTGGCGCGCGCCGACGTCGTGATCCACGCCGGGGACTGGGTCGACACCGCCACCCTCGACCTGCTCGAGGCCCGCTCCCGGCGGCTGATCGGGGTCTACGGCAACAACGACGGCCCGCCGCTGCGGGCGCGGCTGCCGGAGGTGGCGTACGCGGAGCTGGGCGGGGTGCGCTTCGGGGTCGTACACGAGACCGGGGTGGCGCGGGGGCGGGAGGCGCGCTGCGCCGCGCGCTTTCCCGAGCTGGATGTGCTGGTGTTCGGCCACAGCCACATCCCGTGGGACTCAGTGGCCGAGGAGCGGCTGCGGCTGCTGAACCCCGGCTCCCCCACCGACCGGCGCCGTCAGCCCCACTGCACCTATATGACGGCCGAGGTGTCGGCGGGCCGGCTGACCGGCGTGGAACTGCACCGGCTGCCGCCCCGCCGCTGACGAGACAGCGCGCGGGATCACTCCTGATCGGCGATCACGGGATCACTCCTGATCGGCGCTCAGAGGGGAGACCGGCCGCTCGAAGAAGGTCTCCAGCACCACCGTGGCCCGCGTCCCGCTGACTCCGTCGATCTCGTAGAGCCGGCGCAGTACATCCTGCAACTGCTCAGTGGTCGCGGTCCTGACTTTGACCAGCACCGATGCGCTGCCGGCGATGACGTGCGCCTCCAGGATCTCGGGGAGCGCGGCGAAGCTCTCCGCGGCGTCTCCCATCCAGGAGGTGGAGTCGACCGTCACGTAGGCCAGCACACCGCCCCCCACCGCCGCCGGGTCCACGTCGGCCGCGGTGCGTCGGATCACACCGCGCTCCCGGAGCTTCCGCACGCGTTCATGGGCGGCGCCGGCGGAAAGGCCCACGGCCCGGCCCAGCGCGGCGTAGGACTGGGTGGCGTCCTGCTGGAGCCGTGCCAGCAGGGCGCGGTCGATGTGATCCATTGCATTCCATTCAGTAGAAATCTGCGATGACCATATCTCATTCGGTCATCTATGCTTCTTGCCGGAGGAGATCCGATCTTCCACGGAAGGGAGAGGTGCCTGTGAACAGCGAGCGCCCCGCGCTGTACGAGATGTTCGACGACCGGTTCCGCACCGGACGGTGCATGAGCGGCGATGCCGGCCTCGAGGTCCTGTACACCGGCTGCCGCTGGGCCGAGGGGCCCGTATACATGCCCGCCTGGCGGCAGGTGATCTGGAGTGACATCCCCAACGACCGGATGCTGCGGTGGGATGAGGAGACCGGCGCGGTCGGCGTCTTCCGCCGCCCGGCCGGGCACACCAACGGCAACACCCTCGACCGCGAGGGGCGCCTGATCACCTGTGAGCAGGGCAACCGCCGGGTGACCCGGACCGAGCACGACGGCACGGTCACGGTGCTGGCCGACCGCTGGCAGGGCAAGCGTCTGAACAGCCCGAACGACGCGGCGGTGAAGTCCGACGGCTCGATCTGGTTCTCCGACCCGGACTTCGGCATCACCAGTGACTACGAGGGCTATCGCGCCGAGAGCGAGATCGGCGCCAACAACGTCTACCGGATCGACCCGGGCAGCGGCTCGGTGCACCTGGTCGCCGATGGCTTCGGCGCGCCGAATGGCCTGGTCTTCTCGGCCGACGAGCGGCAACTGTTCGTCTCCGACACCCGGGCCGGCTTCATCCGCGTCTTCGGCGTACGCGATGACGGCACGCTGTCGGACGGCGAGATCTTCGCCGAGGCCGCGGCCCGTTCGGCCGCCCGCTTCGACAACCTCCGTTTCGACGACGGCGGGCGACTCTGGGCGGCCGCGATGGACGACGGCGTGCACTGCTACGACCCCGACGGCACGCTGATCGGGCGGCTCGACATCCCCGAGACGGTGGCCAACATCTCCTGGGGCGGCGCCAAGCGCAACCGTCTCTTCATCACGGCGCAGACCAGCCTCTACTCACTGGTCATGGGCGTCACGGGCACGCATCCGACCGGGCCGGGGCCCAGGCCGTGAACTTCCGGTCGATCTATCAGCACGGCTTCGCGCGTGTCGCCGCGTGCACCGGCCGCACCGTCATCGCCGACCCGCACGCGAACGCCGAAGCGGTGCTGCGCCAAGGGCGCCGGTGCGCGCGCGAGGGGGTCGCGGTCGCCGTCTTCCCCGAGCTCTGTCTGTCCGGCTATTCGATCGAGGATCTGCTGCTGCAGGACGCGTTGCTCGACCAGGTCGAGGCGGCGCTCGGGGCGGTGGTGGCCGGGTCGGCGGATCTGCTGACGGTGCTTGTCGTCGGCGCCCCGCTGCGCCATCGCAACCGGGTCTACAACTGCGCCGTGATGGTGCACCGAGGCCGGGTCCTCGGCGTCGTGCCCAAGTCCTATGTGCCGAACTACCGGGAGCTCTACGAGCGGCGGCAGATCGCCGCGGGCGACGACGAGCGCGGCGGGACGATCCGGGTCGACGGCGCGATGGTGCCGTTCGGGGTGGACCTGCTCTTTGCGGCGCAGGACGTCCCCGGGCTCGTGCTGCACGCGGAGATCTGCGAGGACATGTGGGTCCCGGTGCCCCCGAGTGCGGAGGCGGCCCTGGCGGGCGCGACCGTGCTCGTCAACCTCTCGGGCAGCCCGATCACGGTCGGCCGGGCCGAGGACCGGCGGCTGCTGTGCCGCTCGGCGTCCGCGCGCTGCCTCGCGGCGTACGTCTACGCAGCGGCCGGACTGGGCGAGTCGACCACTGACCTGTCCTGGGACGGCCAGACCATGATCTACGAGAACGGTGTGCTGCTGGCCGAGACCGACCGGTTCCCGCTCGACGACCGGTACGCGGTGGCCGATGTGGACCTCGACCTGCTGCGGCAGGAGCGGCAGCGCATGGGCACGTTCGACGACAACCGCCGCGCGCACGCCGCGCGCACCGGCGGCTTCCGGCAGGTGCCGTTCCGGCTGGGCCCGCCGAGGGCCGACCTGGGGCTGCGGCGTCGTGTCGAGCGCTTCCCGTTCGTGCCCGTCGACCCCGACCGGCTCGCCCTGGACTGCTACGAGGCGTACAGCATCCAGGTCGCGGGGCTCCAGCAGCGGCTGGCGACGATCGGCGGCCCGAAGGTGGTCATCGGGGTGTCCGGCGGCCTCGACTCCACGCATGCGCTGATCGTCGCCGCCCGGGCGATGGACCGCGCGGGCCGCCCGCGCGGCGACATATTGGCCTTCACCCTGCCCGGCTTCGCCACCAGCGACCACACCAAGGACAACGCCCACAAACTGATGCACGCGCTCGGCGTCACCGCGGCCGAGCTGGACATCACGCCGACCGCACGGCTCATGCTGCGGGAGATGGGCCACCCGTTCGCGTCAGGCGAGCCGGTGTACGACATCACCTTTGAGAACGTGCAGGCCGGGCTGCGCACCGACTATCTGTTCCGGCTGGCCAACCAGCGCGGGGGCGTCGTGCTCGGCACCGGGGACCTGTCGGAGCTGGCGCTCGGCTGGTCCACCTACGGCGTGGGCGACCAGATGAGCCACTACAACGTCAACGCCGGTGTGCCGAAGACGCTGATCCAGCACCTGATCCGCTGGGTCATCGGCAGCGGCCAGTTCGACGAGGAGACCGGCGCGACCCTGGCCGCGATCCTCGACACTGAGATCAGCCCGGAGCTCGTGCCAGGGAAGGAACCGCAGTCCACCGAGTCCCAGATCGGCCCGTACGCGCTGCACGACTTCACGCTCCACCACGTGCTGCGGCACGGGTTCCGGCCGTCGAAGATCGCCTTCCTCGCCTGGCACGCCTGGCACGACCGGGACGCCGGCGCCTGGCCGCCGGGCTTCCCCGAGGCCGAGCGGGTGGCGTACGACCTGCCGGAGATCCGGCACTGGCTGGAGGTCTTCTGCCGCCGCTTCTTCGCGTTCGCGCAGTTCAAGCGATCGGCCATGCCGAACGGGCCGAAGGTCTCGGCCGGCGGTTCCCTCTCGCCACGCGGTGACTGGCGCGCGCCGTCCGACGGTACGGCCGAGGCCTGGCTGCGAGACCTCACCCGCTGCGACACCCCGGGCACCTGACGGCAGCCGGTGCTCAGCCCACATGCACATGCGGGCGCCGGGCGCGGTCCGGCTCGGCCTCGCGCAGCACCTCGCGGGTGACGGGCGCGACCTCCCCCTGCCCGAAGAGGAAGAACCGCAGGAAGTTGGCGAGGGGGTTGCCCTCGGTCCACTCGAAGTAGATATGGGGCCGCTGGCCCGTCACATCCCGTACGTGCAGCAGCATCCCGGCGAGCGCGTTGGGAATGGAGGAGCTGACCAGCGTCAGCACGCGGTAGCGGCCGTGCAACACCTCCCCGCACACATGCAGCTCCGTCTCGAACTCCGACGGGTCCGAGACGGTGACCTCAACGAAGATGAAGTCTTCCTCGGCCGGCAGGTCGTTGTCGTCCCGGATCTGGCGGAGCTTGTCGCGGTACTCGGCCAGGTCGCGGCGGTCCGGCTCGTTGGCGATGAACCGGATGGTGCGATGGGCGATGTCGCGTACGAACCGGTCGGCCATCGGGTCGAGGTCCACCTGGGTGACGCGCAGTTCGAAGGCGCGGGCGACCCGGGACATCAGGGAGAGCCCGATGATCCCGGCGATGAAGCAGGCGCCGATCTTCACACCGTCCGGCCGCTCCACGACGTTGGCCGCCGTGGTGTACACGAAGACCGCCGCGATGGTGGCGAAGACCGCGGTCCAGCGGCGCTGTCCGGCCTTGTGCGCGGCGATGGTGACGGCGATGGCGGCGGAGGCGATGAGCACCAGCACCCCGGTGGCGTACGCACCGCCCTGGGCGTCGACATTGGCGTCGAAGATCCAGGTCACCAGGAACGCGATGAGGATGAAGACCAGCACCATGGGCCGCACCGCGCGCGCCCAGTGCGGCGCCATCCCGTACCGCGGCAGATAGCGGGGCATCAGGTTGAGCAGCCCGGCCATCGCCGAGGCGCCCGCGAACCAGAGGATGACGATGGTGGAGACGTCGTAGACGCTGCCGAAGCCGTTGCCCAGGTGTTCATGGGCCAGATAGGCGAGGGCGCGGCCGTTGGCGGCCCCGCCGGGCTCGAACTCCCGGTGCGGGATCAGCAGGGTGGTGATGAAGCTGGTGGCGATCAGGAAGACGCTCATGATCAGCGCGGCCGTGGTCAGCAGCTTCTTGGTCCTGTGGACCCGCCCGACCGGGCGCTCCTCGGTGTCGCCAGGGTCCCCTTCGACATGCGGCATGACGGCCACGCCGGTCTCGAAGCCGGACAGGCCCAGCGCCAGCTTGGGGAAGATGATCAGCGAGATCCCGATCATCATCAGCGGGTTGCCGTGCTCGGCGGTCAGCGCGCGGGTCCAGTCCGAGACCACATGCGGCTCGACGAGCACACGTTGCAGGCCCACCACCACGACGACCAGATTCAGCGTCAGATAGATGCCGACCAGCACCACCGCCAGCCCGATGGCCTCCGTGAAGCCCTTGAGGAACACGGCGCCGAGCAGAGCGATCAGCACCAGTGTGACGGCCACCTCGTGGCCGTGGAGGGCACCGCCGACGTTGGGGTTCTCGATCAGGTGGGCGGTGGCGTCGGCCGCCGAGAGGGTGATGGTGATCAGGAAGTCGGTCGCCGCGAACCCCAGCAGGACCAGGACGAACAGCTTGCCCTGCCAGAACGACAGCAGCCGCTCCAGCATCGCGATCGACCCCTGGCCGTGCGGGCTCTCCTCGGCCACCCGCCGGTACACCGGCAGCGCCCCGGCGACGGTGACCAGCACGAGCACCAGCGTGGCCACCGGGGAGAGCACACCCGCCGCCAGGGCGGCGATGCCCGGCTGGTAGCCCAGGGTGGAGAAGTAGTCCACACCGGTCAG
>NZ_MUNE01000247.1 GCF_002154605.1 Streptomyces milbemycinicus | reverse complement strand
GCCCCACCCGTACCGCCGCCGTGATCCCGGCCGCGGGCCGCGGGGTGCGGCTCGGGCCCGGCGCGCCCAAGGCCCTGCGTCCGCTCAGCGGTACGCCGATGCTGGTCCACGCCGTGCGCGCGATGGCCCGGTCCCGTTCCGTCGCGCTCGTCGTCGTGGTCGCCCCGCCGGACGGGGCCGATGAGGTCCGCAGGCTGCTCGACGCCTATCCGCTGACCGGAACCACCGATGTGGTGGTGGTGCCCGGCGGCGAGACCCGCCAGGAGTCCGTACGGCGCGGCCTGGCCGTCGTGCCCGAGGACGTCGCCTGCGTCCTCGTCCATGACGCGGCGCGCCCGCTGGTCCCCGTCGACACCGTGGACGCGGTCGTCGCGGCCGTACGGGAGGGGGCGCCCGCCGTCGTCCCGGCGCTGCCGCTCGCCGACACCGTCAAGCAGGTCGAGCCGCGCACCGGCGACCGGGCCGGGGAGCCCGAGCCGGTGGTCGGCACCCCGGACCGCGCGCTGCTGCGCGCCGTACAGACCCCGCAGGGCTTCGACCGGGCCACGCTGGTCGAGGCGCACGAGAAGATCGCCCTGGAGGGCGAGGGTGCGACGGACGACGCCGGGATGGTGGAGCGTCTGGGGGCCGAGGTCGTGGTCGTGCCCGGCCATGAGGAGGCGTTCAAGGTGACCCGGCCGCTGGATCTGGTGCTGGCCGAGGCCGTGCTCGCCCGGAGGAGGGCCACCGATGGCTTCTGAGACCCCCGGGGGCCCCGGGCTTTCTCATGCCTCCGGCGCGCCCCTGGCCGGGATGCCGCTCGTGGGCATCGGCACGGATGTGCACGCCTTCGAGGAGGGCCGCGAGTTGTGGTGCGCGGGTCTGCTGTGGGAGGGCGAGCAGTACGGCCTGGCGGGGCACTCCGACGGTGATGTCGCCGCGCACGCCGCCTGTGACGCGCTGTTCTCCGCCGCCGGGGTCGGCGACCTCGGCGCGCACTTCGGCACGGACCGCCCCGAGTGGGCCGGCGCCTCGGGGGTCACCCTGCTGGCCGAGGCCGCCCGGATCGTCCGCGCCGCGGGGTTCGAGATCGGGAATGTGGCGATCCAGGTGATCGGCGTACGCCCGAAGATCGGCAAGCGGCGGGACGAGGCGACGAAGGCGCTTTCGGCGGCGGTCGGGGCGCCCGTGGCGATCTCGGGCACCACGACGGACGGCCTGGGCCTCACCGGCCGCGCGGAAGGTCTCGCGGCGATCGCCACGGCCCTGGTGGTACGGACGGGCTAGCCGTTCGCGGACGGGTCAGCGGCGGGGGCGGGGGAAAAGTCGCTCCGCGAGCGGTTCGGCTGAGCGGTTCGGCCCAGCGGTTCGGCTGAACGGTTCGGCCGAGCGGTTCGGCTGAGCGGTTCGGCCCAGCGGTTCGGCTGAACGGTTCGGCCGAGTGTCGTCCGAGCGGTTCCGTGGCCGGAGCGTCCCAAGTGTCACGCTTCTGTGTCCCTGTGGCCATAGGGTCCCGGGGCACTGCCGCGTTCCGTCTACCCTTGATGCGTGACTATTCGCCTGTACGACACCAGCGCCCGGCAGATCCGTGACTTCAACCCGCTCACGCCGGGCTGTGTCTCGATCTACCTGTGTGGCGCGACCGTGCAGGCCGCCCCGCATATCGGGCACATCAGGTCGGGGCTCAACTTCGACATCATGCGCCGCTGGTTCAGCTACCGCGGCTACGACGTGACGTTCATCCGCAACGTCACCGACATCGACGACAAGATCATCGCGAAGTCGGCGGAGCAGAACCGCCCCTGGTGGGCGATCGGCTATGAGAACGAGCGCGCGTTCAACTCCGCGTACGACGTCCTCGGCTGCCTGCCCGTGACCTATGAGCCCCGGGCCACCGGCCATGTGCCGGAGATGATCGAAATGATGCGGGGGCTGATCGAGCGGGGTCATGCCTACGCCGCCGAGGGCAGCGTCTACTTCGACGTGCGCTCGTACCCCGGCTATCTCCAGCTCTCCAACCAGGAGCTGGACGGGCTGCGCCAGCCCTCGGGCGAGGGGGAGTACGGCAAGCGCGACCCGCGCGACTTCGCCATGTGGAAGGCGGCCAAGCCCGGCGAGCCGAGCTGGGAGACCCCGTGGGGGCGCGGCCGGCCCGGCTGGCACCTGGAGTGCTCGGCGATGGCCCACAAGTACCTGGGCTCGGCCTTCGACATCCACGGCGGCGGCGTCGACCTGATCTTCCCGCACCACGAGAACGAGATCGCGCAGGCCAAGGCGTTCGGCGACGACTTCGCGACGTACTGGACGCATAACGCCTGGGTGACCATGAGCGGCGAGAAGATGAGCAAGTCGCTCGGCAATTCGGTGCTGGTCTCCGAGATGGTCAAGCACTGGCGCCCCATCGTGCTGCGCTACTACCTCGGCACCCCGCACTACCGCTCCATGATCGAGTACAGCGAGGAGTCGCTGCGCGAGGCCGAGTCCGCGTTCGCGCGCATCGAGGGCTTCGTACAGCGCGTCACCGAGAAGGCCGGGAAGGTCGTCCCGCCCGCGCCCGAGGTGCCGCCCGCGTTCGCGGAGGCGATGGACGACGACTTCGGCGTCCCGCAGGCGCTCGCGGTCGTCCACACCACCGTCCGCCAGGGGAACTCCGCCCTGACCGCCGACGACAAGGAGTCGGCGGTCGCGCGGCTGGCCGAGGTGCGCGCCATGCTCGGCGTGCTGGGCCTCGACCCGCTCGACGAGCACTGGGCGGGCGGCCCCGACCGGGGTGAGGATCTGCACGGCGTGGTCGACTCGCTCGTACGGCTGGTCCTGGAGCAGCGGCAAGCCGCGCGGACCCGTAAGGACTACGCGACGGCGGACGCCATCCGCGATCAGCTTCAGCAGTCGGGGCTGGTCATCGAGGACACCCCGAGCGGGCCGCGCTGGGAGCTCGGCTCGCGCTGACCCCGGCGGCCCCGCCCCGACCGACCGAGACCCGACAGACCCCCGACTGACGCGGTGCGCCCCCGGCGCACCCACACGACATGACCCAAGCAGGCAGCCGCCGGACCAGGCCCGGAGGCGCAGCCGCGCGAAGCCGTGAGGCCCGTCAGGGCCGGGCGGCCGGCGGGCGGCCACGGACGAGGAACAGGTGAACCCCATGGCCGGCAACAGCCAGCGCAGGAACCGTCGCACCGCCAACAAGAAGGGCGCGACGGTCGGCAGCGGCGGCAAGCGGCGCCGGGCTCTGGAGGGCAAGGGCCCCACCCCGCCCGCCGAGATGCGCAAGGGCCATGCCAAGCAGCGCGTCGCCAACGCGCGCGCCAAGCAGGCGGCCCGCCGCCCGGCCCCGCGGCGCGGCGGCGGCAAGGGCACGAACGAGCTGGTGGTGGGCCGTAACCCGGTCGTCGAGGCGCTGCGCGAGGGCGTCCCGGCCAGCATGCTGTACGTCCAGCAGTTCATCGACAGCGACGAGCGGGTGCGCGAGGCGCTGAAGCTCGCGGCCGACCGCGGTGGTATCCACCTCATGGAGGCCCCGCGCCCCGAGCTGGACCGGATGACCAACGGCCTCAACCACCAGGGGCTGGTGCTCCAGGTGCCGCCGTACGAGTACGCGCACCCCGAGGATCTGCTCGACGCCGCGGCCGAGGAGGGCCAGGACCCGCTGATCGTCGCCCTCGACGGGGTCACCGACCCGCGCAACCTGGGCGCCGTGGTGCGCTCGGTGTCGGCGTTCGGCGGCCATGGCGTGGTGGTGCCGGAGCGGCGCGCGGCCGGGATGACGGCGGGGGCGTGGAAGACCTCGGCGGGCACCGCGGCGCGTACGCCGGTGGCGCGGGCGACGAACCTCACGCGCGCGCTGGAGGCGTACAAGAAGGCGGGCCTGATGGTGGTCGGGCTCGACGCGGACGGCGACACCGAGGTGCAGAACGCCGAGGTGCTGGACGGACCGGTGGTGATCGTGGCCGGCAGCGAGGGCAAGGGGCTGTCCCGGCTGGTCGCCGAGACCTGTGACGTCCTGGTGCGCATCCCGATGCCCGGCGGCGCCGAATCGCTGAACGCGGGCGTGGCGACGGGTGTCGTGCTGTACGAGGTGGTCCGGCACCGGAGCTGAAGTGATCATGGGCTGAGGGGTCTCACATGATCATGGCTTGACGGGCCTCGGACACCTTGGGGCGGTCACGGCAGTGTCCTATCCGCGCGTCACTCGGTTAGTTGAGCGTGGAGACCAGAACACCCCGCACGCCCTTGGGGGGACGCGCACCGGGTTTTGAGGACGAGCCACGGCTGACCATGGCCAAGGTGCCGAGCGATCCGGCACAGGTCACCGTCAATCCCGCGAGCTTCCGGGTGCGGCTCGCCGCCCCAGTGGTGAGCGACGCGCTGGCGGACACCACGCGGCTCGCCCGCGTCCCGGCCGCAGCCCGGCGCCGCCCGCCCGTGGTCTGGAGCGGCCGCACCCGGCCCGGCGGCGACGCGGACACCGCCCGGCTGCTGCAGGCCGTGCGGTACGCGGGGGTGGGACTCGCAGAAAAGGGGGCCGGCGGCGCCACCCGAGTCGGGGACGGCGGCGAGGACGTGGCCGCCACCCAGGTGCTGCCGCGGCTCGCCTTCGACGACGGCCCGCCCACGGTCATCGGCCCGCGCCGCACCCCGTACGCCGAGCGGGGGCGCGCCCCGGCGGCAGCCGGTGGAGTGCCGCCGCAGGCGGGGGAGAGGCGGGCGGCC
>NZ_MUNE01000246.1 GCF_002154605.1 Streptomyces milbemycinicus | reverse complement strand
CCCGCCGCCACGACCGCCGCCCGCCCTCCGGCCCGGGCCGCCATCTGCTCCGGCGCCGCCCCGGCGTCGGCACACGCCCGGCGGCGGCCGCGTACCACCGCCACGCGCGAGCGACGGCGCTCTTCCCCAGCGCACCACGAGTCACCGCCGCCACCCCTCAACCACCCCCGGGCGCCCGGGACGAGCCGAGCGAAGAACGCACGGGTGCCGGTGCGGCGAACGACACCAAGCCGGTCGAGGCAGCCAACGAGGCCGAAGCGGCCGAAGCGGCCGAAGCGGAAGCAGCCACAGACAACCCGGGCATGCCGCGCCGCGACCGCCTGCGGCTGGCACTGAAGGAGCGGCTGCCGCTGTGGCTTCAGCTCCGCTGCGGTATCGAACTACGGACCCTGGCCGCGCTGGCCGTCGCACTGCTCGTGGCGGCGGCGTTCGCGGCGTACCACTTCTTGACCGGCCGACCGCAGACGGTCGCGGCACCGCCCCCGGAGCCGCCGCGCCCAGCGGCCTCCGAACCGGCTTCGGCTCTGGCTCCGTCGCCCGGGGCGAGGCCTACAGCGGGGTCGGGTTCGGTCGTGGTCGATGTATCGGGCAAGGTCCGCGACCCGGGGGTGCACCGGCTGCGCTCGGGTTCGAGGGTCGCCGACGCGCTGGAGGCGGCCGGAGGGACCCGGCCGGGCGCGGATCTCAGCGGGCTGAACCGGGCCCGTGTCCTGACGGACGGCGAGCAGATCGTGGTCGGCACACCCCCTGCACTGCCCCCCACCGGCAGCGGCCCCGCCGTCACGGCCGAGTCGGGCGGTGCCGCGGGCGGCGCGGGCCCGGCGCCCGCCGGGCCGGTCAGCCTGAACTCCGCCACCGTCGACCAACTGGACACCCTCCCCGGGGTCGGCCCCGTGCTGGCCCGGCACATCCTCGACTACCGCACCCAGCACGGCGGTTTCCGCTCCGTCGACGAACTCCGCGAGGTCAACGGGATCGGCGACCGTCGATTCGCCGACCTCCGCCCGCTGGTCCGCCCATGACACCCCGGCAGGC
>NZ_MUNE01000245.1:9862-9988 GCF_002154605.1 Streptomyces milbemycinicus | reverse complement strand
CAGCCGTTCCCGCAGGACGGTCAGCACGGCCTCGGCCAACTGCTCCATCACCTCCCGTTCCTGCCGTTTGCGGAACCCCTCGGTGCTGACCCCGTACACCGCGGCGGCCAGCTTGCGGCGGTCGGC
>NZ_MUNE01000245.1:0-9854 GCF_002154605.1 Streptomyces milbemycinicus | reverse complement strand
CTGCGCAGGTCGGCCAGGCCCGGCCTGCGGATGTCTTTCAGTTCGTTCAGGAGTTGATCGTATGCAGGCAGATCTGACGGCCATGTCTCCTGACTCATGGTCACCAGGCTAAGACTTGATCCGTAATTCCCGTAGGAGGCACGGACTGCATCCGGTTCGGCTGGTCCGGGCGCTCCGGTGTGGTCACCTTGCGGTGTCTCATCCGGGGTTGCTCGGGGCGTGTCCGGAATTCGGTGAGCAGAGGCCCGCCGTTCAGCGGGCTGCCGCAGGTGTTGTACCGGCGAGCCGGTGGTCAGCACCTCACGCGGTTGACTCACGCAGGCCGTCTTCTCGGCCACCGCCGACCATACCAGCTCGCCGGGTCGGCGAATTTGGGAACGCATTTCCGAATTCCGAGGCCATGACTTTCTTGATCGACGGAGACCACACCCGCCCACACATGAGGTGACCGATATGACCCAGCCCCTCGAGGACCCGCCCGCCACGGAATACGAAGAGCAAGAGGAACCCGCCCCCGGCGAGGAACACCGCACGCCGGACGAATACCAGGAATACGGCGCCGGACCCCCGCCCACCGAACACGAGGAGCCACCACCTCCGTCGCCCTCGCCGACCGCCTCGGCGCCCTCGCCGGCCGCCGCGGCCGCGGCCGCGGCGCCCACCGAGGCCGAGGTCCCCGGGACGGGTCCCGCGCAGGTCGCGCACGGGGGACGCGACCTGCGCGGGGACACCGCCCTGCTGCCGCTCTCGCTGCGCGACCGGTTCCGGCTGCGGGCCGTGCTGCGCCGCCCCGAGCATCCGTACCAGGCGGCCGTCTACCGCGTCGAGGACGACCGCGGCACCCACATCCTCAAGTGGTACCACCACGGACACGGCCCGGACCGCACGGTGTGGGAGCTGCTGCGCGACCGCCCGCGCCGCCACCTCACCCAGTTCACCGAGACCGACGACACCGGGGCGGACGGCCATCCGTACGACCTGGCCCCGTCCTACGGCGAGACCGACCTGGCGCGATATCTCAGGGACAACCCGGGCCCCGTCGACCCCGGGCTCATCCAGCGCGTCGTACGGCAGCTGCACGAAGCCCTCACCACCCTGCACGAGCTGAACATCGTGCACCGGGACCTCAGCCCGGCCAATGTCGTGCTCGGCAGCCTCGACCCGGACGCCCCGAACGCCCCGGACCTCGCCCTCGTCGACTTCGCCGTCTCCGCCTACGAGCCCACCGAGCGCTACACCCGCAACGAGCGCTGGGTCGGCACCGCGCTCTACATGTCCCCGCAGGCGTCGCTGCGCAACCAGCTCATCCACCCGCCCGCCGACTGGTGGTCGCTCGGGATGATCGTGGCCGAGATGGCCGGCGGCCGGCACCCCGTCCCGTTCACCGACAACGACTTCGTCCGGGAGGAGATCAGCTCCCGCGCCCCGGACCTGGTCCTGGTCACCGACGCCCGGCTGCAGCTGCTCTGCAAGGGGCTGCTCACCCGCGACCCCGAGCACCGCTGGGGCACCGACGAGGTGGCGCAGTGGCTGGTGGGCGGCACACCACCGATCGCCCCCTGGGAGGAGGGCACCGCCCCCGGCGCATCGGACCCGGCCGAGGACCCGGGCATCGAGCCGTTCGCGTTCCTCGGCGAGCAGTACACCCGGCCGAAGCAGCTGGCCAGGGCGTTCAGCGACAACTGGCGGCAGGCCCGGCACACCCTGGCCCGACGGCGCACCCGCGGGGAGTTCACCCGCTGGCTGCGCCAGTTCGAGAACAGGCCGGGCCACGATGCCGACGAACTGGCCGCGCTGCTCGCCCTCCTGGAGGACGAACCGGGGCCCGCCACACTGGTCCGCCTGATCTCCTGGCTCGGCCCCACCCTCGACACCTCCTACCGCGGGGTGCCGCTCGACCCCGCGGGGCTGGGGGAGTTGCTGCGGGCGGCCGGGCGCGGCGACGAGTTCGCCCTCTCCGTCGTCGAGGACCTTCAGGACCACACCATCCTGCCGCTGTTGGAGAGGCGGCCCGGCGGTGAAGGGCTCGGCGAGGTGCATCAGCGGTGGCTGACGGCCCGGTCCCGCTGGGAGCACACCGTCGAGCAAGTGATCACGGAGTCGCCCCTGCTGCGCACCGCGCGCGCCGAGGTGCGCGCCGCCACCCGGCTCGACCGCACCCGGCTCGCCGCGCTTCTGTCGCAGGCCGCGGCCCCCGAGGCGCGGGGACGGCGGCTCCGGGACCGGACCGCCCGCACCCAGGCCGCGCTGGAGCAGCCGGTGGCCTGGTACGACCGGCTGCTGCGCGACCCGGACGACCTGGTGCGGCTCCAGCTGGCCGAGTGGCTGGCCGGATACGCCACGCAGGAGTCGGACGAGGCGCAGGGCCGGATCGACGAACAGCGCGCCGCCCTGCGCACCGAGCGCGACCTGGACGTGGCCACCCTGTGGGTGCGCAGAGCGGACATGCTGCCCACGCTCGGCTGGGCCCTCGGCGGGGCCATGGTCCTGGTCTGCCCCTGGATTCTCGTGATCGGCCTGAGCGACCTCGCGGGATGGGCCGCGCAGAGCACCGTGCTGACTGCCTGGATGCTCGCCCTCCCGGCCGCCGCCGCCGTCCCGGCGCTGGAGCTGTGGGCGGCGTACCGCATCGGCAGCCCCTTCTACCACCCGAACCGCTCCCTGGCCGGACTGCTGATCCGCCGCGCGCTGCCCGCCGCCCGCTTCATACGCACCCCCGGCGCCCGCTTCCCGGTCCGCGGCCTGCTGATCCTGCTGCCGCTCGGCCTGATGTGGCTCACCGTCGTCTACGCCGCCTGGGTGTGGCCGCTGGCCACCGTGGCCGCGCTCGCCTGGTGGACCTGGCACCGGCTGCGCGGCTGGCGGCGCTACGTCGCGGAGTTGCGCGGCCGGGACGACCGGGCCCACCCCGGCCGCCGGGGGACGGCGGCCACCACGCCACGAACGGGGAACGTCACATGAGTTCAGCAGCAGCCCTCGCCAGCGTCGACGACGTGGTCCCGTATCTCTTGTCGGAGCCCCCTCCGGATTTCAGCCTCATTTCGGAACCCAGCACCCTTCCGAACGCCGTCCCGAACACGGTGCCGGACACCGGGGTTCCGCAGGACGTCACTCAGAACACCGGGTTGTCGGGCCACATCGACACGGGAGTCGGCCAGCACTTCGTCGACGCCGTCAACAGCGCCACCGACCACGCGGTGGACACGGCCATGGACCAGGTGCACGACATGATGGTGCCCGCCCTGATCGGCCTGAGCTCGCTCGGCGGGGCCCTGCTCGTCGGCCGTGCCGCCATGGCCGGTGCGCAGCTGCTCTCGGAGGCCGTCATCCGCGCCGCCGCGGACCAGGCCGAGCTGGAGCAGCGGCAGCTGGAAGCCTGCCGGGCCGCCGCGTGCTGGAAGGACGCCGCCTTCGCCGCGGCCCGGGCCAACGCCCGTATTGACTCACTGCGCGCCCGGATCCGGCGGTCCGCCGTGCCCACCGGCCCCGACGGACCGCCCGGCGCGCCCGACCTGCCGCCGCTGCTGGACCTGAACGGTGCGAGCCTGGAGCAGATGTGGCGCCTGCTGGCCGACACCGACCGCCGGCTCCGATGCGCCGAGGCCGCGTATGCACGGGCGACGATGGAGGCCGCCGCCGGCCCGGTGTCCGTGGCTCACCCCGACGGCGACGACGGCTGGCACGCCAAGCTGCGCGCCCGGCGTCAGCAGGTGCTGGAGGAGTACGAGCAGGCAGCCACCGAGGCCGAGACGCCGACCGCCGCCTCACAACCGCAGCCCACCGTGGCGGCGGGCGCGCTCACCGAGGACGAGGTAGTACGGCGGGGCGCCGAACTGCTGGCCACGCTTCCGCACCACGTATCCGCGGCGGACTACCGGCTCGTGGAGGAGCAGATCGCCAGCGCGGCGGAGGTCGTCGCCCGGCGGCCCTCCAAGGCCAAGCTCCATCTGCGGCAGGCCGCCCACTTCGCCGAGCAGAAGACACTTGATGCCGAGCAGCGGCGGGAGCACGAGGAGTGGGCGGCCCAGCAGTTGGCCTTCCTCCGGAACGTCCCGCCCGACATTCCCGGCCCGCTGCCGGACGCCACGGCGGAGATCGCGATTCTGGAGGGAGTCCTGGACAAGGGCAGCACGCTGACGGACACCGAGCGCCGCCGGGTCGAGGCCCGCGTCGGCGAGCGGGTCGGCGCGTACGAGCGCGCGTACGCCGCGGAGGTGATCCGCGCTGCGGTCGAACACGGGGAGCCCGAGACCATCACGCACTCCACGTCCGGAACGGTCCAGGTGATCGACTGGACCCCGCCGGGCTGGGGCGATGAACACTGGCTCCGCGTCAGCGTGGATGTGCACGGCTCCGCCCAGGTCGCCACCATGCACCGCGAACGCGACCCGGCCGAGGAGACCGACGCCGACCGCGACCTCGACGAGCGGCGCTGCGCCGAGGCCTCCGAGCACCTGGAGGAGTTGCGGCGGCTGGCCAAACAGGCGGGCCTCAGCCTGAAGTTCGACCTCGGGGAGCCGCCCGAGCAGGCAGCCCCGCCCACCAAGACCCGGTCGGCCCGTGACGACCGCACCGCGCCCAAAGCCCGCGACCACAACGACCAGGAGCGGCGCCGATGACCACGATCGAGACAGGAACGTCGCCCGCGTCCCCGGCGGCCGGCCGCCGGGAGCGCGTCCTCCCGGCCTTCGCCGAGGAACTGGCCGGCACCCTCAGCGTCCACTCCCAGTACGTGCTGCACGGCAGCATCCGGGACGTCCACCTCGTCCGCCACGACAAGAACCCCGACGAGGGCGGCGCGGAGCGGCAGTACGACGCCCACCACACCCTCACCGAGGTCCTGTGGAACGCCCTGTGGCAGGAGGGCTACGAGGCGCTGATCCGCTTCGACATCGCGGACGGCTTCACCGTCGTGACCGGCCCCGCGACCCAGGAGGTGCGCGAGTTGCTGCACGGCCGGGACGCCCCCAGAGCCGCCGCCCGCACCCAGCGCGCCGACACCCCGGCACATCTGGCCGAGGCCGAACGCACCCTGCGCTCGATCGTCACCGGCTGGAAGCAGCAGGGGCAGCGGACGAAGAAGACGCCCGAGGTCCGTCCGCGCCCCGAGCCGCCCCAGCGGCAGCACCCGTACCGCGTGGTGCTTCTGATCGACTACGCCGCCCGTATCCCCACCGATGTCACCCGGCTCAGCGACCCGGAGCGGGACTTCTTCCTCAACTGCCTCAAACTCGCCGAGGACGCCCGGCCGATCCCGGACCCGGACAGCGGGCGGCGGCTGTTCAACCCCGTGATCTGGCTCGCCGACGGCGAACGCGACCTGCCCACCTGGCTGGTGGCCGGCAGCGAGCGGGTCCGTACGATCGGCATCCCGCTGCCCGACCTGGGCAGCAGGCGGCGCATGGCCCAGCTGCTCGCGGAGGAGCACATCGCCAATTCCGGGGGCGGCGGCGAGGGTGCGAACGGGCAGGTGCGGTTCGACAAGGAACAACTCGACGGGGAACGGCCGCCGGACGAACACGACGTCGACACCTTCGCCCGGGCCACCGCCGGGCTGACGCTGCGCGCGATGCGGGAGAGCGCCCGTATGGCCCTCGACCGCGGACTGTCGTTCGCCGAGATGCGGGACGCCGTACGGATCTACCAGCTCGGCGTCAAGGACAACCCCTGGCAGGCCGATTACGTCCGCGAGCAGATCAGGAAGGGCGAGGCGTACATCCGCTCGCGGGTCAAGGGCCAGGAGAAGGCGGTCGGCAAGACACTGGACATCCTCAAACGCGCCGCCCTCGGCCTCTCCGGCGCCCAGGCCTCCCACCCCGGCAGCCGCCCGCGCGGTGTGCTCTTCTTCGCGGGCCCGACCGGAACAGGCAAGACGGAGCTGGCCAAGTCGGTGGCCACGGTGCTGTTCGGCACCGAGGACGCCTGTCTGCGCTTCGACATGAGCGAGTTCTCCGCCCCGCACTCGGTGGACCGGCTGCTCGGCGCGCCACCGGGATACGTGGGCTACGAGGCGGGCGGCGAGCTGACCACGGCGGTGCGCAACGACCCTTTCCGCGTGGTGCTGTTCGACGAGATCGACAAGGCCGACAAGGGCGTGCTCGACAAGTTCCTTCAGGTACTGGAGGACGGCAGGCTCACGGATGGGCAGGGGGTCACCACGTACTTCAGCGAATGCGTGCTGATCTTCACCTCCAACCTCGGGGTCAGGAAACGGACCGGCGAGGGCCGGCGCGAGGGGCGGGTGGCCGAGCCGGGCATGCCGTACCACCAGCTGGAAGAGATCATTCTGACCAACGTCAAGGAACACTTCGTCGAGGAGATCGGCCGCCCGGAGCTGATGAACCGGCTCGGCGGCAATGTGGTGGTCTTCGACTACATCGACGCAAAGGTGGCCGCCGAGATCTTCAACTCGCAGGTCGGCAACATCCAGCGGGTGCTACGGGAGGAGCAGGGCGTGCATCTGCGCCTCTCCGACGATGCGCATCAGGCGCTCTCCGCCCACTGCACGGCCGACGTCGACAACGGCGGCCGGGGCATCGGCATGCTGCTGGAGACCCATCTGATCAACCCGCTGGCCCGCGCGCTCTTCGACCAGGAGGAGCTGGCGGGCACGGTGGTCACCGTCACCGGCGTACGACCGGCCGGGGACGGGACGGTGGCCCTGGACCTGCGGGTGGTACGGGGTGGCGGCCGGTGAGCAGGGATGGCTGGGCGAGCGTTCCCGAGCCCGGGGACGATGAGCCCCTTGAGCCGCGAACCTCGTGGGAGGCCGCACCCCCCGGCCCCCACTTCGACCCCGTTGACACCTGGCCGCCCGGGGTCGAGGGGTCGGCGCCCTGCTGGAAATGCCGCGCCCAGGTCCCCTCTCGGGACCCCCGCTGCGCATCCTGCGGCAGTACGCGCACCCATGTGCTGCTGATCTGCTCCGATCCGTGTCTGGAGCTCAGCCACGGCCCCGGCGCACCGCTCACCCTGGGCCGTCACCCGGACTGGGCGCCGGACACCGCCGCCGTCTTCGCCGACCGGCCGAAGGTCTCCCGCCGCCATGTGTCGATCACGGTGGAGCCGGACGGGCGCGCCTGGGCCGAGGAGCCGCCCGAGGGCAGCCACAACGGCACCTTCATCAACGGCGCCAAGCTCATGCCGGGCGTCCGCACCCCGCTGCGCGACGACGACCAGCTCCGGCTCGGTCTGCGGATCAGCATCACCGTACGGCTGTACGGGCCCGGAACCGGAGCCAGCTGACCCCGGCCCGGCGCGGGGCAGCAACCCCCGTGCCGCCCCGCGCGCTCACATCCGCATGCCGGGCGGCACGATGACCGCCCGCAGCGGAGCCAGGAGTTCGTTGGCCACGCTCGCCCCCTCGAAGGTTCCCAGGTTGTGGGCGTAGCCCGGCACCGCCTTCAGCGGCTCCGCCCCGCAGCGGTCGCCGAACAGCACCAGCGCCCGGCGGTCCCGGTGCCGCCGCGACTCCCACAGCAGCCCCTGGGCCTCTGGCGCCTGGCGCCGGATCTCCCGCGCCCAGGCGCGGGTCTGCGCATAGCCCGGCCCGTCGGTCTCCAGCAGCCAGGAGTTCTGGAACACCCCGGCCAGGTCCTCCTCCTTGACCAGCCGGACCAGCGTGAGGTCTTCGGTCACCCGCAGCTTGGAGAGCGAGCGGATCGCGGCCTTCGCCCACGGCACCTGACGCGTCCCGGCCGGCCAGGTGAACTCCATGTCGCGCAGCAGCACCTCGGCCAGGGTGGTGGTCGGTTCCAGGGCCGCGTACAGATACGGATACGGGTCCTCGGCCGTGCCGTCGAAGCGGCTGCCGCCGAAGTGTGAGTGTGCGGTGACCGGGTTGAACTCGGTGCAGCAGTACGCCGTTTCATGGCACCGCCACAGCTCGGTGCCCGCTTCCAGACCGACCAGGGTCGGGCTCATCCGCGCGTCCTCGTAGGGAGCCTGCTCTACCATCGCCCGTCCCCCACCAACGCGGCGGCGGCCTCGGTCAGCAGCGCGTCCGGCACCCGTCCGACGAGGGCGGCGGGCGTGTCGCGCAGCCAGGAGTTGCCGGCGAGCCACCAGTCCGCCGCGCCCCAGGGGTCCTGGTCGGACAGCAGCAGCCTGTTGATCCGCTGCACGACCGGGTGGGGCTCGCCGGTATCCGGATCGAACTGGAAGTCCGGGTAGCGGTCCCCCAGCTCGGGGTCGGTCAGCCGGATGAGCCCGGCCCTGGCCGGGTCCTGGGCGGCGGCGCCCGTGAGCTCTTCCGGACCGCGCGCGGGAGCGGTCAGCAGCCGCCGTCTGACCCCCCGGGCGATCTCGGCGCTCGCGGGGTCGAGCGTCGGCCAGTCCACCGACTCCAGCAGCCGTATCAGCTCGTCCAGTTGATCCGCGTCCGGCAGAACCGCCGCCGGGGCGGCACCCGCCGAGCGGAACTGGTCCAGCCGCCTGCGCAGTTCGTTCTCGCGCGGCAGGGGCAGCAGACACAGCCGCACCTCGCGCAGCGCGAGGCGCATGGCCCGCCCGTCGTCCCCGACCTCCCCGAGCCGTCGCACGCTGTCCTGGAAGCGGGCGAACTGCGTGGCGGTGAGCGAGGCGCGGATCTCCGGCAGATGCCGGCGCAGCAGTTCCATCAGATCGTTGGTGGTCATGCCGGTCCTCCCGCCACGGCGGCCTGGGCCGCGGGGTTGCCCTGGTGAATGAACCCGGCCCAGGACACGACCTGGGCCAGCCCCCTCACATTGCCCTCGGTCTCCGCCAACAACTCGTCCATCAGCCCGGGTACGGGGCGCCGGTTGGGGTCGAGCATCCACAGCTGCGCGGCCCGCAACGCATCCGGCGGCGCCAGCCCCATCACGGTCAGATGGTGGTGGAAGACCACCATCAGCGCGGCGGACGCGCTGTCGGACACCTTCCACCGCGAACCCACCACATCCGTGGCCCCACGCGCCAGCAACGCCGTCGTCGGGGTCAGCGCCTCGTCGTGATCACGGCTGCTGAGGTCCGTCTCACAGGCACTGAGCACGACCAACGGCCCGACGACGGACTGATCCTCGACGGGGACGTCAAGGATGTGGGTTACCGTCAGCCGACCGGATCCCTGAGCACCCTCGGCAAGATGCAGCGCCGAGTCGGTGGGCCGCAGCCCGGCCAGACCATGCACCACAAGATGCAGCAACGAGGCAGGCGATGGACTGCCGGGGAGGTGGGAGAGGACATCCTCGGGCGTACCGCCATCCCCCTCGGACGCGTTCTCGTGCCATCCGTACAACAGAGCATCGGGATAGTACGCGGCCCGCAGAGCCGCCACCTCGTCCTGCGCCCACATCAAATCCCCGCTGGGATCGTCCACCAGCACCGCACGCTCACCGGCCGCCATCCGCCCACGCCGCGCCGCCCGCAGAAACTCCCCACCGGACGCGGCATACGACACGACCACGCCCTCGCACACATACCTGTACGCCGACGGCGCAGGGAGCCGCGCCGCGTGCCAGGGCACCGCACCGAGATTGCCGCATGGCACGAGCACAAGCCGGACAGGGGCCTGCTCATCCGGCCCATCCGCCGTACGGACCCCCAGCGCGCCCAGCACCGGCCCGAACACGGCAGGCCCCGCCCAGTCGCACAGCCCCTCCAGCGCAGCCTCCCACCGCCGATGGGCCTCGTCGTACGCGTCCAAGTCGCCCGCAGGCACCGCCGAACGCCGCGCACCCGCGTCCAGATACCGCTCCAACGGCTCGCGGCCGTGCGCGCCGAGCCCCGGCAGCGGCAGCACCGTTGGCTCCCCGGTACGCCGTACGAGGATGGCCACACCGTCCGCCGCGCCCTGCCCGGGCACCAGGTAGACCAGGGCGTCGGCGCCGACGCCC
>NZ_MUNE01000244.1 GCF_002154605.1 Streptomyces milbemycinicus | reverse complement strand
ATGTGGGGGCGGGGACGCTGAGCCCGGGGGATGCGAGCGGGGTCAAGTTCGCGGGAACCGAAAGCGCCGTCGAGGTGTACAGGATGTGTCAGGAGATTGTGGGGGAAGCGGGGCTGATCCGGGCGGGATCGCCGGGCGCGTTCGGCGACGGCGAGCTCGAGCGGATGAACCGGGCCGCGCAGATCAACACCTTCGGGGGCGGTGCGAGTGAGGTACAGCGGGAAATCGTGGCGACGATGCGGCTCGGCATGCGGCGGGGGCAGCGATGACCGGTGAGCGGACGGTTGGCGAGCGGACGATTGGCGAGCAGGTGGTCGGCGAGCAGGTGGCTGGTGGTGGCTCCGGCACCGATGACTTTTACGGGCGACTGCGGGCGTACGAGGGCCGGGCGGCCGTGGCCGGGGGCGAGGGCAGGGATGCGGTCAACGAGCCGATGATCAGGCACTGGTGTGAGGCGATGGGTGATACCAACCCCGCCTATCCGGCCAGCGCACCGCCGACGATGCTGCAGGTGTGGACGATGGGCGGGCTGTCCGGCCATACGGGCGGCTCGATCCGGTCCGAGGCGTACGACGAGCTGTTGGCCCTCCTCGACGGGGCGGGTTGCACCTCGGTTGTCGCCACGGACTGCGAGCAGGAGTATCTGCGCCCTTTGCGGCCGGGTGATCGGGTCACCTTCGACGCGGTGATCGAGTCGGTCTCACCGCGCAAGACCACCAAACTGGGCTCCGGCCACTTCGTCACGACGCGTATGGACATCCGGGCGGGTGGGGAACTGGTCGGAAAACACCGCTTCCGCATCCTCAAGTACGCCCCGGCGCGGCGTTCATCGGCGGCGAAGGAGCGGACGACGGAGGTGAAGGAGGCGAGGCGTCCGCGTCCCGTGATCAACCGTGACAACGCCGGCTTCTGGGCGGGGGTCGCCGAGCACAGACTGCTCATCCAGCGCTGCACGGACTGCGGGACACTCCGCTTCCCCTGGCTCCCCGGGTGCGGGGCGTGCGGCTGCCTGGAGTGGGAGACGGTCGAGGCGTCGGGCGCCGGGACGGTGTTCAGCTATGTCGTCATGCACCACCCGCCCTTCCCGGCCTTCGACCCTCCGTACGCCGTAGGCCTGATCGAGCTCGCGGAAGGGGTGCGGATGATCAGCAACATCACGGGGGTGCCGTACGACAAGGTCCGCATCGGTATGCCCGTCGAGCTGGAATTTCTCCGCGTGGACGCCGACTTGGAGCTTCCCGTCTTCCGAGGGGCGGTGGCCTGATGGACTTCGCGCCCACCGAGGAGCAGCGAGCCGCGCGCGAGCTGGCGGCCGAGATCTTCGGCGACCTGTCCACCCACGAGCGGCTGTCCGCCCTCGGCACCGGCACGGACGCCGAGCTGTGGAAGGCGCTGTGCGCCGCGGGGCTTCCGGCTGCCGTGGAGGAGATCGGCCTCGTCGGGCTCGTTCTGCTGCTGGAGGAGCAGGGCAGGACCACCGCCCAGGTGCCGCTCGCGGTGACATGTGCATATGGAGTGCTGCCGGTGGCCGTCCATGGCACGGCGGAGCAGCGCGACCGGCTGCTGCCCGCCCTGCGGGAGGGCACCGCGGTGGCGACGGGCGCCTTCGGCTCGGGGGTGGCCACCGCTCGTCGGACGGCGCACGGCTGGCGGTTGAGCGGCACCTTCCCTGCCGTGCCCTGGCTCCGGGCGGCGACCCATGTCCTGGTGCCGGCAGACGTCTTGGTGTGGGCCCATGAGGCGGGAGCGGGACATGAGGCGGAGGCGGCCCAGGGCGCGGAGGCGGGCCCCGCGGCCTCTGCGGGGTTACGGGCGGAGCCGCGCTGCTTCCTGGTCGACGTCCACGCCGCCGGGACCGAAGCCGACAAGACCGAAGCTGACAAGACCGAGGGCGGCGGGACCGAAGACAACAGGACCGAAGCCGCCGGGGCCGAGGCGGACGGAACCGCTGCGGACGGGGACGGCGCCGCCCTGGTCGAATCCGTTGAGACCACCGCGCCGTGGGCGGCGGGCCGGCTGACCCTGGACGGCGTGCCCGCCGAGCTGCTTGGCGGCGAGGGGACCCATGCCGATGTGCTCGGCCGGGCCCGCACCGCGTTCGCCGGGCTGCAGGCCGGGGTCTGCCGGGGCTCGCTCGACCGGGTGGTCCACCACACCGCGGTTCGGGAGCAGTTCGGCCGCCCGCTCTCCACCCACCAGGGCGTGTTGATGCGCGCGGCGGACGCCCATATGGACACCGAGGCCATCCGGGTCACGGCGTACGAGGCGGCCTGGCGCTACGACCAGGGCCTGCCAGCCGCCACCCATGCGCTCACCACGGCCTGGTGGGCCTGTGAGGCGGGCAAGCGGGTGGTGCACTCGGGCCAGCATCTGCACGGCGGCATCGGCGCCGATGTGGAGCACCCGGTCCACCGGCACTTTCTGTGGGGCCGGCAGTTGGACGCATATCTCGGACCGGCGCCCGGGCTCCTGGCCGAGCTGGGCGATGAGCTGACGGGGGTGGCCGGATGACGGTCCGGGTCGGCGACGAGCTGCCGCCGCTGCGTATTCCGATCACCCGGACCCTCATCGTCTCCGGTGCGATCGCGTCCCGCGATTACCAGGACGTCCACCACGATGCCGAGGCGGCCAAGGAGAAGGGCTCCCCGGACATCTTTATGAACATCCTGACGACCAATGGCCTGGTCGGCCGGTACATCACGGATCACTTCGGGCCGCACGTCCGGCTCCAGAAGGTCGCCATCCGGCTCGGCGCCCCCAACTACCCCGGCGATGAGATGGTGCTGACCGGACAGGTCACGGCGGTCACCGACGGCACCGCGGAGGTGTCGGTGACCGGGCGCAACGGCATCGGGAACCATGTCATGGGCAAGGTCACCCTGAGGCTGTCCCTGGATTTCCCCCATGGCGAGGCGGACTCCCCGCAGAGGGGGGCCCGATGAGTGTCCGCGGAGCCGACACGCTCGGCGGCCGGGCGGCCGTCGTGGGGATCGGGGCCACCGAGTTCTCCAAGGACTCCGGCCGCAGCGAGCTGAAGCTGGCCGTCGAGGCCGTGCAGGCCGCCCTGGACGACGCCGGGCTCACCCCCGCCGACGTCGACGGGCTGGTCACCTTCACCATGGACACCAGCCCCGAGATCACCGTGGCGCAGGCGTGCGGCATCGGCGAGCTCTCGTTCTTCTCCCGCGTTCACTATGGCGGGGGAGCCGCCTGTGCCACCGTTCAGCAGGCCGCGCTCGCCGTGGCCACGGGCGTCGCCGACGTCGTCGTCTGTTACCGCGCGTTCAATGAGCGCTCCGGCCGCCGCTTCGGGTCCGGGGTGCAGCACCGCGAGCCGTCGGCCGAAGGCACCGCGCTCGGCTGGGCGCTGCCCTTCGGCCTGCTGACCCCCGCCTCCTGGGTCGCCATGGCCGCGCAGCGCTATCTGCACAGTTACGGCCTGGCTCCGGATGTCTTCGGCCATGTGGCCGTCATGGACCGCCGCCACGCCGCCACCAACCCGGACGCGTACTTCTACGGCAAGCCGATCACCCTCGCCGACCACGCCGCCTCCCGCTGGATCGTCGAGCCGCTGCGGCTGCTGGACTGCTGCCAGGAAACCGACGGAGGCCAGGCCCTCGTGGTCACCAGCGTCGAGCGGGCGCGCGATCTGCCGCGTCGGCCCGCCGTGATCACCGCCGCGGCGCAGGGCGCGGGCCGCGGGCAGGAGCAGATGACGAGCTTCTACCGGGACGATCTGACCGGACTGCCCGAGATGGGAGTGGTCGCGCGCCAGCTGTGGCGCAGCAGTGGGCTGACCCCCGACGACATCGACGTGGGCATCCTCTACGACCACTTCACGCCGTTTGTGCTGATGCAGCTGGAGGAGTTCGGCTTCTGCGGGCGAGGGGAGGCCCCCGGCTTTGTCGCCGACGGCGCGCTGCCGCTCAACACCCACGGCGGCCAGCTCGGGGAGGCGTATCTGCACGGGATGAACGGGATAGCCGAAGCGGTCCGCCAGATACGCGGCACCTCTGTGAACCAGGTCCCGCACGCGGCCCGCGTCCTGGTCACGGCGGGCACCGGGGTACCGACATCCGGGCTGCTCATCGGGGCAGACGGCTGAACCGCGCGCGTGTCTGCGGGCCCGGTCCCCCCACCGGCACTTTGACTCCTCATATGGACCGAAGAAAGAAGATCAGATGGAAGATCGTCGGATGTGCGATCGGCCTGTCCGCGACGCTGGCCACGCTGATCGTCGGCGCCCCTTCCGCCGCCTCCTCCCCGGCGGCAGCCCCCGGCTTCGCTCCGGCGGCAGTGCCCGGCTTCGCCCCGGCGGCGGCCCTCCCCGACCCACGGCCGCTGGGCGCCAAGGTCTTCCAGGGCTGGGCCCTCGACACCTGCCAGGCCCCCTCGCTCGCGACCCTGCGCGCCTGGAACAGCTCCAAGTACCGGGCGGTCGGCGTCTACTACGGCGGCCGGGGCCGGGCCTGCCCGAACCAGCCGAACCTCACCGTCTCCTGGATGCGGGGGACCCGCGACATCGGCTGGCGGGTGCTGCCCATCTACGTCGGCTCCCAGTCCCCCTGCGTCCGCAACACGAACAAGAAGCACGTCACCATCGGCAGCAAGCCCACCTCGCAGGGGCGCGAGGAAGGCAAGGACGCGGTCAAGCGCGCCAAGGCGCTGGCCATCAAGAAGCGCAGCGCGCTCTACCTCGACATGGAGGCGTACGACCAGACGCGCACCAGCTGTGCCAAGACCACCCTCTCCTTCATCCGCGGCTGGTGCCGTGAAGTGCGCTCACACGGCTACTTCCCGGGCTTCTACAGCAGCGCCGAGTCGGGGGTGCTGCATCTGGAGAAGGCCCGTGAGGCCGGTAAGCACCACCTCCCCTCCGTGATGTGGTTCGCGCGGTGGAGCGGGAAGGCTTCGCTGTCCGGTGAACCGGTCCTGCCCAAGAGCGCCTGGCATCCGCACCGCCGTATCCACCAGTACGTGGGCAATGTCACCGAGAAGCACGGCGGCCGGACCCTGCATATCGACCGCAACAAGGTCGACGCACCCGTGGCGATCATCGGCTGACTCCCCCGCCCCATCCCACCCTTGGGGCACAACCCTGACGTCGTCTGCGCCGCCCCTCCCCCCGCAGGAGGTGGTGCCAGCCCTACCCCTACAACCTGAGGCTGAGGCGGCTTCGGCACTTACGGCCGATCCCCGGCCCACGGCCCGCTCCTAGCGTGGGAGGTATGACCACGAGTGTGTGCAACGGCGCGTCCACCGCCGCGTTCCCGTGCTTCGCGTCGTATGTGCGGGCGCGGGGGCCGGTGCTGCTGCGCACCGCCCGCGCGCTGAGCGCGAACGCCTGGGACGCGGAGGACCTGCTGCAGACCGCGCTGGCCAAGACGTATCTGGCGTGGGAGCGGATAGAGGACCACAACGCGCTGGACGGCTATGTCCGCCGGGCGCTGGTGAACACGCGGACCTCGCAGTGGCGTAAGCGCAAGGTCGACGAGTTTGTGTGCGAGGAGCTGCCCGAGCCGGATCCGGTCCCCGCTCCGGACCCCGCCGAACAGCAGGTGTTGCGGGACGCGATGTGGCGCGCGGTGCTGCGGCTGCCGGACCGGCAGCGGGCCATGGTCGTCCTCAGGTATTACGAGGACCTGAGCGAGGCTCAGACGGCCGAGGTGCTTGGAGTGTCCGTGGGCACGGTCAAGAGCGCCGTCTCGCGCGCCCTCGGCAAACTGCGCGATGACCCGGCCCTCACCCGGGCTGCCTGAGCCACCTGCCCGAGCCACCTGCCCGAACCAGGGGAGCGGGTCCGGTGTGGTGACCACCGGGTAGTGACATACCGCCCGGTCGGCTGCACAATCGGCGGACACCTTGACCCGCGCGTAAACCCGCACCCTGGAGGCCCCGGTGTTCAGCACGATGCAGGACGTACCGCTGACCGTGACCCGCATCCTCGTCCATGGGGCGCTCGCGCATGGCAAGGCTCAGGTCGTCACCTGGACCGGTGATGGCGAGCCGCAGCGCCGTACCTTCCACGAGGTGGGCCTGCGGTCCATCCAGCTAGCGAACGCCCTGCACGACGAGCTCGGTGTCGAAGAGGGCCAGGTCGTGGGCTCGCTCATGTGGAACAACTGTGAGCACCTGGAGGCGTATCTGGCGGTGCCCTCGATGGGCGCCGTGCTGCACACCCTCAATCTGCGTCTGCCCGCCGCCCAGCTGACTTGGGTCGTCAATCACGCCGCCGACCGCGTGATCATCGTCAACGGCTCGCTGCTGCCGCTGCTCGCCCCGCTTCTGCCGGGGCTGAAGTCCGTCGAGCATGTGGTCGTGGCCGGGCCGGGAGACCGTTCCGTGCTGGACGGCTGTCGGGCCACCGTCCACGACTACGAGGAGCTGATCGAGGGCCGTCCCGTGCGCTATCCCTGGCCCGTCATCGACGAGCGTCGGGCGGCGGCGCTGTGCTACACCTCCGGCACGACCGGTGACCCCAAGGGCGTGGCCTACAGCCACCGTTCGATCTATCTGCACTCGATGCAGATCAACAGTGTTGAGGGCTTCGGCATGTCCGGGAAGGAGATGGTGTTGCCTGTGGTGCCGATGTTTCACGCGAACGCGTGGGGCACCACGCACTCCGCATTCATGACGGGCGCCTCCATCCTGATGCCCGACCGCTTTCTGCAGCCCGGACCGCTCGCCGACATGATCGAAACAGTCCGGCCGACCGTCAGCGCCGCCGTCCCCACCATCTGGCAGGGGCTGCTGGCCGAGCTCGACGCGAGGCCGCGAGACGTGTCCAGCCTGCGCGAGGTCTACATCGGCGGGGCGGCCTGCCCGCCGTCCCTGATGAAGGCGTTCGAGGAGCGGCACGGCATCCGGGTCGTACACGCGTGGGGCATGACGGAGCTCTCGCCGCTCGGGTCCGTGGCCCATCCGCCCGCTGGTCTCACGGCGGAGGAGGAGTGGCGGTACCGGGAGTCCCAGGGCCTGTTCCCGGCTTCGGTGGAGTACCGGCTGACCTCGGCCGACGGCGAGCTCGTGCCCTTGGACGGCACATCGGTGGGCGAGCTGGAGGTGCGCGGCCCTTGGATCGCGGGCGCGTACTTCGGCGGGGCCGAGGGCGAGCCCTTCCGCCCGGAGGACAAGTTCACTCCGGACGGCTGGCTGAAGACCGGCGATGTCGGCGCCATAACGGAGGACGGCTTCCTGACGCTGACCGACCGGGCCAAGGACGTCATCAAGTCGGGCGGCGAATGGATTTCGTCGGTGGAGCTGGAGAACCACCTGATGGCCCACCCCGATGTCGCCGAGGCGGCGGTGGTGGCGGTACCGGACGAGAAGTGGGGGGAGCGCCCCCTGGCGACGGTGGTGCTCAAGGACGGCTCCGGCATCGGCTACGAGGCGCTTCGGGCGTTCCTCTCGGAGCGGGTCGCGCACTGGCAGCTGCCCGAGCGCTGGGCGCTGATCGAGGAGGTGCCGAAGACGAGCGTCGGGAAGTTCGACAAGAAGGTCATCCGCAGGCGTTACGCGGATGGCGAGCTGGAAGTCACACAGCTGGCCTGATCTGCTCCGATCCATCGCACTTGGCCTGCTCCGGCCTGGCTCACCCGGCCTGCCCGGGCTGAACGTGACGGGGCTCGGTCGGACGGCCGACGGGGGCGCGGACGACCAGCCGCGCCCCCTGTATGCCCCGATGCACCCGAAAGCGTTCAGCGCGTACGGGCGCCACGGGCGGCACGGGCGGTACGGGCGGTACGACCGGGGCGCCCGGCGGCGCCCAGCCAGCCCAGGGCCAGCCAGCAGGCGGCGACGGCGCACACCCCGCCCCAGCCCCAGTGCCCGAACGCCGGCGCGGCGAGCGCGGAGGCGGCCGCCCCGCCGATGAACGCCGCGACGATGTAAGCGGTGTTGGCCGTGGCCGGCGAGGCGGTCGCGGTCAGGGCCCGGGTCTGGTTGGCCACCTGTCCCGCCATCAGCCCCGCGTGCAGCAGCACCGCCGCCGCGCACAGCGCCCAGATCCACGAGCCGCCGAGCCAGAACAGCGGTACGGAGACGGCGGCGAGCACGTACGCGAAGCCGACCACCCGGGCCACCCCGAACCGGTCCACCAGCCCGCCGGCCAGCGGCCCCACGGCGCTCGCGGTCAGCCCGAAGAGGCCGAACAGCCCGGCCGTACCCGTGGACATCCCGTAGCCGGGCCCGGTGAGCAGCAGGGCCAGGGCCGTCCACAGGGCGCTCCACGCCCCGTACATCCCGGCCTGTCGCAGACATGCGCTCCGCAGCTCGGCGGAGGCGGCCAGCACCCGCGGCACCCGGGCGATGCCCTTGAGGGCCGTCAGCGGGTCGGTTTTCGTCCGCGGGCGGGTCTCTGCGGGCAGCAGTACGGCGGTCGCCAGGCCGATGAGCGCGGTGAGGCCCGCCGCGCCGAGGAAGACCGCGCGCCAGCCGTACGCCTGCCCGGCGAGACCGCCCAGCACCCGCGCCGCGACCACTCCGGCGAACAGCCCCGCGACGACGACGCCGAGGTGGCGACCGCGCCGCGCGGCGGGGGCGCGTTCGGCGACGAGCGGCACCAGCAGTTGCGGTACGACCGTGGCGGCGCTGGCCGCGAACACGGCGGCACCGAGCGCGGGCAGCCCCGGCGCCAGCCCCGCGACGACCAGGGCCGCGGCCGCCGCGGCGGACAGCGCGCCGACCAGGCGGCGGCGGTCGGCGGTGTCGCCGAGGGGCGCGAAGAGCAGCAGCCCGGCCGCGTAGCCGAGCTGGGCGACGGAGGCGATCCACCCGGCGGCCGACGGGGCGACGCCGAGGTCATGGGCGATGAGGTTGAGAAGCGGCGCGGCGAGGTAGATGTTGGCGGCGGTCACGGCGGTGCACAGGGCGACGACCGCGAGGAACACGCCGGTGGGCGGGCCATCGCGCCGGGCGCGAGTACGGGCGTGGGTGCGGGTCTCGGTGCTGGTGGTGGTGCTGGGGCTGGTGGGGTGACTGGTCGCGGTCGGTGTGACCGTATTCGTACCCGTCATCGCTGATAAACCTCCGCGCGGGGTTCGCTCCGGGCCGGGCTGGGATGACAACTAACTGGTTGGTTGTGAGTCTGCGGGCTTCAGGAAGACGTTGTCAACCAGATAGTTGGTTACCCTGGCTCCATGGCACCGACAAGGGACGCGGAGGCGACCAAAGCCCGGATCTTCGCGGCGGCCACCGCGGAGTTCGCCGCCCACGGCATCGCGGGCGCCCGCATCGATCGCATAGCCCGCGAGGCGAAGGCCAACAAGCAGCTCATCTACGCCTACTTCGGCGACAAGGCCGAGCTGTTCAGGCAGGTGGTCCAACACGCCATGCTGGACCTCGCGGCCGCGGTTCCGCCCGACCCCGAGAACCCCGACGGCTATCTGGACCGGCTGATGGCCTACCACGCCGAGCGCCCCGAGCTGCTGCGGCTGATGCTCTGGGAGGGCCTGGAGTACGGAAGCGGCGGTTTCGAGGTCCAGCGCGAACAGGAGCGCCGGGAGTACTACGCCGCGAAGGCAGCCGCCTTCGCCGCCGCGCAGGAGAAGGGCGCGATCGAGCGGTACCTCCCACCGGAGCACCTGGTGTTCATCATCAGCGCGCTGGCGGGCTGGCCCATCGCCGTGTCGCAGTTCCGCAATCTGCTCGTCGGCGAGACGGAGGAGGACGCGGCACAGCTGCGCGAATCGCTCCGTACGGCCGTCCGACGCCTCACCGGCACGGACGGGTCATAACGGCCCCGGTTATAACGGCCCCGGTCATGACGGCCCGGGGCATAACCGGCCTGGTCGTCACCGCCCAGGTCATAACGCCGCCCGCCGGCCGGCCCGGAGTGGACTGGCCAGGGCGGCGGCCACGGCGGCACGGACTCAGTTGTTGCCGATCTTGGCCAGCAGATCCACGATCCGCCCCTGCACCTCCGTGCTCGTCGAGCGCTCCGCGAGGAACAGCACGGTCTCGCCCGAACTCAGCCGCGACAGGTTGGCCGGATCGATGTCGGCGGAGGTGTAGACGACCAGCGGGGTGCGGTTGAGCAGCCCGTTCCCGCGCAGCCAGTCCACGATCCCGGCCCGGCGGCGGCGCACCTGCATCAGGTCCATGACCACCAGATTCGGCCGCATCTGCGCGGCGAGCGCCACCGCGTCCGCGTCCGTCGCCGCCCTCGCGACCTGCATACCGCGCCGCTCCAGCGTCGCCGTCAGCGCCTCGGAGATCGGCTGGTGCTCCTCGATCAGCAGGACCCGCGGCGGGTGCTGCTCGCTGTCGCGCGGCGCGAGCGCCTTGAACAGGACGGCCGGGTCGGCACCGTACGCCGCCTCGCGCGACGCCTGGCCGAGCCCCGCCGTCACCAGCACCGGCACCTCGGCGGCGACCGCCGCCGTACGCAGCGACTGCAGCGCCGTACGGGTGATCGGCCCGGTCAGCGGGTCGACGAACAGCGCGGCCGGGTACGCCGCGATCTGCGCGTCCACCTCCTCGCGCGAGTGCACGATCACCGGACGGTAGCCGCGGTCGCTGAGGGCCTGCTGCGTGGACATGTCCGGCGCGGGCCATACGAGCAGCCGGCGCGGGTTGTCCAGGGGCTCGGGCGGCAGCTCGTCGTCGGGCGGCGGGGTGCGGTCGTCGACGATCTCGATGGCGCCATTCGGCCCGTCCAGCGGCTCCGGGCCCTCGGCGCCCTCGTCGGGCGCGCCGATCGCGAAGGCGCGGCCCGCGGTCTGGGGCGAGCCGGGGCGCCCCGGTCCGGGCCCCTGCTGGGGACGTGGCTGGGCTCCGGGGTGGGGCGGCTGGGCGCGGCCGGCCGGTTCGAGTTCGGCCGAGGTGGCCGGGGCCGCCGGGTCGGGCCGGGCCGCCAGCTTGCGCCGCCTGCCCGAGGCCCCGGCCGCGGCCGTGCCGCCGGACGGCGTCTGGGGCTGGCCCTGCGGGTGGTGCGGGTGCTGCTCCGAGACCTGCTGCGCGAACGGCACGCCCTGCCCCAAGGTCCGCACGCTGATCGCGCGCCCCTGTGAGGCGTCGGGGCCCGGCCCGGCCTCGGCAGGCAACTGCTGCGGCCGGCGCTGGGGTTGAGGCAAGGGCTGGGGCTGGGGCTGCACGGGGCCGCCCGGCCAGGCGCCCGGCTGGGGCGCGCCCTCTTCCACGGCGGGCATCCCGCCAGGCGCCGACTGCTCGTCGGCCAACGGCCGCCGGGCCCGCCGCCGCCCGGTGGGCTGCGGGGCGTCGTCCATCTCGCCCGTGTCGTAGGCGTCGTACGGACCCTCGTCCGTGTCGTACGGGCCGTCCGGCGCGGCTTGGCCGCTCGGGGGCTGCTCCCAGTTGTTCTGCTGTTGTTCGGGGGTGCGTGCGGCGGGGAGGGCGGGCATGGCCGGTCCGCCCTGGGCGGCCGGGGGCGTGCCGGGGCCGGGGGCGGCAGGCCATCCGCCG
>NZ_MUNE01000243.1 GCF_002154605.1 Streptomyces milbemycinicus | reverse complement strand
ACCGCGCCCATCTGCTGCCCGTGCACCTGGACCCGACGGTCCGCGCCGAGGGCGACGTCGAACAGCGCCAGCGCCACTTCGGTGTCCATCGCGCGCACCCCGGCCTCGCCGAGCCGCGCCAGGTCGGCCTCGTCGAGCCGGCCGGTCAGGCCGCTGCGCTCCGCCCACAGCCCCCAGCCCAGCGACACCGCCGGCAGGCCGAGGTCACAGCGGTGCCGGGCCAGCCCGTCGAGGAACCCGTTCGCGGCGGCGTAGTTGCCCTGCGCCGCGGTGCCCAGCGTGGCGGCGACGGAGGAGAACAACACGAACGCCGACAGGTCCAGATCGCGGGTCAGCTCGTGCAGATGCCAGGCGCCGTCGGCCTTGGCCGCCAGGACGGACCGCAGCCGGTCCGGCGTCAGCGAACCGATCACACCGTCGTCGAGGGTCCCGGCGGTGTGCACGACGGCGCGCAGCGGCCTGTCCCGTGGTATCTCCGCGAGCACCGCGGCGAGCGCGTCACGGTCACCGGTGTCGCAGACCACCGAGGAGGCCGACGCGCCCAGCTCGGTCAGCTCCTCGGCGAGCGCCACCGCTCCACTACGGCTGACCAGCACCAGGTCGCGGACCCCGCCCTCGGTCACCAGATGCCGCGCCACGAGCCCGCCCAGCGTGCCCGACGCCCCGGTGATCAGCACCGTGCCGTCGGTCAGCGCCGGAGTCTGGGTCACCGGCACCCCGGCGTGTACGAGCCGCGGTACGCGCAGCTCGGCACCGCGCACCAGGACCTGCGGCTCGCCGCACGCCAGCACGCTCGGCAGCGCCTGCGACAGACCGTCCATATCGTCGGCGTCGCCGGTGTTGCCGGTGTTGTCGATGTCGACGAGCACGATCCGGTCCGGGTTCTCCGTCTGGGCGGAGCGCACCAGGCCCCACACCGCGGCCGTGACCGGATCCGCCGCGCCGCCGGTGGTCGCCACCACCAGGCGCGAGTCGTCGCTCTCCGCGCCGGTGAGCCACGACTGGAGGTCGCCGAGGAGCCGGGAGGTCACCTCCTGCAGCCGGGACGGCGTGTCGCCGTCGCCGGCCGGGCAGCGCAGGACCGTGACGTCGGCGACGTCGGCGGTTCCTTCGGCGCGTGCGGCGATCCAGCCGAGTTCGAACAGCGAGCCGTCGTGTGTCGGGGCGCCGATCGGGCGCAGCGTCAGCGAGTCGACCGACAGGACGCCCCGTCCGATGCCGTCGGTGAGGTACACGGCGACCGCGCCGTCCGAGCACGGGGTGATCCGCGCCCTCAGGCTCGTCAGCTCCGCCGCCGCGTCCTGGTCCAGCCAGCGGGCGCCGCTGAAGGAGAACGGCAGCGCGGGCGTCGTCATGTCCAGGGCGTGCAGGGCGGCGTCGAGCAGTGCGGGGCGGATCGGCGCGGCCAGGGAGACCTCGGCGAACAGCTCTTCGCCGTACCGCCACAGCCGGCGCAGACCGCGGAAGCCCGGCCCGTACTGAATGCCTCGGGCCTCGCGGTCGTCGTACCAGTCGGACAGGTCCACCGGCTCGGCGGCCGGCGGCGGCCACTCCCCGAGGCCCGTCGCGTCCGCGGGCCCGCCGCGGTCGACGACGGCGCCGGTCGCGTGCAGCCGCCAGTCAAAGCCCTGGACCCGGCTGTGCAGCCGCAGCGGCCGGTAGCCCCCGTCGTCGGCGGTGCCCACGCGCAGCTGGATCTCGACCTCACCCTGGTCGGGGACCACCACGGGCGCCTGCATGGTCAGTTCGTCCACCTCGGCCCCGGCCTGGAGCGCCATCTCCAGCAGCGCGGTCCCCGGCACCACGGCCTGGCCGCGTACGCGGTGATCGCCCAGCCACGGGTGGGTACCCAGCGACAGCCGCCCGGCCAGGACCTTCTGGTCGCCGTCCGCCAGCTCGACGGCCGCGCCCAGCAGGGGTTCCGGCTCCACCAGCCAGTACGGCTTGCGCTCGAAGGCGTACGTCGGCAGCTCCACGACGCGGCCGGACCCGACCACCGGGCGCAGGTCGACCGGGACACCGCTCGCGTGCAGCGCGGCCACGGACAGCCGCAGCCGCCGGATCGGGTCCTCCTCGCGGCGCAGCGTGCCCTGCGCCACCGCGGACGCCACGGTGTCACCGATCGCCATCGTCAGCAGGGGGTGGGGACTGACCTCGAGGAACACGCCGTGGCCGTCGTCCGCCAGGGCGCGCACCGCCGCCTCGAACCGCACCGGCTCGCGAAGGTTCCGGTACCAGTAGCCGGAGTCCAGCTCCCCGGTGTCGAGCCGGCCCGCGGTCACCGTGGAGAAGAACGGCACCTCCACCGCACGCGGGGCGACCGGCGCAAGCCCCGCCAACAACTCCTCGCGAATCTCCTCGACATGGGCGGAGTGCGAGGCGTAATCCACGGCGATCCGCCGCACCCGCACCTCCTCGCCGCTCCACTCGTCGATCAGCCCGTCCAGCGCCTCCCGGTCACCCGACACCACCACCGTGTTCGGGCCGTTCACCGCGGCGATCGACACCCGGTCGCCGAACGGCTCCAGCTGTTCACGGACCCAGGGCTCCGACGCGACGATCGACAGCATGCCGCCGCGACCGGCCAGGGCGCGCAGGGCCCGGCTGCGCAGGGCGGAGATCCGCGCGCCGTCGGCGAGGGACAGCGCTCCGGCCACGCACGCGGCGGCGATCTCGCCCTGCGAGTGGCCGACGACGGCCGACGGCTCAAGACCGAGCGAGCGCCACACCTCGGCGAGGGACACCATCACCGCCCACAGCGCGGGTTGTACGACATCGACCCGCGCCAGCGCCTCCTCGTCCTCGAGGACTTCCCGTAGCGACCAGTCGACGTGGGCGCTCAGCAGCCGCTCACACTCCTCCAGCCGCTCCGCGAACACCGGGAACGTCTCGCTCAGCCCGCGGGCCATCCCGGCCCACTGCGATCCCTGGCCGGGAAACACCCACACCATGCCGGACTCCGGCACGACGGCGCCCTCGACCACATCGGGGGACGCCTCCCCGGCCGCCAGGGCGGTCAGGCCCGCCAGCAGCTCTTCGCGGTCCGCGGCCACCACCGCGGCACGGTGCTCAAGCGCCGACCGCGTCGTCACCGACGAATAGCCCACATCCGCCGGGCCCAACTCGGCATCGGCGGCCACCCACTCCCGCAGCCGGGCCGCCTGAGCCCGCAACGCGGCCTCGGACCTGGCCGACACCACCACCGGCACCGGGCCGTCCGCCACCGGGGCAACATCCCCAGGCTCGTCGGGCGGTGCCTGCTCCACGATCACATGCGCGTTGGTCCCGCTGATCCCGAACGACGAGACACCCGCCCGCCGCGGCCGATCGACCACCGGCCACGCCCGCCGCTCCGTCAGCAGCTCCACCGCCCCCGCCGACCAGTCCACATGCGACGACGGCTCATCCACATGCAACGTCGCCGGAAGAACACCGGCCTGCATCGCCATCACCATCTTGATCACACCGCCGACACCCGCCGCCGCCTGCGCATGACCGATGTTCGACTTGAACGACCCCAGCCACAGCGGCTCCGTCCGCTCCTGCCCGTATGTCGCCAGCAGCGCCTGCGCCTCGATCGGGTCGCCCAGCCGGGTCCCGGTGCCATGCGCCTCGACCGTGTCGACCTCCACCGGGGACAGCCCCGCCGAGGCCAGCGCGTCCTGGATGACCCGCTGCTGCGACGGTCCGTTCGGCGCCGTCAGACCGCTGGAGGCGCCGTCCTGGTTGACCGCCGAGCCCCGTACCACCGCCAGCACCCGGTGCCCGTTGCGCCGCGCGTCCGACAGCCGCGCCAGCACCAGCATCCCGACTCCCTCGGCCCACCCGGCGCCGTCGGCCGCGTCCGAGAACGCCTTGCACCGCCCGTCGGGCGACACTCCACGCTGCCGCGAGAACTCCACGAAGGTCCGCGGCGTGGACATCACCGTGACCCCACCGGCCAGTGCGAGCGAACACTCCCCCGCCCGTAACGCCTGCGCCGCCAGGTGCAATGCCACCAATGACGAGGAACACGCCGTGTCGACACTCACCGCCGGGCCCTCGAAACCGAAGGTGTAGGCCACCCGGCCCGACGCCACGCTCGGGAGGCTGCCGGTCATCAGCTGACCCTCGTAGCCGCCGGTGTCCCGCACCAGCCGCGTCCCGTAGTCGCTGTACATCACGCCGGTGAAGACACCGGTCCGACTGCCGCGCAACGAGGACGGGGCGATGCTCGCCCGCTCCAGCGCCTCCCACGACGCCTGGAGCAGCAGCCGCTGCTGCGGGTCGGTGGCCAACGCCTCGCGCGGCGACATGCCGAAGAAGCCGGCGTCGAACTCCGCCGCGTCGTGCAGGAATCCGCCGTGCCGGGTCAGGCTGGTGCCGGTCTGCTCCGGGTCGGGGTCGTACAGCGCGTCGAGGTCCCAGCCCCGGTCCCGGGGGAACTCAGAAACGGCGTCCACCCCGTCGTGGACCAGCTGCCACAGGTCCTCGGGCGAGGCCACACCTCCCGGAAACCGGCAGGCCATGCCCACGATCGCGATCGGCTCCGGGGCGGACGCCTCGAGCTCGGCCAGCCTGCCGCGGGTCTGACGCAGTTCGGCGGTGACGCGCTTGAGGTAGTCAAGCAGCTTCTCGTTGCTCACGGTTGAAGGTCCCCCAGCTCATCGTCGATCAAGGCGAACAACTCCTCTTCGCCCGCCGACACGATTTCCAGGTCGGTCAACGGCTCCGCCACATCCGATCCGGCGGTCACCGCCGCCAGCAGTTCCCACAGGCGCTCGGTGGCGGCCGATCGCACGCTCTCGTCCCCGACGGCGGCCATGCTGACCGCCAGCCGGTCCAGCTCGGCCAGCACCGAGGGCTGATCGGTGGGTGGCGGCGGCTGTTCGGCGGGTGGCTCGTCCGGTACGAGCTGTTGCAGCAGGTGCTGCGCCAGGGCCCCCGGAGTCGGATGGTTGAAGATCATGGTGGGCGGTAGCTTCAGCCCGGTGAGCGCCCCGAGCCGTTGCCGCAGCTCCAGCGCGGTCAGCGAATCGAAGCCCAGGTCCATGAAGCCGCGGTCGGGTGGCACGGTGCCCGGCCCCGACCTGCGGAGTACGGTCGCGATCTCGGCCTGCACCACCCGCCGCACCGTCAACTCCCGGTCGTGCTGGGCCATGGTGAGCAGCCGGTCCCGCAGGGTCTGCGGAGCGTCCCCCGTCGCCGCGTCCGACGACGACAGCGCGCGTTCCCGCTTTCTGCCACCGGAGGAGCCGGCCGGGGCCAGGCCACGGAGGATGGCCGGCGGGTCGATGTCGGGCCCGGACAGATCGACCCAGGCGGGCACCAGATGGGCCCGGTCCGCGGACAGCCCCAGGTCGAGCAGGGCCAGGCCGTCGTCGGTGCGCAGCTGTCGTATGCCCATCCGGCGGACCCGCTCCTTGTCGGCCTCGCCGAGCCGTTCGGTGAGGCCGGTGCTCCGCTCCCAGAGCCCCCAGCCGAGCGAGACCGCGGGCAGTCCCAGCGCGCGCCGACGGTGGGCGAGGCCGTCGAGGAAGGCATTGGCCGCGGCATAGTTCGCCTGACCGGCGAATCCGACCGTGGCCGTGACCGAGGAGAACAGCACGAACGCCGACAGGTCCAGATCGCGGGTCAGCTCGTGCAGCTGCCAGGCCCCGTCGACCTTGGGCGAGAGCACCGCGTGCAGCCGGTCCGGTGTGAGCGACAGCGCGGCGGCGTCCTCCATGGCCCCCGCCGCGTGGATGACGGCGCGCAGCGGCGCCGAGACCGGAACGGCCGCGATGACCTCCGCCAGCGCGGCGCGGTCGGTGACATCGCAGGCGGCCACCGAGACGGACGCGCCCGCCGCGGTCAACTCCGCCACCAGGTCGTCCGGGGCCTTGCCGCCGCGGCTGACCAGCAGCAGATGCCGTACGCCGTGGCGGGCCACCAGCCAGCGGGAGACGGCTGCGCCGAGCCCGCCGGTGCCACCGGTGATCAGTACGGTCCCGGCGGGATCGAGCGGCTGCCGGTCGGGGTCGGCCGCGGGAACGGAGCCACGGGCGAGCCGAGGCGTGAAGGCCCGGCCCGACCGCAGGGCGAGCTGCGGCTCGGCCGCGGACGGCGGCGCGTCAGCGGTGATCTCACCGTCCGTGTCCACCAGTACGACGCGCCCGGGGAACTCGGTCTGTACGGGGCGCAGCAGGCCCCACACGGTGGCGGCGGCCAGATCCACGTCCTCGCCCGGCTCCACGGCCACGGCGCGGCGGGTCACCACCGTGAGCCTCGCCGAGTCGTCGTCGTGGTCCCGCAACCAGTCCTGCACCTGTTTGAGCACGGACTCCGCGGTCGCCCTGGCGTCCTCGGGCACATCGGACGTACCCGGCCGCACGGACAGCACCGTGGCGTCGGCCGACGTGTCGCCCGACATGGCGCCCGACATGGCAACCTCACGCCATTCGACGTGGAACAGCTTCGGATCGAACCGCCGCGCGTCCAGCGGTCGCAGCATGAGGGAGTCGGCCGACAGCACCTCGAGGCCGCTGCCGTCGGCGACCGTCAGCGACGCTCGGTTCTCGCCCGTGGACGTGATCCGTACGCGCAACTGGGTCGCGCCCACCCGGGCCGGCCGTACGCCCAGCCACGAGAACGGCATCAGGGGGCCGGCGGCGTACGCCGCCACCAGCGGGTGGAGCACCGCGTCGAGCAGCGCCGGATGAACGGCGAACGGGCCGGCCTCGCCCGGGAGGGACACCTCGACGAAGAGGTCGTCGCCGTCCCGCCACACCGCCCGCAGATTCCGGAACGCCGGGCCGTACTCCAGACCCCGCCCGGCCAGCTCCTCGTACCAGCTGTCGTGCTCCACCGGCGTCGCCCCGGCCGGCGGCCACGCGGTCAGCACGGCTGCCGCGGATGCGGAACCGGGGTCGGACGGCCCCACCTGACCCGTGGCGTGCAGCTGCCACTCCCCGTCGAGGCGGCCGTGGACACGGAACTGGCGCCGGCCGGACTCGTCGGGCGCGGCCGCCGTCAGCTGCACCTCGACCTCGCCCCGCTCGGGCACCACCAGGGGCGTCAGCATCGTCAGCTCGTCCACCACGTCGCCGATGCCCAGGGCCATCTCCAGCAGGGCCGTGCCCGGCACCACGGCCCGGCCGAGGACACGGTGGTCGGTCAGCCAGGGGCGCGTCCCCAGGGACAGCCGGCCCGACAGCAGCACGCCGCCGTCGGCCAGTTCCACCGGGTGTCCCAGCAACGGCTGTCCGGCGGTGGCGTCCAGCCAGTACCGCTCGCTCTGGAAGGCGTACGTCGGCAGGTCCACGGAGCGTCCGCCGGACAGCATTCCCGGCAGATCCATGGCGACGCCGTGGACGCAGAGGCGGGCCAGGGCCCGCATCGCCTCGCGCGGCTCGCCGCGGTCGCGCCGCTGCAGCGGGACCACCACGGCGTCACGGCCGTCCAGACACTCCTCGATCATGGGGACCAGCGCGGCGTCCGGCCCCACCTCCACAAACGCGGTGACGCCCTGTTCGACCAGCCAGTCGACGTCGTCGGCGAACCGCACGGTGCCCCGCACATGGCGCACCCAGCGCTCCGGCGTCTGCGGCTCCGACGTCGTCATCCGGATCACCGGTTCATGGAACGTAAGCCTCTCCGCCACGGCCCGGAACTCGGGCAGCATCGGGTCCATCCGGGGCGAGTGCGAGGCGTGTGAGATCCGCAGCCGCTTGACCGGGCGTCCTTCGGCCTCCATCCGGCCGGCGATGTCGAGCACCGCGTCCTCGTCGCCGGCGATGACGATCGACGAGGGGCCGTTCACCGCCGCGATCGACACCCGGTCGCCCAGCAGCGGCAGCACATCGGCCTCGGGGACGCCCAGCGCCACCATGGCGCCGCCGGGCGGGAGGTTCTGCTGCAACCGGCCGCGCGCGGTCACCAGCACACACGCGTCGGGCAGCGACAGCACCCCCGCCACGTGGGCCGCGGCGAGTTCGCCGGTGGAGTGGCCGGCCACGAAGTCGGGCGTGACCCCCCACGACATCACCAGCCGGAACAGCGCCACCTGAAAGGCGAAGATGGCCGTCTGCATCCAGCCGATGCGGTCGAGCAACGCGGCCTCCGCGCTGCCCGGTTCGGCGAACATCACCTCACGCAGCGGCCGGTCCAGGTGCAGATCGAGTTCGGCGCAGACCTCGTCCAGCGCCTCGGCGAAGACCGGAAACGCCGCCGCCAGTTCGCGTCCCATACCGAGCCGCTGGGCGCCACCTCCGGTGAAAAGGAACGCGGTCCGGCCGGCCGCGGGGGTGGCGGCGGGAGCGTCCGGGGACTGCTCCCCGGCTGCCAGGGCGGTCAGGCCCGCCAGCAGCTCTTCGCGGTCCGCGGCCACTACCGCGGCACGGTGCTCCAGCGCCGACCGCGTCGTCACCGACGAATAGCCCACATCGGCCAAGCCCAATTCGGGGTCGGCGGCCACCCACTCCCGCAGCCGGGCCGCCTGAGCCCGCAACGCGGCCTCGGACCTCGCCGACACCACCACAGGCACCGGGCCGTCCGCCACCGGGGCAACATCCCCGGGCTCGTCGGGCGGTGCCTGCTCCACGATCACATGCGCGTTGGTCCCGCTGATCCCGAACGACGAGACACCCGCCCGACGCGGCCGATCCACCACCGGCCACGCCCGCCGCTCCATCAGCAGCTCCACCGCCCCCGCCGACCAGTCCACATGCGAGGACGGCTCATCCACATGCAACGTCGCCGGAAGAACACCGGCGCGCATCGCCATCACCATCTTGATCACACCGCCGACACCCGCCGCCGCCTGCGCATGACCGATGTTCGACTTCAACGACCCCAGCCACAGCGGCCGCTCACGGCCCTGGCCGTACGTCGCCATGATCGCCTGCGCCTCGATCGGGTCGCCGAGCCGGGTGCCGGTGCCGTGCGCCTCCACCGCATCGACGTCCGCCGCCGACAGTCCGGCCCCGGCCAGCGCCTGGCTGATCACCCGTTGCTGTGAAGGCCCGTTCGGCGCGGACAGACCATTCGACGCGCCGTCCTGGTTGACCGCCGAACCCCGCACCACCGCCAGCACCCGATGCCCGTTGCGCCGCGCGTCCGACAACCGCTCCAGCACCAGCATCCCCACGCCCTCGGCCCACCCCGTGCCATCGGCGGCATCCGAGAACGCCTTGCACCGGCCGTCCGGTGACAGCCCGCCCTGCCGCGAGAACTCCACGAACATGCCCGGGGTGGACATCACCGTGGCCCCACCGGCCAGCGCCAGCGAACACTCCCCCGCCCGCAACGCCTGCGCCGCCAGATGCAACCCCACGAGCGATGATGAACACGCCGTGTCGACGCTCACCGCCGGGCCCTCGAAGCCGAACACGTAGGCCACCCGGCCCGACGCGACACTCGGCGCGCCGCCGGTCAGGGCGTGTCCGGCGAAACCCTCCGCCGTCTCGTGCAGACGCGGTACGTAGTCCTGGCCCATGACGCCGACGAACACCGCCGTCCGGCTGCCGCGCAGGGCCGCCGGATCGAGCCTCGCCCGCTCCAGCGCCTCCCATGACACCTCCAGCAACAGCCGCTGCTGCGGGTCCATGGCCAGCGCCTCACGCCGGCTGATCCGGAAGAACCCGGCGTCGAAGCGGGTGGCGTCCGAGAGAAAGCCGCCGGTGTGCGGGCCGCCCGTGGCACCGTCGTCCAGGCTCCAGCCCCGGTCCTCCGGGAACTCCGAGATGGCGTCCACTCCGTCGGAGACCAGCCGCCACAGGTCCTCTAACGAGGCCACGCCCCCCGGATACCGGCAGGCCATGCCGACGATCGCGATCGCGTCGTCATCCGTGGCGGATCGCCCGGCTGCCTCCTCGCGTGCGGCCGCCGCGTCGTCGGCCAGGTCCCGCCCCGACAGTTCCTCGTGCAGATGCTCCACCAGCAGCCGTGGTGTCGGGTAGTCGAAGAGCAGGGTGTCCGGGAGTTGCAGACCCGTCGCGAGGCTCAGCCGGTTGCCGAAGTCGACCGCCGTCACCGAGTCGAACCCGATGTCCTCGAAGGCGCGGTCGTCCTCGACCGACCGCGGCTCCTCGTAGCCGAGAAGGTCCGCCGCCTGCGCTCGAACCAGCTCCCACAGATCCTGCTCGCCCAGGTCCCGCGCCGCCAGATCCTGCTCCGCCAGGCCGGTTGCCCGCTCGGAAACCGGCTCGGCCTCCGGTGCCGCCTCCCGCCGTGGCGTGGTCGGGGCGAGGGTGCTCCCGGTGGCCCAGTGAGGCTGCCGCTGGAAGGCGTAGGTGGGCAGGTCGACCGTACGGCCCCCGTCGAGCATCGGCCGCCAGTCCACCGCGACACCCTGGACGTGTAACGCGGCCATGGACGACAGCAGCCGCCGGACCGGCTCCTCGTCACCGTGCAGCGTGCCCCGGACCAGCGCGCCGTCCGCGAGCTGCCGGATGGCCGTGGTCAGCACGGGGTGCGGGCTGATCTCCACGAAGGCCCGGTGTCCGTCCTCGGCCCGCGCCCGAATGGCCTCCTCCCACCCGGCGGACTCGTCAACCGTCGTCCCAGGTTCGAGGTCCCCGGCCGCAACGGCGCGGCTGCGCTCGACCACCAGCCGCAGCCCGTCCGCAAGCGGCGTCGCGCCGGCCGCACACGCCGCGGCGAGCTCCCCCAGCTCCTGGCCCACCACGGCGGACGGCTCGATCCCCGCCGAGCGCCACATCCCGGCCAGCGAGACCATCGCCGCGAACAGCGCCGGCCGTGCGACCTCCGCCCGGGCCAGGGCGGTCTCGTCGGTCAGGACGTCCCGCAGCGACCAGTCGGTCAGGTCGCCCAGCAGCCGCTCGCATTCGTCCATGCGCGCGGCGAACGCGGCGGAGGCTTCCCACAGTTCGGATATCGCCCCGAACCCGTGCGGCACCTGGTCCGGGAACACCCACACCACACCGGTTCCGCCGGCCGCGGAGCCTCGCGCCACATTGGCCGCGGGCTCGCCCGCCGCCAGCGCGGCCAGGCCCTCCAGCAACTCGGCGCGGTCGGCGGCGATGACCACACCACGGTGATCCAGCACCGATCGGGTGGTGGCGGCGGAGAAGCCGACGTCGGCCGGGGACAGGTCCGGACGGGACGCCACCCATGCGTGCAACCGCTCCGCCTGGGCCCGGAGCGCCGCCTCCGAGCGCCCGTACACGGGTACCGGCACCGGCGTCCGCTCCGGCTCCGAGGAGTCCGCGGCAGCGTCGGCGGCGAGGGGATTGCGCGGTGCGGCGGCGGTGGGGCCTTCGGCGACGACCACATGGCAGTTCGTGCCGCCGATACCGAACGAGCTGACCCCGGCGAGCCGGGGGCCGTCCGGCCACCGGCCGGTGGTGTCGTTCACCCGGATCTTCCAGCGATCCATCGGGATCGACGGGTTCGGTGCGGTGAAGTTCAGGCTCGCCGGAATGGCCGCGTGCCGCAGCGACAGCGCGACCTTGATCAGCCCGACGACCCCGGAGGCGCCGTCGAGGTGGCCGATGTTGGTCTTGACCGACCCGACGAGCAACGGCTCGGCGTCGTCGCGCTCCTGGCCGAACACCGACCCGAGGGCGGCCGCCTCGATCGGGTCGCCGACCCGTGTGCCGGTGCCATGCAACTCGACGTAGCGCACGCGCCCCGGCTCGATCTCCGCCTGCGCGTACGCCTGCCGCAGCAGGGCCTCCTGCGCGTCGCCGTCGGGAACGGTCAGCCCCGGGCCGCCGCCGTCATTGTTCAGTGCGCTGCCGAGCAGCACGCAGGAGATCGGATCGCCGTCGGCGACGGCGTCCGCGAGGCGCTTGAGGACGACGATGCCGCCGCCCTCGCCCCGTACGAACCCGTTGGCCCGCGCGTCGAAGGTGTAGCAGCGGCCGTCCGGGGAGAACGCGCCCGCGCGCGCGAAGGCGAGGGCTCCCTCCGGGACCAGGTTCAGATGTACGCCGCCGGCCAGGGCGAGCCCGGTGGCGCCCGAGAGCAGGCTCTCGCAGGCCAGGTGGACGGCGGCCAGGGAGGAGGACTGCGCGGTGTCGACGGCGAGGCTCGGCCCGCGGAAGCCGAACTGGTAGGAGACCCGGTTGGCGATCAGGCCCCGGCTGAGCCCCGGCAGGGAGTGGTGGGACACGGCATCCGTGCCGGACCGGTGGACGAGCGAGGCGTAGTCGTCCCCGGTGGCGCCGAGGAAGACCGCGGTGGAACCGCCGCGCAGCGTCTCCGGCACGACGCCCGCGTCCTCCAGCGCCTCCCAGCTCAGCTCCAGGGCCAGCCGCTGCCGCGGGTCCATGGCCGCGGCCTCACGCGGGGAGATGGCGAAGAACTCGCTGTCGAAGTCGGCCACCCGGTCGAGGAAGCCGCCCCGCCGCAGCCCGGGCGTGTCCAGCTCGTCCGGTACGGCGCCTGGGTCCCACCGGTCGGCGGGGGCGTCGGTGATCGCGTCCACGCCGTCGTGCAGCAGCCGCCAGAAGCCATGGACGTCCTCGGCGCCCGGGACCCGGCAGGACATACCGACCACGGCGACCGCGCGCTCGGCCGAGCTCTGGGGCAGGGCCGGGCCGTGCGCGGCTGCCGGGTACGTGGCTGCCGCGCCGTGGGTTAAGACCGCCTCGTAACGGACCGGGTCGCTCACCCGACGCCTCCCTCGCTCCGCGGCCGGTCCGCGCGGGCCCGCAGCCCGGCCAGGTCGGCCTCCGGGTCGGCCGCGAACAGGTCCGCGCTGTACTCCAGGTAGCCGGTCGGCCCGGCCTCGGTCTCCTGCACCATCAGGTTCAGGTCGAACTTCGCGGTGCCGGACTCGACTGGCACCGGCCGCACCTCGAAGGCTGCAACAGCGATGGGACCGCCGCCTCCGCCGCCCGAGGCCGGGATCAGGTTGAGCCGCAGCTCCGCCGATGAGCCCTGGTAGGACTTCACCGCGGGCCGCGGGTAGTCGGTGCGCAGCGACAGGCAACCGGGCAGACCGGCCAGCCGGGTGCACCAGTAGCTCCGCCGGCGGTCCAGCTCCGCCTGCTGGCAGGGGTCGCCGGGGGCGAAGGGGCGCGCCCGTTCGGCCCGTAGCCATTCGGCGACATCGCCGCCGTCGAAGGGCAGGACAGGCACGTCGATGTCCACGCCGTCGTTCACCCGCTGCAGTACCGCCCCGTCCCGGCGCACATAAAAGTTGTCCTGGAGCCCCACCCGCTTGAGACCGAGCACTCCGGCGACCAGACGGCACAGCGTTTTCTGTGTCTCGGTGCGGGGCGCGACGTAGGACTCGCGGGCCATGGACGAGCCCATACGGCCGATCTGCGGGCTGTTCGCCAGGGGCGCGCCGCGGCAGGGGACGCGGGCGCGCGCCGGGGGCAGTTCGTCCCGGCCGACGACCAGGTCGAGGCCGTCGGGCCGGTCCTGGGACCAGGTGGCCGCCACCCGGCAGCCGAGCCCTTCGGCGTGCACCAGCGTGGCTTCCAGCTCGCGCACCTCGGCGGCGGCCACGGCGCTCATCCGTACGCCGCCCGGCAGCGGCTGCATCCGGGCGGCCAGTGTGCCGACGGTGGTGCGGGGCGACGTGCGGCTGCCCTCGACCCAGCCGACAGAGTCAGACGGTTCTCCAGCTGGGGCACCAGGGACACCATCTGCGCGGGGGTGGTGGTCACCGCGGCCGAGCGGGACCCGTCCCGGACGTCCAGGGACTCCGCCGCCCGGACCCGCTTGGCCACCAGCTGCCCGATCTCCGCGATCTGCGCACCGGTCTCGTCGTAGAACTCGACCGCCAACCGGAAGAGTTCGTCCTCCCGGCGTGCCGAAGCGGCCGGCACCCGTACGAAGCAGCGCGGGCCAAGCGGCGCGATGGCCCGGAACGACTCGAACACCAGCGGCAGATAGAGGTCATCGCCCTGGTGTTCCTCGTCCAGCACATGCATGCCCACGCCGCCGCCGAGCAGCCCCGCTTCGAACAGCGCCGGGTGGAAGAGGAAGTTGGGCGCGCTGCCCGAGTGTTCCTGGGGGAGCTCCAGCGCCACGACCGAGTCGGCGGCGCGGTGGTGCACCATGCCGCCGACCTTCATCAGGCCCGAGTGGACCAGCTCGCGCTCGCGGACCCAGGCGTAGACATCGGCGATGGACAGAAGCCGCTCGGCTCCCGTCAGCGGCAGGGACAGCCGCCGCCCGCCGAAGTCGGGCGCGGGCCGCCGGTGCGCGGTGACCATGGCGTGCGCTACGTCCGCGCTGTCCTGGGGGCGTCGGCTGCGGACCTCGATCCGCGAGCCCCCGGCGGGCGCCGGGCTCGCCCCCACGGTGGTGAGAATCTGCTCGCCGGGGCCCGCGACAAGCGGCGCGAGAATGGTGAGGTTGCGCAGTTCGACGTCCGGCATCGCATGACCGTGCCGGGCGAGAACCTGGAGCACCAGATCCACATATCCGACGCCTGGGAGGAGGGTGCGCCCGTACACGCGGTGATCGCTGAGCAGAGGATTGTCGGCGGTGACGGTAAAAGTCTCACTGAACGTCGACGAGCCGGTTGTTGGCATCTCTTCCCCAGGAGAGTCGTAATCCATCCCAGAAGAGCGTCGAACCGGCGCCCCAGGGATTTTCAGTACGTACGCGGAATATGCCTGACAATTGGCGGTACAGCGCCGAAAAAAGCAGCGGACCCCGAGTTCACAGCAGGAAATAGGCCAACACTGCAAAGAGCGACTAAAACGTCAGAGCAGAACAACCCAGCACATCAGAAAGCGGACACTTTCCGGCACAGCGGAATACGATCGCAGGAACTGCGTAGACATTGCCAAACCCCCGTTATGAGCAAATCTCGCACAGCAGCGCAGGGCCTACCATGGGGACATCCCATCCACCAACCCCTCGACCTGCATCAACTGTTGAAGCCTAACTCCGCAGTCGATCTCGATGCAATAAACTCAGCGTAATGGAACGAAACCGAAGCGTAATAGCGGATTAGTTGAATCCGCTGCAAATTACGTTCGCGAACGGAAGGTGAACGGATCCGCGTGAACCCCGTACCCACACAACTCGGTCGACATTGCCGTCGGCCATCCTGTAACCTCACGCCGACACTCTTCCGCCTGCTCTTAATGCCGTCGTCGGCGCCGGGCCGGCGTGGCGTGTTGAATTCATGACATTGACAGCCACCCACGTCATTGGCATACGTTGCCTGACACCGCCCTCCGTATACGACATCGCCATGCTCAGCGAGAGAACCATGGGGAAAACACGTGGACCACGTGGATAACGCGGACAACATGGATAACGCGGATAACTTCGAAGAATTCGACGTCGTAGTGGTGGGTGGCGGCCCAGCCGGTTCGACAATGGCCGCGCTCGTGGCCAAAAAGGGCCATTCGGTGCTCGTCCTGGAGAAGGAGTCCTTCCCGAGGTATCAGATCGGGGAGTCGCTGCTGCCGTCGACGATCCACGGCATCTGCCGGCTGACCGGCGCCGCGGACGAGCTGGCGAAGGCGGGTTTCCCGCTCAAGCGGGGTGGCACGTTCCGTTGGGGGGCCAACCCGGAGCCGTGGACGTTCTCGTTCTCGGTGTCGCCGAAGATGGCGGGTCCAACGTCCACCGCCTACCAGGTCGAGCGCTCGAAGTTCGATGAGATCCTGCTCAACAACGCCCGCCGCGTCGGCGCGCAGGTGCGTGAGGAGTGCGACGTCATCGATGTCGTCGAGGACGGCGACCGGGTCACCGGCGTTCGGTACACCGACAGCCAGGGCGTGGAGCGCCACGCGGCGGCCAAGTTCGTCGTGGACGCCTCCGGCAACAAGAGCCGCCTGTACAAGCGGGCCGGCGGCAAGCGTGAGTACTCGGAGTTCTTCCGCAGCCTGGCGCTGTTCGGCTACTTCGAGGGCGGGAAGCGGCTGCCCGAGCCCACCCGCTACAACATCCTCTGCGTCGCCTTCGAGAGCGGCTGGTTCTGGTACATCCCGCTGAGCGACACGCTGACCAGCGTCGGCGCTGTGGTCCGCCGGGAGATGGCCGAGAAGATACAGGGCGACCCGGAGAAGGCGCTCCAGGCGCTGATCGACGAGTGCCCGAAGATCTCCGACTTCCTCTCCCCCGCCAAGCGGGTCACCGAGGGCCAGTACGGTCAGATCCGGGTCCGCAAGGACTACTCGTACCACAACACAACATTCTGGCGCCCGGGCATGATGCTCGTCGGTGACGCCGCCTGTTTCGTCGACCCGGTGTTCTCCTCGGGCGTGCATCTGGCCACGTACAGCAGCATGCTGGCCGCCCGGTCGATCAACAGCGTGTTGGACGGCGTGGTCGAGGAGAACGCGGCGATGCAGGAGTTCGAGGCGCGCTACCGCCGCGAGTACAGCGTCTTCTACGAGTTCCTGGTCTCCTTCTACGAGATGCACCGCGACGAGAACTCCTACTTCTGGCAGGCGAAGAAGGTCACCAAAGCCAGCCGCCCCGAGCTGGAGTCCTTCGTCGACCTGGTGGGCGGTGTCTCCTCCGGCGAGGCCGCGCTGACCTCGGCCGACGCGCTGGCGGAGCGTATGCAGTCGCACTCGAAAGAGTTCTCCGACGCGGTCGACCAGATGGGCGGCACCACTGGTGGCGGCTGGGGCAACCTGGTGAACTCCTCGGTCGTCCGCGAGGCGATGGTCGAGGGCTCCAAGGTCCAGATGCAGGCGCTGCTCGGCGAGGACGCCGAGGACGAGACGCCGCTGTTCGAGGGCGGCCTGATCCCCTCGCCCGACGGGTTGAGCTGGGTGCACGCACCGACCGAGTGACCGTACGACACCGCCGCGGCACGACTACCGCGGCATGACCACTACGGCAGAGCAACGGCCACAACACAGAACTGGAGTGACACGTGCGGATCGGGGGAAGTGTCGCGCTGGTCACCGGCGGTGCGTCCGGACTTGGCCTGGCGACGGTACGCAACCTGCACGACCGAGGCGCGTCGGTGGTCATCCTCGCCCGATCCGCGCGGGGCAAGGACATCGCGGCGGAGCTGGGTGAGCGCGTGGTGTTCTCTCCCGGCGATGTGACCAGGGAAGAGGATGTCTCCGCCGCGATCGAGCTCGCCGCGAGCCTGGGCACGCTGCGTATCGCGGTGAACTGCGCCGGGACCGGCAACGCCGTCAAGACCGTCGGCAAGGACGGCCCGTTCCCGCTGGACGCCTTCAACGAGATCGTCCAGGTCAACCTGATCGGCACCTTCAACGTCATCCGCCTGGCCGCGGCACGGATCGCTCAGGCCGAGGACGACGGTGAGGAGCGCGGAGTCATCGTCAACGCGGCCTCGGTGGCCGCGTTCGACGGCCAGATCGGGCAGGCCGCCTATGCGGCCTCGAAGGCGGGTGTCATCGGTATGACCCTGCCGATCGCCCGTGACCTCGCATCGCTGAAGATCCGGGTGGTCACGATCGCGCCGGGGCTCTTCCACACCCCGATGTTCGCTCCGTTCCCCCGGTCCGCGATCGACGCGCTCGGCCGGCAGGTGCCGCATCCGGCCCGGCTCGGCGACCCCGCGGAGTTCGCCTCGCTCGCCGCACATATCGTCGAGAACCCGATGCTCAACGGCGAGACGATCCGGCTCGACGGCGCCCTGCGCATGGCGCCGCGGTGATCTGACTCCGCATCCGAGACCGAGAAGTCCGTATCCGAGAAGTCCGTATCCGAGACGGGATGGGGCCCGGCCGACCGGCCGGGCCCCATCGCTGTGCGTCACTCCGCCGCGGAACCCACCGCTCCTTGGTCTCCTTGGCCCGGCGCTGGTCGCCGGTCAACATCTGCAGCGGCAGCGCCACCAAGAAGCACCAGCGCCAGCCGAGCCAGGAGGTGTCCACCATCAGACCGCCGAGCAGCGGGCCGATGATGGGCCAGGCTGGCGTGTTGGCGACACTCAGGAGACGGCGAGGCAGTCGATAGAGCAATTACGCAAGCGACTTGCATAACTTGCGATACTCTTGCGTGTATGACGCGACGACTTGCTGAAGTGGCGAAAAAGGTGGGGGTCAGCGAGGCCACGGTCAGCCGGGTACTCAACGGCAAGCCCGGGGTGTCCGAGGCCACCCGGCAGTCGGTGCTGGCCGCCTTGGACGTCCTCGGTTACGAACGGCCCACGCAGCTGCGCGGCGACCGCGCCCGCCTGGTCGGACTGGTCCTGCCCGAGCTGCAGAACCCCATTTTTCCGGCGTTCGCCGAGGTCATCGGTGGGGCACTGGCCCAGATGGGCCTGACTCCGGTGCTGTGCACACAGACCAAGGGCGGGGTCTCCGAGGCCGACTATGTGACTCTGCTGCTGCAACAGCAGGTCTCCGGCGTGGTGTTCGCCGGCGGCCTGTACGCGCAGGCCGACGCGGAGCACGGTCACTACCGGCTGCTCGCCGACCGCAACATCCCGGTGGTGCTGGTCAACGCGGCCATCGAGCAGCTCGGCTTCCCGGGCGTCTCCTGTGACGACGCCGTGGCGGTGGAGCAGGCCTGGCGCCATCTGACCTCCCTCGGCCACGAGCGGATCGGGCTCGTGCTCGGGCCGGGTGACCACATGCCGTCGGCCCGCAAGCTGGCCGCCGCCCGAGCCGTCGCCGGTGATCTGCCGGACGAGTTCGTCGCCCGGGCCATCTTCTCGATCGAGGGCGGCCAGGCCGCGGCCTCCCGGCTGATCGACCGGGGGGTCACGGGCATCGTCTGCGCCAGCGACCCGCTGGCCCTGGGGGCCATCAGGGCCGCGCGCCGCAAGGGGCTCGGCGTGCCGTCGCAGGTGTCCGTCATCGGCTACGACGACTCCGCTCTCATGAGCTGCACCGAACCGCCGCTCACGACCGTGCGCCAGCCCATCGAGGCCATGGGCAGGGCGGCGGTGGAGCTGTTGAACGCGCAGATCAGCGGATTGGCCGTACAGGCCGAGGAGTTGCCGTTCGAGCCCGAACTGGTGGTGCGCGCCTCCACCGCGCAAGCCCCGCACGGGTGATCTCGACCCGGACTCGGGAACCTGTCGATTGTTTTCAGTTTCTGCGCGACATCTTGCAGCACGATGTCGACGGTGCTTGAGTGTGCGACGCACCCACGGCTGTGTGCGGTCCGCCCACCGGCGTGGGGCTTCCCTGCTCCTGTCCAGAGGGGTCCACCATGAGAAGCACCGGGTTCCGTCGTCGCCTCATCGTGCTGAGTGCCTGCTCCCTTGCCCTCACCGCATGCGGCTCGGACAACGACGCGGCGAGCGGAAAGACGCGTATCACCGTCAACTGCATGCCGCCCAAGAGCGCCAGGGTCGACCACGCGTTATTCGCGGAGGACGTCGCCTCCTTCGAAAAGCAGAACCCGGACATCGATGTTGTCGCGCACGACGCGTTCCCCTGCCAGGACCCGAAGACGTTCGACGCCAAGCTCGCCGGCGGCCAGATGGAGAACGTCTTCTACACGTACTTCACCGACGCCAAGCACGTGGTCGACATCGGTCAGGCCGCCGACCTCACCCCGTACCTCAAGGAACTGAAGAGCTACGACACCATCCGGAAGGAACTGCGCGACATCTACACGGTCGACGGCAAGGTCTACGGCATCCCGCGCACCGGCTACTCGATGGGCCTGATCTACAACCGCAAGCTCTTCGAGAAGGCCGGCCTCGACCCCGACAAGCCGCCGACGACCTGGGACGAAGTCCGCGCCGACGCCAAGAAGATCGCGGAGCTGGGCGGCGGAACCGTCGGCTACGCGGACTACAGCGCGCAGAACCAGGGCGGCTGGCACTTCACGGCGGAGCTGTACTCCCAAGGCGGCGACGTCGTCAGCCCCGACGGCAAGAAGGCGACCATCGACACCCCCGAGGGGCGCGCCGTCCTGCAGAACCTGCACGATATGCGCTGGGTGGACGACTCCATGGGCAGTAAGCAGCTCCTCATCCTCAACGATGTCCAGCAGATGATGGGCTCCGGCAAGCTCGGCATGTACCTCGCCGCGCCCGACAACATCCCGATCCTGGTCAAGGAGAAGGGCGGCGACTACAAGGACCTCGCCATCGCCCCCATGCCCGGTGGCAAGGGCACGCTCATCGGCGGCGACGGCTACATGTTCCACAAGGGGGACTCCCCCGCTCAGATCCGAGCCGGTCTGAAGTGGCTCGACCACATGTTCCTCACGCCGGGCAAGGGCTTCCTCGGCGACTACGCCCGCGCCAAGAAGCGCGACGCCCCCGTCGGCCTGCCCGAGCCGCGGCTGTTCACCGGCGCCGCCGACGCCAAGGACCAGCGGGTCAAGATAGCCAACGCCAATGTCCCGGTGGAGAACTACCGGGCCTTCCTCGACGGCAACCAGGACCTGCGGATGAAGATCGAGCCGCCCAAGGCCCAGCAGATCTACTCCGTCCTCGACGGAGCCGTCTCCGCGGTCCTGACCAAGAAGGACGCCGACATCGACGCGCTTCTCGATGATGCCTCCGGCAAGATCGACAGCATCCTGGCGCGGAGCTGACACCGATGACGAAGACCGTGGCCCGGCGCCCCGCCGACGCGATCGCCGTACGGCCCGTCCAGGCGCCGCCCCCGGTGGCGGGCCGGGGGCGGCGGCGCCTGCACGACCAGGCCCGCGCCTACGCCTTCCTCCTCGGCGGCCTGCTCTGCTTCGCCCTCTTCTCCTGGTATCCGGCGATCCGCGCGGTGGTCATCGCCTTCCAGAAGTACACACCGGGCTCCTCGCCCGAGTGGGTCGGCACCGCCAACTTCACCCGGGTCCTGCACGACCCCGAGTTCGGTGCCGCCTGGCGCAACACACTCACCTTCACCCTGCTCGCCCTGCTCATCGGCTTCGCGATCCCGTTCGTACTGGCACTGGTGCTGAACGAACTCCGGCACGCGAAGGCTTTCTTCCGGGTCGTGGTCTATCTGCCGGTGATGATTCCGCCGGTGGTCACCGCCCTGCTGTGGAAGTGGTTCTACGACCCCGGCGCCGGCCTGGCCAACGAGGCGCTCCGCTTTGCGCACCTGCCCACCTCGAACTGGACCAACGGCGCCGACACCGCCCTGATATCCCTGGTCGCCGTCGCAACCTGGGCCAACATGGGCGGCACGGTCCTGATCTATCTGGCGGCGCTGCAGTCCATCCCCGGTGAGCTGTACGAGGCCGCCGAG
>NZ_MUNE01000242.1 GCF_002154605.1 Streptomyces milbemycinicus | reverse complement strand
CCCCTGCACCCCCACCCCCTCCCGCCGTCTCGCGGCTACCCGCCCGGTTCGCTCAGTTCCAGCACCATCACGTCATACAGGTCGGCGCCGTCCCACGGATGAGCCTCCCCCACCTTGCGGTACCCCCATGATCGGTAGGCAGCCTGCGCAGCCTCGACGTCCGACCGTGTCTTGAGCAGCACGCGTTCCGCGGTGGTGTCCGCCAGCACCGCCTCATGCAGTCGACGGGCCACGCCCAGGCGGCGCCACGGGGCGCGTACGGCGAGCTCCATCAGCCCGAACGTCCGCCGCCCGTCCTCGCGGCGCAGCTCGTCGCTCACCGGCGTGGTGAGCCGGTCCCACCAGCCGGTGCTCGGGCTGAGCGGGTAGCCGTAGACAATGCCGACGGGCTCGCCATCGCCCGTGCGGGCGACGGCTCCCCGGAAGTTCGCCTTGCGGACCTGTGAGCGGAACCCCCGGAAGCTCGCATCGACCGATTCCGGAGTCTCCTCGTACGGCTCTTCCGCGAAGACCTCTGCGTAGACGAGCCTGAACTCCGACTCGGCCCGTGCGGCAGCCGGGCCGTCCATGCGCTCGACAGCGATCGTCTCCGACACGGTCATGAACAGCCTCCTTGTATGGCCTCGCGGATACGAGCGGAAGTGTCCCGCGCCACTGCGGTGTCAATGGCCGTGACCGTCCTCTGGAAAGCGTGAATGCGCTGGGTGAGGCGGTCCGAGTCGATCTCTCCGTGCTCGGACCCCTATGGCGCGCCCATCGCGGCGTACGACGTCGCGACGGCGCTGCCGGAGACGTGGCGGGACGTCACGGCGTGACGAGGCCGGACTGGTAGGCGACGACGACCAGTTGGGCGCGGTCGCGCGCGTGCAGTTTCGTCATGGCGCGATGGATATGGCTGCGTACGGTCAGTGGGCTGACAACGAGTCTTTCAGCGATCTCATGGTTGGACATGCCTTCGGCGGCCAGTGCCATCACTTCTCGCTCACGGGCGGTGAGGACGGCCAGGCGTTCGGGGGGTGCCAGGTGGTTGCCGGGTGCGGGGGTGGCGAGGAAGCGGGTGATGAGGGCTCGGGTGGCCAGGGGGGAGAGGAGGGCGTCGCCGGACGCGACGGTGCGGATGGCGGTGAGGAGCGCGTCGGCGGTGACGTCCTTGCCGAGGAAGCCGCTCGCGCCTGCGCGCAGTGCCCGGGCGACGTACTCCTCGGTCTCGAAGGTGGTGAGGATGAGGACGCGGGTGGCGGACAGGTCCGGATCGGAGCAGACGGCGGTGGTGGCGGCCAGGCCGTCGGTGCCGGGCATGCGGATGTCCATGAGGACGACGTCGGGGTGATGGGCGCGGGTGAGCTCGACCGCTTCCGTGCCGTCGGCGGCTTCGGCGACCACGCCCATGTCGGAGCAGGAGTCGATCAGGATCCGGAAGGTCGCCCGCAGGAGGGCCTGGTCGTCGGCGAGCACGACGCGGATGGTCATCTGTTTCGGTCACTTCCGGGTTCTGTCTGTCCAGGCTGTCTAGAGCTGTCTAGGGGCGAATCGGCAGTTCAGTGGTGACGGCGAAGCCGCCTTCGGGGCGGTGACCTGTTTGCAGGCGGCCACCGACGGACTGGGCGCGCTCGCGCATCCCGATGAGGCCGAAGCCGCCGCCCGGGACCGGCACGGTGGGGGCCGCGGTTGCTCCGTCGTCGCTGACCGTGATGGTCAGCAGGTCGCGGGAGTACGCGAGCCTGACGCGCGCGGTGCCCGCGGCGGCGTGTTTGGTGACGTTGGTGAGTGCCTCCTGCACGATCCGGAACGCTGTCAGGTCCACACCCGGTGAGAGTTGTCTCGCCTCGCCCTCGGTGGTGACGGTGACCTTGAGTCCGGCGGACGCGAACGCGGTGGTCAGTTCGGAGAGCCGGCCGAGTCCGGGGGACGGTTCCAGAGGCGTCTCGGGGTCGTCCGGCTGGCGCAGCAGGCCGACGGTGGCCTTGAGCTCGCGCAGCGCCGAGGACGTCGTACCGGCGAGGTCGGTGAGGATCTTCTGCGCCTGGTCGGGGTCGGTCCGCGCGAGGTGGCCGGCGGTGCCGGCCTGGGCGTTGGCCAGGGCCAAGTGGTGGGCGACCACGTCGTGCAGCTCACGGGCGATGCGCATGCGCTCCTCGGCGACCCGGTGCCGCGCCTCCTCCTCGCGGGTGCGCTCGGCGTATTCGGCGCGGGCGTGCACGGCCTCCATATAGGCGCGCCGCAGCCGGACCGCCGTACCCCAGGCGACCGGCACCAGCAGCGAGAAGGCGGGGTTGATCGTCCTGAGGATCAACGAGTGGTGGTAGGGGGCGACGATCAGTGTCGTGGGCACCAGCAGTGCGATGACGGCGAAGCAGTAGGTGCGTGCGGTCTTCCGGTCGGTGTGAATGGCGAGCCAGTACAGCGCGGCCATGGTCGGTGCCAGCAGCAGGGCGGTCAGCAGGTAGCCCAGCGCGCTGCCGGCGTTGGCACAGACCGCGGTGATCGCGACAACGGTGCGGGGGTGGCTGCGATGCCACCACAGGGCTGTGCAGGCGACGCCCGCCAGGAGCGCGCCGGGCCACCAGTCGATCCGCTGGGTGAAGGGTTCCACGCTGCTCAACATGGTTCCGGAGAGGGAGGCGGCGAACAGCAGCAGGATGGCCATCGTGTCGACGACGCGGGGATGGTTCTTCGCGTACCGCTGCCAGCTGGTGTTCATCGGGTACTCCGGTCAGAGCGATCTGGGTCCATGGGGCGCGCCGTGTGCGAACCGCCGACGGGGACCGCCCGTGTCCCGCACGGGCGGCCCTCGGGCGCTTAGGGCTGTCAGACGTGAGCCGATTCCAGCTCGGTCGTGTCCACAGGTGCCGGGGCGGTGGAGGACCGGCGGCTGAGAGCCTCGCCTTCCACATCGACGCGGGGCAGGAGCCTGTCCAGCCAACGCGGCATCCACCACGCCGCCTTGCCGAGCAGGGCGAGGACGGCGGGCACCAGCGCCATGCGGACGACGAACGCGTCGAACAGGACGGCCGTGGCCAGACCGAACCCGATCATCTTGATCATGGATTCACCGGCGCCGACGAACCCGGAGAACACGGCCATCATGATCAGTGCGGCGGCCACCACGACGCGGGCGCTGTACCGGAACCCGGAGACGACCGCCTGGCCGGGCCGGTCCCCGTGGACGTACGCCTCCCGCATGCGGGAGACCAGGAAGACCTCGTAGTCCATGGCGAGACCGAAGACGATGCCCACCAGGAAGATCGGCATCAGGCTCATGATCGGGCCGGTCTGCTCGACACCGAGGAGGCCGGCGCCCCAGCCCCACTGGAAGACCGCGACGACCGCGCCGAGAGCCGCCAGCACCGACAGCAGGAAGCCGAAGGCCGCCTTGATCGGTACGAGCACGGAACGGAAGACCACCAGCAGGAGCAGGATGGCCAGGCCCACCACGACGATGAGGTAGGGGATCAGCGCGTCCTGGACCTTCTGGGCGACGTCGATGTTCACCGCGGTGGTGCCGGTCACCTCGAAGCTCGCTCCGGTGGCCGACTCGGTCGCTGGGCGTTCGTCGCGGATGGTGTGGACGATGTCCTTGGTCTTCTTGTCGCTCGGTCCGGTGGCCGGGACGGCGGAGAACACCGCGGTGTCACCCGCGGGGTTGAACCGCGCCGGCGAGACGGAGACAACCCCCTCGGTGGCGCCGATCTTCTGCTCGATCGTCTTCACCGCGGCCTTCGGGTTCTCGGCGCCCTTGGCGTCCACGACGATGCTCAGAGGCCCGTTGAAGCCGGCACCGAAACCGTGGGCGAGCGCGTCGTAGGCGCGGCGCTCCGTGGTCGAGGTGGGCTTGACCTCGTCCCCGGGCATACCCAGCTGCAGATCCATCACCGGTACCGCAAGCGCCCCCAGGCCCGCGACCGAGGCGAGGAGCACGGGGACGGGGCGGCGCAGCACGAACCGGGCCCAGCGGCTGCCGCCGTTGTTCTGACCGGCCACCTCGGCCCGCCCGCGCTTGCGGGCGGAGCGCGACAGTACGGCGTTCGGCCAGAAGCCGAGCAGGGCCGGGACCAGGGTCAGCGCGATCACCACGGCGACGCCGACCGCGCCCGCGGCGGCCAGGCCCATCTTGGTCAGCATCGGGATGCCGACCACCGAGAGCCCGGCCAGCGCGATGACGACGGTGAGCCCGGCGAAGACGACCGCCGACCCGGCGGTACCGGCGGCCAGCCCCGCCGCCTCCTGGGGCGCGTGCCCCTTGGCCCGCTCCTCGCGGTAGCGGGAGACGACGAACACGGCGTAGTCGATGCCGCACGCGAGGCCGAGCATCGTGGCCAGAGTGCCGGTCGTCATGGACAGGCCCAGGGCACTGCCCAGGGCCAGGATCGAGGCCATGCTGATGCCGACGCCGACAATCGCGGTCAGCAGCGGAAGCCCGGCCGCGGCCAGCGAACCGAAGGTCACCAGCAGCACGACGGCGGCGATGGCGATGCCGATCCCCTCGGCCGCCCCGCCCGCCGCGGGCTGGGTCGCCAGCGCGCTTCCGCCGACCTCGACGGTCAGGCCCGCATCCCGGGCCTGACCTATTGCGTCCTCAAGCGTCTTCTTGCTGGCGTCGGTGAGGTCGTCGGCCTTCACCTTGTAGGTGACGGTCGCATACGCCGTCGAGGCGTCCTTGCTCACCGCCTTCGCCTGGAACGGGCCCACCGCGCCGGCGACCTGAGTCCCGTCGGCCGCCTCACCCACGGCCTTCTCGATGACCGCCCGGTTCCCGGCCGCGGTGATCTTCTGCCCGTCCGGAGCGACAAAGACGATCCGGGCGCTCGCCCCGTCGGCCTTGGCCCCGGGGAAACGCTGCTCCATCAGGTCGAATGCCTTCTGGGACTCGATGCCCGGCATGGAGGACCCCTCATCGGGGGCAGCGGGAGCCTGGACAGCGCCGAAGCCGACAGCGGCCAGCACCGCCACCCACAACAAGGCGACGCGCCAGCGCCGCCGGAAGGCCAGACGGCCCAGTCGGTAGAGAAAAGTAGCCACGGACGGAGGTCTCCACATCTGATCTCGGGGTACCCCCAGACTCCCGGGGCCCGGCCCGTCCCGTCGTCATGCGCCCGCCGACATTCCCGACTACTGAGAACGCACTACACACGGCCGGGCATGTCCTCCACGGGTATGACGGGGCACTCCCCGTTCGGCTCCGCCGCGCAGGAAAGATCACTCGTGCGCTGATGACCTGCTCGGCTGGCAGCAGGCCACGACCTGAGCGAGAACGAGGATCCCATCGACGGGCAGTTCGAGCGCCCCGCCGACGCCGCCTTCTGAGCTGGGCGGGCGTGTCGCCGACGAGCGAGTGGGGCTGCTAGCGTCCTTGGCGCGATCACGACAGGTCAACCAGGGGTGCTAGGGTGAAACGGGGAACGCCGATGCGGCGGCGGGCCAAGCGATACGGCGGCATTGCGCTGGCGCTGCTCGTCGGCGCGGCGGGCTGGTTCTACTTCAGCGGCGGCTACGACCGCTGGCGGGACGAGAAGTCCGTGGCCGACGCGTGCGACGGCACGGTGGCCGTCGACGAGGTGCGCGCGCTGCTCGGCACCGACGACGTCAGCGGCGATACCAAGCACAGAACAGCCGACAGAATGGCCGGAGACAAGTCCCGGGATGGATCCGGCCCGCCTGTCGTCTGCTGGCTCGACGGTCCGAGCGGGTACCAGCAGCGGGCCGTGGTCCGGATGGAATGGCGGTCCCAGGCATGGGCCCCGCACATCGAATCCGGTCGGGACCCCGGCTCCTTCACCACTACGGTCCCGGTGCCGATCGGCGCGGGATGGCAGGGCATGGTGAACCTCGCGGGCGATGGCGCCGCGGCCACCGTGGTCCTCGACTGCAGGAACACGGACGGTCCGCGCACCGGGGACAGCCTGACGCTGTTCGTGCACAGCTGGGGCTCGCGGCCGTACGAGGAGGCGGCACAGCGGGTACGGCTGGCCCGGTTCGCGACGCGGACCGCGCAGGCCGCCGCCCGCGAGTACGGCTGCGACGCCCGCTTCGGCGGCCGCGTACGGCGGGTGGAGCCGCTCGACTCCGGGAGGCCGAAGTACCGGGAGGCGCCACCACTTGCCGAGGCGGACGGCACATGCGCGGGCATCAAGCCCGGCTCGGTGATCACGCGTGCCCATGAGACGGCCGCGGAACGCGCGCCCGTGGAAGATTGCATGCTGATCGACGACAAGGGCCAGGCCCTGTTCCGCCTGTCCTCCTACTACGGCACCTTCGCGGACGACCAGCGTATGAAGACGCAAACCGGCAAGGAGCTCGACTCGGTGGTGACCAAGCCGCTGCGGACGGACTTCCTCTTCCGGGCCGAGGCGGCTTGCCCCGGCTCACCGCGGCAGGCGGTCTTCGTGGTCGACTACCGCGACTACGACCATGACGCCAAGCCGCAGCGCAAGTACGCCCGCGAAGCGTTGAAGCAGTTCGCGGAGCGGTCCGCGGCCCGGCACGGTTGCACGGACGTGAAGATGCTTTAGAGCTGCCGCAGGTGATCGCGGAGCGTCCGGGCGACCTGGGCCATCAGGGCCTCGGCGCCGGGCTGGATGATGGCGGGGACGAGGGACTCGGTCAGGACGGCGATGGCGAAGGCCTGGCCGTCGGAGTGCTCGACGACGCCGATTTCGTGGCGGAGGTTGAGGAGGGTACCGGTCTTGGAGGACCAGGTGGTGGCGTCGGAGCCGAAGTCCGGGGCGAGGCGGTGGCGTAGCACGTTGTGGGCCATGAGGCGGCGCACGCGCTCGGCTACGTCCGGGTGGATCGTCGACGGCGTCCACAGCGCCTGGAGCAGTTCGACCCAGGCGCGTGCGCTGCCGGTGTTGGCGCGGGTGGTGTCGAGCTGTGGCACCCGGTGTCCACGGCCGTGGGTGCCGGCGTCGATGGCGAGGGCGTGGGCGAGATGTGCCTGTGTGGTGTCGAAGCGTTCCACGGGCGTGTCACTCAGCTCGTCCGTGATGTGCCGGACGGTGATGCCGTGGAGGTCGAACTCGTGGAGCAGGTCCGCGACCTGGGCGGGCGGGGTGAGGTCGAACAGCGCGTCGGCGGCCGCTCCGTCGCTGATGCAGGTGCTCAGATAGAGCAGGTCGTCGATCGCGATCCGGGCGGGGTGGCGGAATCGGCTCAGCCCGGTCGGGCCGGGCGTGGTGATCCGCCCGGGTCGTACGTCGAGCACCGTGGCCCCGTCGAGCTCGCCGCGCCGGATGCGCTCCGCCGTCGCCAGCGCGAGCGGAACCTTGACCAGGGACGCGGACGGCAGCTGGACATCCGGATCGATGCCCAGCTCTTCGCCGGTGTGCAGATCCCGGACGAGGAGATATCCGCGCAGGCCACCGTCGTGCAGTCGCCCGCGCATCTCGCGGAGCAGCGCCTCGGTCATGCGACCGCCCCCTCGGCACCGAGGCAGCGTGCGATCGCGTCGCCCAGGCGTGCCTGGATGTGTTGTGGATCGCCGGCCGCTGCGCCGGTGAGGGCATACCCCCGGGTGAGCGCGATCTCGCCGATGGGGCGCCAGCTCAGGGCGAGTTCCCGGGCCTGCGCGGGCGAGCACAGCAGCAGATCGCGTGAGCACAGCACCTCCGCCGCGGCGGTCGTGAGGTCGTCCGCGACGACGAGCTGTGCGGGCCGCAGTCCGACGGCGTCGCGCAGGCGCGTCAGCGGGTCGCGGACGTGCGGGACGTCGTCTTCCGGTTGGATCCAGATACGGCGGGGCGGGCCGGGGTCGGCCCGTCCGATCCGCAGCGTCTCGACGTAGACGCGCTTCACGCCGGGATCCCGGGCGCCGGCCAGCCCGAGCGGCACGGACCACGCCGCCTCGTCCGGCGGCACCGGAAGCAAGGCGGCACGCACCTGTTGGGAGCGGACGAGCTCCAGCCGCCGCGGCGAAGGCCCGACGCGGAGTTCGAGGGTGACGCCGTGTCCTCGCGCGTCGGCGACGAGGCGGGCCAGATCGACGGTGGAGCAGATTCCGGGTACCGCGAGCCGCCACGGCTTGCGCTTGGCGGCTTCCGCCTCGTGTTCCAGTACGTCGGCGGCCAGGACGAGCTGACGGGCCGCCGGCAGCATGTCCCGGCCGAAGGGCGTGAGGACGGCCCGCCGCGAGGTGCGCTCGAACAGCTGCTCACCGAAGCGCTCCTCCAAGGCGGCGATACGGCGGCTGGCCACCGGCTGGGACATCCGGGCGGCGGCCGCTCCGACGGTGAAACTGCCGCGCTCGCTCACACTGACGAACGCGCGACACGCCCCCACCAGATCCACAGCCAGCACCCCCTATACCAAGACCGCTATGTCAAAACAGCATGGAACCCCACCCGATCGTATTGGATCGTATGGCCGCCGCGAGGCGAAAGTGGCTCCATCAGCCACACCCCCGCAGGAGGTTCGGACCATGCGGCACATCCGCGCCCGGCGCGCCATTCGCGGTGCGCTCGCCACACTCACCCTCGTCCCGCTCGCGGCCTGCGGCCAGGACGGTTCCAAGGCCCCGTCCTCTCCGTCCTCTCCGTCCTCAAAAGCGGCGGACACTCGGACGGGGTCGTATGCCCGCGAGTTCAGGGATCTTGAGCACAAGTTCGACGCGCGCCTGGGCGTCTACGCCATCGACACGGGCACCGGCCGTGAGGTGGTGTACAACGACGGCGAGCGCTTCGCCTACAACTCCACCTTCAAGGCCATGGCCGCCGGTGCCGCCCTGAAGAAGTTCTCGCTCAGCGGGATGGACAGAAAAATCACGTACTCCAAGGACGTGCTGGTCGCCAACTCCCCCGTAACCGAAAAGCACGTGGACACCGGGATGACCCTGGGCGAACTGTGCGACGCCGCCGTCCGCTACAGCGACAACGCCGCGGCCAACCTGATCCTCAAGGAACTCGGCGGGCCCAAGGCCCTCGACGCCACGCTCGAGAAGTTGGGCGATGACGTCACCCGGATGGATCGCCCCGAGCCGTATCTGAGCGAATGGGTGCCGGGCGAGCTGCGGGACACCACCACTCCGCGGGCGTTCGCGAAGGACCTGCGCGCGTTCGTCCTCGGGGACGTCCTCGCCAAGGGCGAACGCGCGCAGCTCACCACATGGCTGCGGACCAACAAAACCGGCGACAAGGTCATCAGGGCCGGGGTGCCCAAGGGCTGGGTGGTCGGCGACAAGACCGGAACCGGCAGTTACTACGGCGGTCGCAACGACATCGCCGTGGTGTGGCCCCCCGACAAGGCCCCCATCGTGATCGCGATCCTGTCGAACCGTCACAAGAAGGACGCCGAACCCGACGACCGGCTGATCGCGCAAGCGGCATCCGTGATCGCCGGCACCCTGTCGTAAGCGGTACATGAGGAGTCTCTTGATGACCGATACGGAACAACCCACGAGCCTCGGCCGCAGACCCGCCCGGAAGGCCCGCGTGGTGGCCGCGGTCGGGCTGACGGTCGCGCTGGTCGTGGGCGTGGCGTACGCGGCCGAGCTGGGCCCTTTCGCTCCCGGGCCCGGCGCCGGTCCCCCGCGGCCGGACCCCGAAGCGACGTCCCGGGCGCGCGCCTTCCTGTCCGACTGGGCGGCAGGCCGCATGTCGCAGGCGGCGGCGCTCACCTCCAGCCCGGGTGAGGCAGAGCGCGTGCTGCGCAGCTTCACCGCCGGGCTCGACATCAGCGAGCCCACCCTGACCCCGGCCGCGGCCACCGTCGGCAAGGACGGTGCCGTGGCCGTCCCCTTCAGCGCCAAGATGCCCGTTGCCGACCTGGGCACCTGGACCTACACCTCGGCGCTGCACCTGCGCAGGCGGGGTGACGACTGGAAGGTGGAATGGGCGCTGTCCCTCGTCCACCCGAAGCTGAGCAGCACGGAGAAGTTCCATCTGAAGCGCGAGGACGCAGGCGCTCCCGAGGTCGTCGACCGCAAGGGGGCCGTCCTGCCGGACGATGTCCGCGCCTCGCTGACTCCGGTCCTGGCCCAGCTGCCCGGTGGCACCGACGCCGCTCCACAGGGCGCGATCGAGCGCGTCGACCGGGCCACCGGAGAGGTCACCGGGACGGAGGTCACCTTCGGCAAGAAGCTCACCGGCCGGCCGGTCGCCACCACCATCGACCCCGCCTGGCAGGCGGCCGCCGCCACGGCCCTCGCCAAGGGCGCCAAGGGCAGGGACGCCGCACTCGTCGCCCTGCGGATCGACAACGGCGAGATCCTGGCCGTGGCCAACGCTCCGGCCTCCGGCTTCAACCGCGCCGTCTCCGGCACCTACGCGCCCGGCTCCACCTTCAAACTCGTCACCAGCGGCGCACTGCTGCTCAAGGGCGCCGTGGGGCCCGAGGACACCGTGCACTGCCCCAAATACCTCACGGTCGGCAAGGAGTTCCACAACGTCGGGAAGTTCGAGCACCGCGGCGCCACCTTCCGCGAGGACTTCGCCGAGTCGTGCAACACCGCTTTCATCGGCCTGCGCGACAGGCTCGGCGACCGGGAGCTGGGCGAGGTCGCCGGGAAGTACTTCGGCATCGGCCAGGAGTGGCACATCGGCATCCCCTCATTCGACGGTGCGGTTCCCGCACCCGGCGACGAGACGGAGAAGGCGGCCTCCATGATCGGGCAGGGTCGGCTGCAGGCCAACCCGTTGATCATGGCGTCGGTGACCGCGACCGCGGTCTCCGGCCGGTTCCACCAGCCCGCGATCACCCGGGGCAACAAGGACACGACCACCACCACCACCGCTCTCCCGCGGGGCGTGGCGACCCAGCTGCGCGCCATGATGCGCGCCACCGTCACCGACGGTACCGCCAGGGCGCTCGCCGGCCTGCCCGGCGACATCGGCGCCAAGACCGGCACCGCCGAGGTCAACGACGACGACCCCAACAACGGCTGGCTCGTCGCCCACCGCGGTAACGTCGCCATCGCCTGCGTCGTCGAGCAGGGCGACAGCGGCGGGTCCTCCGCCGTCCCCGTCGTCCATGACCTCTTGGCCGCCGTTCCCGACGACCCGTCATAACCGGCGAGGTCACCCCCGTCAACCGGCGAGGTCACCCCTCCGCGATCACCACCGCCGACGCCACCCCCGCGTCATGGCTGAGCGACACATGCCACGCCCGTACGCCCAGCTCCGCCGCCCGCGCCGCCACCGTCCCGCGCACCGCCAGCCGCGGCTGCCCGCTGGCCTCCGTCTCCACCTCCGCGTCGGTCCAGCGCAGCCCGGCCGGTGCGCCGAGCGCCTTGGCCAGGGCTTCCTTGGCCGCGAACCGGGCGGCGAGCGACGCGATCCCGCGCCGCTCGCCGCTCGGCAGGGTCAGCTCGGACGGGACGAACAGCCGGTCGGCCATCCCCGGCGTGCGCCGCAGCGCATCGTCGAAGCGGTCGATCTCGGCCACGTCGATGCCGACCCCGATGATCATCGGCCGCTCACTCCACGGTCACGGACTTGGCCAGGTTGCGCGGCTGGTCGACCTCGTTGCCGCGCGCCGTGGCCAGTTCGCATGCGAAGACCTGCAGCGGCACGGTCGCGACCAGGGGCTGCAGCAGGGTCGGGGTGGCGGGGATCTCGATCAGGTGGTCCGCGTACGGGGCCACGGTCTCGTCGCCGCGCTCGGCGATGACGATGGTCCGGGCGCCACGGGCCCGGATCTCCTGGATATTGGAGACGATCTTGTCGTGGAGGACGGACCGGCCGCGCGGCGAGGGTACGACCACCACGACCGGCAGGTCCTCCTCGATCAGCGCGATCGGCCCGTGCTTGAGCTCACCGGCAGCGAAGCCCTCGGCGTGCATATAGGCGAGTTCCTTGAGCTTGAGCGCGCCCTCCAGGGCGACCGGGAAGCCGACGTGGCGGCCCAGGAACAGCACGGTGTTCTTGTTCGCCAGCGTCCGCGCCAGCTCCCGCACCGGCTCCATGGTCTCCAGCACCTGCTCGACCTGGGTGCCGATCTCGGACAGCTCGCGGATCACGGACTGGATCTCGTCGCCCCACTTGGTGCCGCGCACCTGCCCGAGGTACAGCGCCACCAGGTAGCAGGCCACCAGCTGGGTGAGGAACGCCTTGGTGGAGGCGACCGCGACCTCGGGCCCGGCGTGGGTGTACAGCACCGCGTCCGACTCGCGCGGAATCGTGGAGCCGTTGGTGTTGCAGATGGCGAGCACCTTCGCGCCCTGTTCGCGCGCGTGCCGCAGGGCCATCAGCGTGTCCATGGTCTCGCCGGACTGCGAGATGGCGATCACCAGCGTCCGCGGGTCCAGGATCGGGTCGCGGTAGCGGAACTCGCTGGCCAGCTCGGTCTCGCAGGGGATACGGGTCCAGTGCTCGATGGCGTACTTCGCGATCATCCCCGCGTGGTAGGCGGTGCCGCAGGCCACGATGACGACCTTGTCGACCTCGCGCAGCACCGACGCCGGGATCCGGACCTCATCCAGCGTCAGGTTCCCCGCCACGTCGATCCGCCCCAGCAGCGTGTCGGCGACGGCCTTCGGCTGCTCGGCGATCTCCTTGAGCATGAAGTAGTCGTAGCCGCCCTTCTCGGCGGCGGAGGCGTCCCAGTCCACGTGGTACGCACGGACGTCCGCGGGCGCCCCGTCGAAGTCCGTGACCGTCACGCCGTCCCGGCGCGCCTCGACGACCTGGTCCTGGCCGAGTTCGATGGCCTCGCGGGTGTGGGCGATGAACGCGGCCACGTCGGAGGCGAGGAACGCCTCGTCCTCGCCGACGCCGACGACCAGCGGCGAGTTGCGGCGCGCGCCGACCACCACGTCGGGCGCGTCCGCGTGCACCGCGACCAGTGTGAAGGCACCCTCCAGCCGGCGGCAGACCTGCCGCATCGACTCGGCGAGGTCGCCGCAGGACGAGAAGGACTCGGCCAGCAGATGCGCCACGACCTCGGTGTCGGTCTCGGAGGCCAGTTGGTGGCCGCGCTCGGCCAGTTCGGCGCGGAGCGCGGCGAAGTTCTCGATGATGCCGTTGTGGACGACGGACACCCGGCCCGCGTTGTCCAGGTGCGGATGGGCGTTGGCGTCCGTCGGGCCGCCGTGGGTGGCCCAGCGGGTGTGGCCGATGCCGGTGCCGCCGCTGGGCAGCGGGCGGTCCGCAAGCTCCTTCTCCAGGTTGGCGAGCTTGCCGGCCTTCTTGGCCGCGGCCAGCCCACCGTCGGCGAGCACGGCGACGCCCGCCGAGTCATAGCCGCGGTATTCGAGCCGCTTCAGCCCGGCGAGGACGACATCGAGGGCGGACTGCCCTCCCACATAACCAACGATTCCGCACATGCAGTGCAGCGTACGGCCCGTGGCCGCACCCGCGAGCCACCCCCCACCCGCAATCCGCCACCTGCCGGTCATCCGTCGCACGTCCGGCATCCGCAGCGATGCATAATGCGCATCGGCGGCCGGGGGCCGCCCATCTCGTCTTTCAGGGGGAATCATGCGCCGCGCCACCACTCATGCCCTCAGAGCCTGCGCCGCCGCGACCGCGCTGCTCTCGCTCGCCACCGGATGCTCCTCCGACGAGCAGGACGACACGAAGCCTTCCGACACGAAGTCCGCCGCGAAGAAGGACCCCGGAAAGACGGCCACCGAGGCCGTCCGCGCCGCCGTGACGAAGGTCCGCGGCACGAGCGCCGGCATCCACGAGACCGTGGCGATCGCCGAAGGGGAGACCCGGTACACCATCTCTGCCGACGGCCCCTTCGACCTCGCCAAGGACAAGGGAAAGCTGTCGGTCGACTTCCCCGGGGGCGCGATCGACCATGTCGACGAGATCTTCGACGGCGACACCGTCTACGTCAGCCAGGTCCAGGGCACGGACGACGGCACCTGGGGCTCGGCCGCGCGCGACAAGGTCGAGGCCCACTATCTGCTCCGCGCCCCGCTCAACGACCCCGAGCACTACCTCCGCCAGATCTCCGCGATGCGCAAGGTGGAGCGGTTCGGCTCCAACGAGACCGTCGGCGGGGCCCTCACCACCCGGTACCGGGGCTCGATCGACCACGCCACCCTCACCCTGCGCCTCGCCGACAAGCCCCGGAAGGGCGCCGAGCAGATACGGGATGCTCAGGGCACCGACCTGCCGGTGTTCGCCGACGCCTGGGTGGACCTCCAGGGGCGGCTGGTGCGGCTGAAGATGACCTACCGCATGGCGACGGTGTCCGTCACGGCCACGGTGACGCTGTCCGCGTTCGGCAAGCCGGTCAAGGTCGCCGCGCCCGACGCCTCCCGGACCGTCCCGGTGACCCTGAAGGGCGGCGTCCTGTTCGGCTGACCGAAAGCCGCGCGTGGTGAACGCCACGCGAACGCCACGCGTGATGGACCCCACGCCCCGCC
>NZ_MUNE01000241.1 GCF_002154605.1 Streptomyces milbemycinicus | reverse complement strand
GGCGGTGGGCGCGGCGGGGCGCTGCTCGGCGGCGGTCACTGGCGGCCCGCCTGGCCGCGCGACGCCAGCCACGGGGTGGCCCCGGCGCGCTCGTAGCGCTCCACACGGCGCCGGTTGGCGCGGCGGAAGCGGCGGGCGACCAGCCGGGCCAGGTCGGCGGCGCCGACCATGCCCGCCTCGGGGCCCAGCTGGGCCTTGACGATACGGGCCTCCGGCCGGTAGCCGCGGCCGGTCAGGGTGCGCCGGAACGCGTCCCGGGCCGGGCCGATCAGCAGATCGTCGGCCGCGCTGACGCCACCGCCGATGACGAAGCAGGAGGGGTCCAGGGCCGCGGCCAGATTGGCGATGCCGACGCCGAGCCACTGGCCGATGTCCTGCAGCAGCTCGACGCACATGGCGTCGCCCTCGCGGGCCAGCTCGGTGATCAGCGGCCCGGTGATCTCGGCGATGTTGCCGCCGACCCGGTCGATGATCCCGTACGCGACCGGGGACTCGGCGGCGGCCAGCTCACGCGCCTCCCTGACCAGCGCGTTACCGGAGCTGTACTGCTCCCAGCAGCCGCGGTTGCCGCAGGGGCAGCGGTGCCCGGCGGGCACCACCTGCATATGGCCGAACTCGCCCGCGACCCCGTACTTACCGCGCTTGACCTGGCCGTCCTCCAGGATCGCGCCGCCGATACCGGTGCCGAGCGTGATCATGACGAGGTGGTCCTCGCCCCGCCCCGCACCGAAGCGCCACTCGGCCCAGGCGGCGGCGTTGGCGTCGTTGTCGACCATCACCGGGACCGCCAGCCGCCCGGCGAGACGGTCGCGCAGCGGCTCGTTGCGCCAGGACAGGTGGGGGGCGAACAGGACGCGGTTGCGGTCCGCGTCGACCCAGCCCGCGGCGCCGATGCCGACCGCGTGCACGTCATGCCGGTCGGAGAGGTCGAGCACCAGCTCGGTGATGGTGTCCTCGACGACCTTGGGGCTCTTGGACTTGTCGGGCGTCTCGGTGCGCAGCTTCTCCAGGATGTTGCCGTCGGCGTCGACGACCCCGGCCATCACCTTGGTGCCGCCGATGTCGATGCCGACGGTGGGGACCCGGGGCGCGGTGAGATGCGACCGGCGCTCACGGGTGCCGACGGTGCGCAGTACGGTCGCCCGGGCCGATCCGCGGTGCACCCTTTCGCGGTAGAGGCTCATCGGCTCACCCCTTCACCGAGACCGGTTGCGGCAGGGTCGTCGGTTCCGACCGGGCCGCTCGCTACGAGGCCAGTGTCTCCGAGGCCAGTGTCGCCGAGGCCGGGGCCGACGGCCGCCGGGGCCCGGCCGGGCGGGCCCGCCGGGGCGGCGGCGCAGGCGTGGGGGGTGCGGTCGCTGCGGGTGCGTGCTCGCAAGAGTTCGTCGTCCCTGCGGGGGTCTCGGGAGGCCGGGGCCTCGGCGTACACGGTCGTGGCGGGTGGGGCCCGCCGTGCGATTGTGCCTCACCCGCGCCGGACGCCGCATGGCGAGTCCCGCCCCAGGGCGGGTGATCGCGCCATGCGGCGCCCGGCGTACCCCCGGGTTCGTTCAGACCTCTCCTGCCGCATCCTTTTCCACGGGCTCCGTCGGGCGGGCGAGCTCGTGGCTGAGCTGTTCCAGCTCGCTGCCGCCCGCCATCTGGCGGGTGAGCTCGTCGAGCGCGATCTCCGACTTGAGGTGGCTGCCGGCCATCGTGCCGCGCTTGAGGAGGACGAAGCGGTCGCCGACGAGATGGGCGTGGTGCGGGTTGTGGGTGATCAGCACCACACCGAGACCCGCGTCACGGGCGGCCGCGACGTACTTGAGCACCACCCCGGACTGCTTGACGCCGAGCGCCGCCGTCGGCTCGTCCAGGATGAGGACCTTGGCGCCGAAGTGGACGGCGCGGGCGATGGCCACACACTGCCGCTCGCCGCCGGAGAGGGTGCCGATGGGCTGGTCGACGTCGCGCAGATCGATGCCCATGCGCAGCAGCGCCGCCCGGGTCGTCCTGCGCATCGTCTCCACGTCGAGCCGTTTGAAGGGGCCGCGGCCCTTCCGGGGCTCGGAGCCGAGGAAGAAGTTGCGCCACACCGGCATCAGCGGCACCACCGCGAGGTCCTGGTAGACCGTGGCGATACCGCGGTCCAGGGCCTCGCGCGGCGAGCCGAGCCGGGCCTCCTCGCCCTCGATGGTGAGGCTGCCGGCATCGTGCTGGTGCAGCCCGGCCACGATCTTGATGAGGGTGGACTTGCCCGCGCCGTTGTCGCCGAGGACACAGGTGATCTCCCCGGCGTGCACTTCGAGGGAGACGCCCTGCAGCGCCTTGACGTTGCCGTAACTCTTGCTGACCTCGCGCAGCTCGATCAGCGGCGTCCGGGTAGCGGTGTCGGTTGTGGTCATTTCGCGGCCTCCGCCCGCTTGCGGACCCACCAGTTGAGCATCGTGGCGAGCAGCAGCATCGCGCCGAGGAAGAACTTGAACCAGTCCGCGCTCCACTGCGCGTACACGATGCCCTTGTTCGCCATGCCGAAGATGAACGCGCCGACGGCGGCGCCGATCGCCGAGCCGTAGCCGCCGGTCAGCAGACAGCCGCCGATGACGGCCGCGATGATGTACAGGAACTCGTTGCCCACGCCCTCGCCGGACTGGACGACGTCGTAGTTGAACAGCAGATGCTGCCCGGAGATCCAGGCCGCGAAGGCGACCCCCATGTACAGCCCGATCTTGGTGCGGTTCACGGGCACGCCGACCGCGCGGGCCGCCTCCTTGGCGCCGCCCACCGCGAAGATCCAGTTACCGGCGCGGGTGCGCAGCAGGATCCAGGTGGCGAGCGCGACCAGGCCGAGCCACCACAGGACGGTGACCTGCAGATCGACGTCCCCGATCGTCAGATGCGAGGCGAAGACCTTGTGGGCCTCGGGGAAGCCCTCCATGTCGGCGATGGTCTTGGTGGAGACCGTCTCGCTGATCAGCTTGGTGAAGCCGAGGTTGCAGCCCTGGAGGATCAGGAAGGTGCCGAGCGTGATGATGAAGCTCGGCAGCCCGGTGCGCACCAGCAGAAAGCCGTTGAAGAACCCGATGGCGAGGGTGGCCAGCAGGGACACCCCGATGCCGGCCCAGACGTTCGCCGTCATCTGGTACGAGAACATCGACGAGATCAGCGCGGAGGAGGTGACCATCACCCCGGTCGACAGATCGAACTCGCCGCCGATCATCAGCAGCGCGACCGGCGTCGCCATGATCCCGATGGTGGAGGCGGCGTACAGCACCGTGCTGAAGCTCGACCACTGCAGAAAGCTGTCCGCGACGACCGAGAAGAAGACGAAGACGGCGATGGCGCCGACGATCGCGCCGAGCTCGGGGCGGCCGGCCAGCCGGCGCGGCAGCGAGCGGCGCACCAGACGGTCGTCCTTGGTCACGGGTGGCGCGTCCGCGCTCATCGGGTCCCCCGCTTGGCGTACTTGGCCAGCTCGGCGGCGTCGTCCTTGGTGATGATCTGCGGCCCGGTGAGGACCGGCCGGCCGCCGCCGAGGACATCGGCGTTGTAGTGGTAGAGCCACAGCAGGTCCACGGCCTCGTAGCCCTGCATATACGGCTGCTGGTCGACGGCGAAGCCGAGGGTGCCGTTCTGGAGCGACTCGGCGACCTTGCCGTTGAGGTCGAAGGTGTCGATCTCCGCCTTGCTGCCCGACTGGTCCGCCGCCTTGGCCGCGGTGGCCGCGAAGGGCGCGCCGAGCGTCACGACGGCGTCGATGCCCTTGTCGGACTGGAGCTTCGCCTCGATCGTGGACTCGACGTCGGGCATGTTGGTGCCCTCGACGTAGACCCGCTCCAGCTTGCCGTCGAAGGTCTTCTCGGCGCCGTCGCAGCGCTGCTCAAGGCCGACGTTGCCCTGCTCGTGCAGCACGCACAGGGCCTTCTTGCGGCCCCGCTTGTTCAGCTCCTCGCCGACCGCCTCGCCCGCGATGGTCTCGTCCTGGCCGATGTGGCTCAGGGCCCCGAACGCCTTGGACTGCGCGGCCCCGGAGTTGACGGTGATGACCGGTATGCCCGCCTTCTCGGCCTTCTTGACCACGGCCTGCATGGCCTCGGGCTTGGCGAGGGTGACGATCAGCCCGTCGACCTTCTGGTCGATGTAGGTCTGCACCAGCTGGGCCTGGTCCTTGCCCTCCTCGTGGTGCGCGTAGAGGAACTTCACATTGTCCTTGCGGGCGGCCTCCTCGGCCCCGCTCTGGACGATGTCCCAGAAGGTGTCTCCGTCACCGGAGTGGGTGACCATGGCGAAGGTCATCCTCGGGGTGTTCACCGCCGCCCGCCCCGAAGCGTTCGCCGCCTGCTCGGCCCGCTCCTCGGCGCGCTTGCCGCCCGTACTGCTGCATCCCGCCGACGCGAACCCCAGCACCGCCGCAAGCACGGCAGCGGTCAACGCACGTGCCCCTGTCCCAACCCTGGCCACGAAGACCCAGCCCTTCTCGAAGACGTCCCGTTTCGGGGGCGTCCGGGCATGACCGATCGGCCCGGGCGCCGCCCAAGTATCCGTCACGGTGCACGGCCGGGGTCCAGGGGGTGTACGCCAGGGGTCCGGGGCTTTTTCCGGGGGCTTTTCAGGGGCGGTTCGTCTTCGGGTGGCCTTTCATGCGGGTAGGAGCGGTTTTCAGGGGCGTACGAGCAGCTGGAACTCGAAGGAGTAGCGCGAGGCCCGGTACGTGTGCGAGCCGTATTCGACGGCCCGGCCGGTGTCGTCGAAGGCCGTCCGCGCCATGGTCAGCAGCGGCGCACCCGCCGGCTCGCCCAGCTGCTCGCCCTCCTCGGCGGTGGCGGCGCGGGCGCCGACCGTCTGGCGGGCGCTGTGCAGGGTGATCCCGGCCGCGCGCATCAGGCGGTAAAGACCGGTCTCCTCCAGCTCGGCGCTGTCCAGTTTGAGCAGACCCGCCGGGAGGTGGTTGCACAGATGGGCCATGGGCTCGCCGTGGGCCAGCCGCAGCCGCTCGATCAGTACCACCTCGGTGCCCTCGGCGACCCCGAGGGCGGCGGCGACCTCGGCGGTCGCGGGCTCGGTGGTGTTGCGCAGTACGCGGGTGGCGGGGCGCTGGCCCGCGGTCTCCAGGTCGTCGTAGAGGCTGCTCAGTTCGAGCGGGCGCTTGACCTGGCTGTGCACCACCTGCGTGCCGACGCCGCGGCGGCGCACCAGCAGCCCCTTGTCGACCAGCGACTGGATGGCCTGGCGGACGGTGGGACGGGACAGGCCCATCCGCCCTGCCAGCTCTATCTCATTGCCGAGCAGGCTGCCGGGGGCCAGCCGCCCCTGCTCGATCGCCGCTTCGAGCTGCTGGGACAGCTGGAAGTACAGCGGGACGGGGCTGCTGCGGTCCACGCTGAACTGCAGCGCCTCCGCTGAGCCAGAGGAGCCTTCTTCCTGCATTGCCACGGGGCGAGCGTAGCCGGACGAGCACATGACGGGAAGTCGTGAAGTTCTGTTGTCCGGACAAACTACGCAGAACTTATCCCCGATCGCTGATAACGCTGTCAACGCCGTCCGCGTTGGTGCCCTCCGCGCTGTTCTCCCCGCGGTTCTCCCCGGCGTGCAGCCAGCACAGGGCCCGGTGCCCGGGGCCCACCTCGGCCTCCGGCGGCCGGCGCGCACAGGAGTCCATGGCCAGCGGGCAGCGCGGCCGGAACCGGCAGCCGTCGCCGACCACGATCTCCCGCCGCTCCGCATCCCGCCGCGCCCGCGCCGCGAGCCGGGCGATCCGAGCCGCGCGCGCCTCCTCCCGTGTGGCCCCGGAGCCGGTCGCGGCCGAGGCCAGCAGCTGGGTGTAGGGGTGCTTGGGGGCGAGGATCACCTCGTCGCTGGGGCCGCGCTCGACGATCTCGCCCCGGTACATCACCATCACCTCGGAGGAGAAATGGCGCGCGGTGGCCAGGTCGTGCGTCACATACAGCAGGGCGAGGCCCCGCTCGTCCTTGAGCCGGTCCAGCAGGCCCAGGATCTCCAGCCGGATCGAGACGTCCAGCATCGACACCGGCTCGTCGGCCAGCAGCACCTGGGGGCCCGGCGCGAGCGCCCGGGCGATGGCCACCCGCTGCCGCTGTCCGCCGGAGAGCTCGTGCGGGCGCTTACGGGCCACATCGGCCGGGGGCGTCAGATTGACCGAGCGCAGCAGCTCCTCCGCCTTCTGACGTACGTCGGCCCCGCGCCGCGCCTTCCCGTTGACCAGCAGCGGCCGGTGCAGATGGTGGCCGATGGTGTGGGCCGGGTTGAGGGAGGCGAACGGGTCCTGGAAGACCATCTGCACGGCGCGCCGGTAGTCCGCGCCACGGGTGCGGCGCGCCCCGTCGAGCCGAACCGCCCCGGCGGTGGGCGTCACCAGCCGGGACAGGGCGCGTACGACGGTCGACTTGCCGCTGCCGCTCTCCCCCACCAGCGCCAGGGTGCGCCCGGCCCGCAGGGCGAAGGACACCCCGTCGACCGCCCGGAAGGGCCGCCCGCCGGGCTGTGGGAAGTCGACGGTGAGCCCGGTCACCTCCAGTGCGGTCACGGCTGGCTCCCCTCGTGCAGGGGCCCCGCCGCCGCGGCGGCGGCGTGGGCCGGGTCGTGCAGATGGCAGGCGGCGTAGCCCCCGCCGGGCAGCGCCACCTGGCGCGGGGCGACCGTGCGGCACGGCGCGAAAGCCCGCTCGCAGCGGTCCGCGAACGGGCACCCGGCCAGCTCCTCGCGCAGATCGGGCGGTGAGCCGGGGATGCCGCGCAGCGCGCGCCGCTGACCGGTCAGCTCGGGGAAGGAGCGCAGCAGCCCCTGGGTGTACGGATGGCCCGCGCCCTGCGCGATGCGGTCGCACGGCCCGTACTCGACGATGCCGCCCGCGTACATCACCGCCAGCCGGTCGCTGATCTCCAGCAGCAGGGACAGGTCGTGGGTGATGAAGACGACGCTGAAGCCCAGCTCCTCGCGCAGCCGCTCCACCTCGTCGAGGATCTCCCGCTGCACGACCACGTCGAGGGCGGTCGTCGGCTCGTCCATGATGACGACCTCGGGTTCCAGGGCGAGCGCCATGGCGATGACGACGCGCTGGCGCATGCCCCCGGACAGCTCATGCGGGTAGGAGCGGATCCGGGCGGAGTCGATGCCGACCATGTCGAGGAGGGCGCGGGCGCGCTCGTGGCGCTCGGGTCCTGGCATACCGGGGCGGTGCGCGCGGAAGATGTCGTCGAACTGGCGGCCGATACGGGTCACCGGGTTGAGGGCGTTCATCGCGCTCTGAAAGACGATGGACAGCTTGTTCCAGCGGAAGGCGCGCAGCGCCTCGCCCTCCAGCGCCAGCAGATCGCTCGCGCCGCCGTCGCGGCCGTGGAAGGTCACGGAGCCGGCGGTGAGCTTGGCGGGCGGCTGCAGACAGCGGGCGACGGCGTACGCGAGGGTGGACTTGCCGCAGCCGGACTCGCCCGCGATGCCCAGCAGTTCGCCGCGGCGCAGCTCGAAGCTGACGTCGCGGACGGCCCGGGTCGGGCGGGTGCCGTCGTACGCCTCGTAGGCGACGTCGATGTGGTCGGCGCGCAGCACGGTGTCGCTCATCGCGCTTCCTTCTCCTTCCGCGGGCGGCGGGTGCGCAGCCGCGGGTCCAGGACCTCGTCGAGGCCGAAGCTGACGAGGGACAGGGCGGTGCCGAGGAGGGCGGTGCACAGCCCCGGCGGGACGAACCACCACCAGGCGCCGCCGGCCAGGGCCTCCGCGCCCTGGGCGAAGTAGAGCATCGTGCCCCAGGTGAGATGGGAGAGGTCGGCGAGGCCGAGGAAGGCCAGGCCGGTCTGGGTGAGCACCGCGAAGATCGCCGCGTGGATGAACTGCGAGACGATGATCGCCAGTTCATTGGGGACGATCTCCACGAGCACGATCCGCCATCGCTTCTCCCCGTAGACCCGCGCGGCCAGCACATAGTCGCGGGTGCGCAGCGAGAGGGTCTGGGCGCGCAGCACCCGGGCGGAGGCCGCCCAGCTGGTCAGGGCGATGGCGAGGATCGTGGAGGAGAGCCCGCCGCCCTTGACGTACGCCGAGACCACGATGACCAGCGGCAGTCCGGGGATGACCAGGAAGACATTGCTGATCAGGGAGATGGTCTCGTCGGCGACGCCGCCGAGGAAGCCGCCGCCGATGCCGATGACGACGGAGACGGCGGTGGCCAGGGCGGCGACCGCGGCGCCGATCAGCAGGGTGCCGCGGGCGGAGACCACGAGCTGGGCGAAGACGTCCTGGCCGGTCTGGGTGGTGCCGAGCCAGTGCGCCCCGGAGGGGGCCTGGCTCAGGTCCGCGCTGACCGCGTCGGGGTCGTCGGCGAGCCAGGGGCCGATCAGCGCGCTGAGCGCGAAGATCGCGAGGATACCGAGGCCGAGGGCCAGCCGGCGGGAGCGCAGCGCCAGGCGCAGCAGGCCGCGGCCGCCGACGGGGCGTTCCGGGGC
>NZ_MUNE01000240.1 GCF_002154605.1 Streptomyces milbemycinicus | reverse complement strand
CGCGGCGGTCAGCCGGTCCAGCGAGCGCCGCTCGCCCTGGCCGAGGTCACGTATCCAGCCGGGGAGCCGGGCCGCGGCCGGGAGGCGGGAGATCTCGGTGTGCAGCCGGGTCTGCGAGGTGGCGCGCAGCGCCTCCATGCCGCTGTCGCAGCCCATTCCGCCCTCGGCCGGGGTGAGGAAGTCGGGGAAATAGCCGCGTGAGGGAATGAGCGGCGCGAGCAGCCGCGCTTCGCCGTTCAACCTATTTCGCGCCAGCGAACGCCATTCTCCGTATACGGTGGCGCCCCGGTGCTCCCGCAGCCGGTGGAAACTCAAAACGGTTTCCCACAGCGCGTCCGGGCGGATCGCCATCCGCAGCCGGGCCAGATCGAGCTCGCCGAAATGCACACGCAGCACTGGACCCCCACCAAGTGACACCCGTGATCGCCCCCCGACCACGGAAGAGTATGCACGGTGCCACCGTCAGTGACCACGTCCTTTTGGCCAGAGTTGAAACGGGGCGCGGCGAGCCGCGCGGGGCCGGAATGCTGTTCCTCGTTGAAAAGCGCGGCCTCCGGGAAAGGCCACCCGGGGGACGTCCGCAATTCAACAGGCGGTGCTCACGACCGGATTGCTCGTCCCCGTGGGGGGTGACGAGTGTGTTACGGCCGTCCGGGCACTTCTGTTGCCGCCCCAGCCGATGCGAGCGGCAACGGCTCCCGTGGGGGGAGTGAGAGGGGGCGGCGCCCGGCCAGGTGCCGCCCCCTCGCCCGGTCGGGACGGAAGTGCTGCCCGGCGGCGGCGCTGTTGTCGATGAATCGCGTACGCAGCTGCTCCGGCAGCCGACCGGCGCGCTTCTCGGCCTCGCTGTGCAACGTCGAGGAGAGGCGGGCCGACAGCAGGGCGCCCAGCACGGCGGTGCCGAGGACGCCGCCGATCTGCCGGGTGGTGCTCGGGGCCTCAGCGTGCCGGACCCGCCTGGGCAGCCGCCGGTGCGGGCACATTGCCCACGGCCCGCTTGAAGTCGGGACATTCGACGATCGGCTCGTGATCGCAGACGGCCGCATGCCGGAGGCTGTCGCGGAGCCGGGTGAGCCGGCCGATCTGCTCGTCGAGGTCGCGGGCCTTGGCGGCCATACCGACACGCAGGTCCGCGTCGGACGGCCGCGCCACCAGGAACCGGCCGATCTCGGCGACCGAGAACCCCGCGCTGCGCGCGCATGTGATCAGCCCCAGGCGTTCCAGCACGTCCGGGTGGTAGGTACGGCGAAGGCCGTTGCGTCCCGCGGCGGCGATCAGGCCCTTCTTCTCGTAGAACCGCAGGGCCGAGGGCGTCAGCCCGGACCGCCGTGCGACCTCGGCGATGTCCAACAACGACCCGTCCATTGGCGCCTCCTTGACGTGAATCGCGTCCCCTTGACTTGAATCGCGGTTCAAGTCGCAGCCTAGTCGCCATGAAGATCCATCACCTGAACTGCGGATCGGTTCGTACGATCGAGGCCACCTACGACGGCCCGCAGCCCGCACCCGTGGTGAACCACTGTCTGCTGGTGGAGACCGATGCCGACGGCCTGGTCCTCGTCGAGACCGGGCTGGGCCTCGGCAACGTCCGGGACCCGGGCGGCACGCTCGACGCCGAGTGGGTCGAGATGACACAGCCCACGCTGGACGAGGAGGAGACAGCCATCCGGCAGGTGGCCCGGCTCGGCCATGCGCCATCCGATGTCCGCCACATCATCGTGACCCACCTGGACGTGGACCACAGTGGCGGCCTTCCCGACTTCCCCGACGCCCAGGTCCATGTAATGACCGCCGAAATCGACGCGGCACTCGCCCAGGCGCCCAGCCGCCGCTACCGCCCGGCGCACTGGGCACACGAACCCCAGTGGGTCGGCTACGGTCACGAGCCCGGCGAACAGTGGTTCGGCTTCACCGCGTTCCAGCCGAAGGGGCTGCCGCCGGAGATCAAACTCGTCCCCCTCGGCGGCCACACCGCCGGTCACACGGGAGTCGCGGTGTGGAACGGCGACCGGTGGCTCCTCCACTGCGGTGACGCCTACTACTACCACCGCGAAATCGGGGAACTCAAGGAACCCCACCCGCTGCTGGACATCGTCCAGACGGGCTCGCAGGTGCACCGCGACCTGCGGCTCGGAACTCAGGCCCGGCTGCGCGAACTGGTCCGCGATCACGGTGACCAGGTCGAGGTCTTCTCCGCACACGACCCATGGGAGCTGGCCCGCTACCAAGGTGATGTCACACCGGCTTCCCCCTGAGAAGGACCGGGTTCCCGCTGAGAAGGAGGGGGCGGCACCTCCGTGAGATGCCGCGAGGTGCCGCCCTCACATGTCCGGCGATGCCGGTGTCGGCTCAGCTGTCGGCTCAGCGGGCGTCGTAGCGTCGGCGGGCTTCCTCGATCGCGTCGTTGTGGTCGGTCGCCCACTGCACGAACGCGTACACCGTCTCGCGGAGCCCTTCGCCCAGGGGGGTCAGCTCGTACTCCACCCGCGGCGGCACTGCCGGGTAGACGGTCCTGGTCAGCAGCCCGTCACGCTCCAGATGGCGCAGGGTGAGGGTGAGCATCCGCTGGGAGATGCCCGGCACCTGGTCGCGCAGGGCACCGTAACGCAGGGGGCCCGCAGCGAGGATGCCGATCACGAGCACCGACCACTTGTCCCCGACGCGGTCGAGGGTCTCGCGGATGCCGGCGCCGTTGTCCGGCCAGGAGGCGCAGGGATGCGGCGGGACCCTCCAGGGCTCCGCATGAGGATCACCAGTGTTCCTATCGAACATGAATGTGCCTTTTGTGAACATCTTCGTGCATCACTACCGTGCGGTTACGAACAAATCGTAACTACGAAGGGGTGCACCCATGTCTTCCTCCCCGTCCACCATCGCTGTCGTCGGCGCCGGAGCCGGCCTGGGGCGCGCCATCGCCCGGCGCTTCGGCTCGGCCGGCCACCCCGTCGCGCTGATCTCCCGCAGTCAGACCAAGCTGGAGGCACTTGCCGCCGCCCTCGGCGAGGAGGGCATCACCGCGGGTGCCTACGCGGCCGACGCCACCGATGAGAAGGCCCTGGCCGCCGCCCTCACCGCGGCAGCCGACGATCTCGGGCGGATCGGGGTTCTCTCCTACAGCCCCGCCCCCGTGTGGGATCACTCCGGCGGTGGCCTGCCCGACATGGGCGCGATGGGTTTCACCAGCGCCCTGGAGACCACTCCGGCCTCCGCCCGTGCCCAGTTCGACCTCGTCGTCGGCGGCGCCCTCACCGCCGTCGCCACGGTCCTCCCGGCGATGCGCGAGGCCCGCGACGGCGCTCTGCTGTTCACGACCGGCCGCTCCGCGATCACCCCCATGCCGATTCTGGGCAACGCGGGCATCGCCCAGGCCGGCCTGCGCAACTGGGCGGACAACGCTCACACCGAGCTCGCCGCCGATGGCGTGTACGTGGGCCACCTCTGCGTGGGCGTGCCGATCCTGCCGGGAACCGGCGAGGGCGACCCCGACGCCATCGCGGACCGCTGGTACCGCCTCACCCGTACCCGCGACGCCTTCGAGACCACCATCGGCTTCTGAACGGACGAAGAGAGACGAAGAGAGGAGCGGCACCTCCGCACAGGTGCCGCCCGCCCTTCAACGACCTGCGGGCACGTCGTCGTTGATGAGGCGGCGTGCGTCGTCCCAGCGTTTCTCGCTGTCGATGGTGCCCTGCGGGCCGGTCCACCGGATGATGCCGAAGGTGAGGTCGTGGGCATGGTGCTGGTGTACGGACCAGCGGACGAATTGGCCTGTCTCGTCGCGGTAGGTGAAGGCGGGATCGGTCATCCAGCGTTCGAGGTCGGCCTGCGTGCGGGTGCCCAGGGCGAGTCTCTCGACGGCGAGCCGGGTGAGGAAGTTGTCGGCCGCGGTGACAGGCAGAGGGTGGACAACCGCCGGGGAGGGTCGGCCACATGGACGGGATGCAAAGACTGTCGGACTGGCTGGCGCCAACGCAGGAGATCATCCTGCGGCACGGCTACAGCCTCTCCCATATCGGCGGGAGCAGCGCCCGCGAGATCCTCGATCATGTCCTGTTCGGGAAGCCGCTCGCGCTGCGGGACCTCGACCTCTACCTGGTCCGCCGCGACACCGTCCGCCTCCGGGACCTTCGCGCGCTCTGCGACGACGTACATGAGCGTGGCCTGGCGCGCATCGGCCCGCTGAGGCCCAAGCGCCGGGCCAATCCCGCGCTGCCCGGCGACGCCTGCTACGAGTACCTCGCCGGTTACGGAGCCCATCTGTTCACGCCCGGGCAGCCGATTCTCAGCCTCGGCGTGCTTCACCATGCGAGCGACCTGGCCCTCAACGGCCTCTTCGACATCGACGCCGTCTTCCTGGCCGTCGACAACGACCAGTCCCTGAGTGCCTACGCGGACCGGCTCGCGCGCGACGGCCTCAGCGCCGGCCTGGTGATCGACCCGCACGACGGCTACGGCGCCTGGCGGCGGAAGGCACCGGCGATCGTGCACTGGGTGGAAGTGGAACGCTGTTTCGTCCGCAGCGCCTACCGAATCGTCCGAAGCCTCGCCAAGGTCCTCACGCTGCGCCTGCCGAACGAACTGCGCGGCGAGTACCTCAGCCGCTGCCCCGCGTCGGTCGCCGTCGACGACGTCCCCGAGCTTCACCGGGACTTCCTCAAAGTGCTTGGCGACGCCCACTGGGCGGAAGAACTTGGCATGCTGGCCCAACTCGGGGCCCTCAATCCACTTTGGCCACCCCTCCAGGCGGAGATGGAACAGTCGACACCTGATGGACTGCGCCGGGCAATCCCGTCCCGGCCGGGCGCGAGTTCCAGCGAACTGTCCTGCCTCCGGGCGCGCGCCCTGTGCAAGGACCCGGCCATCCTGGAAGCCATCCTCTCCGTCGCACCGCTTGTCTTTGGAGCCGAATAGTGCGTGCTTTCGCCACACTTGAGGAGGCGTCGGCCTACCTCGCCCCGCTGCTCGACCAGCCCGTCACGGCCGAACACCTGGAACTGACACCCCATATCCAGTTCCGCGCCGAACCGGTCGGGCTGGGCGGCGGCAGCTTCACCAACTCGTACACGATCAGCTGGAGTTCTCCCGCCGCCTCGGAGATCTTTGTGGCCGAGCCGCCGATGTGCACAGCCGAGTACGCCCGGCAGCGCGACGCCGTCGTCACGGCCACCGGCGGATTCTTCTTCCTGGCCGACCGCTGCCGGTACCGCCCGCGGACCCTGAGCCTCAACCTGGCGGTCCGGAACGGGAAGGTGCTCAGTCTGCCCGCGGCCGACCAGGACGCCCTGGTCGACGACGGCGGCACGCTGTCCGTCGTCGAGGTGCCCGCCCGCGGTGAGCTGTCACTGGACGGCCACACTCTGCGCTGGACGGGCACGCGCACCGGCGTGGAGGCCGACTGCTACGCGTACGGGAACGCCAACTGCGTCATCGAGCACGAGCCGGACGCGCACACCGGCAAGGTCCGCACACTCCGGGAGGACTCCCGCCTCACCCCCGAGATCACCGGTCACCACTGGAGCGACCTCGGGTTCACCGCCGCCCGCGGCGGCCGATTCGAGGCTACGGCACTCAGCGATCACGGACGGCTCGACATCTTCGACCATGACATCGTCCTGCGCTGCCCCAGACGCCTCGCCCGGGTCGGGTCCGTGCTGGAGCCACGGACGATCGGGCCGCTCTCCCTCCGCCCGTCCCTGCGCGGCGCGATATCCGTGGGCCCGTCCCTGTTCCACCCCGACCCGCAGGCCCACCCGCTCAACGGCGACCGCTCGCTGGGAAGCTTCCCGCTGCTCAAGGACCGCCCCTCAACCCGTCTGGTCTTCTACGGAACGGCCGACGGCCGGCGGCATCTGCGGCTGTTCGACGGGCGCCCCGGAAGCCCGACCTTCCCCGGAGTCGGCCTCGACCAGGCGATCTCCCTCGTCCTGGCAGGCGGTGACGTGACCACGGGGTGTCTGCTCGACTCCGGTCACTCCTGCAGGCTCAACGTCCGGCGAGGCGGCAACGTCACAAGCTTCGGCAACCGCCACTATCTGCGCTGGCCCACCGAGCGCGACCCGCGTTTCGTCTGGAACCCGGACCACGGGCGGCAGGTGGCCAGTCTGATCGCCCTGCGCTGACGTGGTGACCAGTACAGATATTCGCGGTGTCCATGCCCGCCGTCCCGTTACGATCGGCCGTCCGTGAGTTCAGCGGACAGACTGGTCCGCTGCGGGTGCTGGAGGGGCGCATCCATGAGGCAGACTCTGAAACCGCAGGCAGGTAATCCTGAGCGGCTCGAACGGGGACATCCGTTCCGCCAGTGGAAGACCTGGAAGATACCAGGCACCAAGTTCACCCTCACCGGCTATTCACGTGCGAACGACAAGACGTTCTTCCATATACCCGAGCTGCGGTGCAGCCTCGACGCAGGCCTGTGTGAAGGGCGCCAGGTGGACACCGTACTGCTCACCCACACCCATCACGACCACGCGAAAGATCTGGACTTCCTTGCCTCCCGGGCGGGCACCGACATCTATCTGCCCGCTGAAGCTGTCCCCTACGTGGAGTCTTTTCTGCGGGCGTCGGCAGAGCTGAACCATGGGGCGGGGTACGACCCGGACCTCGCCGGTGGCTACCGGTTACATGGGGTACGGCAGGGCGACGAGTTCACATTCGGCCGGCGGGCACATCATGTGCGGGTGTTGGAGTGCGAGCACAAAGTGCCCTGCGTGGGGTACGCCGTCTCCGAAGTCGGCAAGGCGCTGCTGCCCCAGTACGAGGAACTTCGCCGCTCGCTCGTCGAAGAGGGGCGTGGCGGCGAGTTCGGCCGGATCATGGCGCGACGGCGCAAGGAAGGTATCAAGACAGAACAGGACGTGCGGCGGCCGCTCTTCGCCTACCTCGGCGACACTCACGTCAGTGTGTTCGAACGGAATCCGTGGTTATTCACGTATCCGGTGGTCATCACTGAATGTACGTTCCTGCACGACAGCGAGCTGGGTCGGGCAGACCGCGTCGGGCATACCGTCTGGAGCCGACTCAGGCCAGTGGTCGAGGCACATCCCGAGACCCTCTTCGTGCTGACCCATTTCAGCCTGCGCCACTCGGATCAGGACGTCCTCGACTTCTTCGGGAGGGAAGGCAGGGATTCCGGTGGGGCCCGCCCGGACAACGTCCTGCTGTGGGTGCACCCGGCGAGCCTGCTCCCCGAACAGCACCAGCACAGCAGCACTTAATTGCGCGGCAAGTGTCCGTGCTGGTCACGGCCGCGGGTCCGCGTGCGCGACGATTTCAGCCCAGCCACACCACCCACATTCCCGCCGGCAGCAAAGGAGGGGGCGGCACCTCCGCACAGGTGCCGCCCCCTTCGCGGGCCGGAGTCGGCGATGGGGCTGAGGGTAGGGTGCCCCGGGCCGGCTCCGGTGGTCTGGCCGGCCGGTTACCGCCCCATGACCGCCGCGCGGCCGGACTCCAGGCGCGCGACCGGGATGCGGAACGGCGAGCAGGAGACGTAGTCCAGGCCCACCTCGTGGAAGAAGTGGACGGACTCCGGGTCGCCGCCGTGCTCCCCGCAGACGCCGAGCTTGAGGTCGGGGCGGGTGGCGCGGCCGGCCTCGGCGGCGCTGCGGACGAGGGAGCCGACGCCGTCCTTGTCGATCGTCTCGAAGGGGCTGACGCCGAAGATGCCCTTCTCCAGGTAGGCGGTGAAGAAGCTGGCCTCGACGTCGTCGCGGGAGAAGCCCCAGACGGTCTGGGTGAGGTCGTTGGTGCCGAAGGAGAAGAAGTCGGCGGACTCGGCGATCTGACCGGCGGTCAGCGCGGCGCGCGGCAGCTCGATCATGGTGCCGAGGGTCAGCTTGAGGTCCACGCCCCGGGCCCGCTCCACCTCCTCGATGACGCGCTCGGCCTCCTCGCGGACGATCTCCAGCTCCTGGACCGTGCCGACCAGCGGAATCATGATCTCGGCGCGCGGATCGGCCTTGGCGTTGCGGCGCTCGGCGGCGGCCTCCGCGATGGCCCGTACCTGCATGGCGAACAGGCCCGGGATGACGAGGCCGAGGCGCACCCCGCGCAGGCCCAGCATCGGGTTCTGCTCGTGCAGCCGGTGCACGGCCTGGAGCAGCCGCAGGTCGTTCTCGTTGTGGTCCTTGCGGGATTCGGCGAGCGCGACGCGCACCGACAGTTCGGTGATGTCGGGCAGGAACTCGTGGAGCGGCGGGTCGAGCAGCCGTACGGTGACGGGCAGGCCGTCCATCGACTCGAAGAGCTCGACGAAGTCGTCCTTCTGGAGCGGCAGCAGCGCGCCGAGTGCGGTCTCGCGCTCCTCCTCGGTGTGGGCGAGGATCAGCCGCTCGACCAGCTCGCGCCGCTCGCCGAGGAACATGTGCTCGGTGCGGCACAGGCCGATGCCCTGGGCCCCGAACCGCCGGGCGCGGTTGGCGTCCTCGGCGTTGTCGGCGTTGGCCCGCACCCGCAGCCGGCGTACTCGGTCCGCGTAGGCCATGATCCGGTGTACGGCGCCGACGAGTTCGTCGGCGTCGTCGGCGCCCGCGTGCATCCGGCCCTCGAAGTACTCGACGACCGGGGACGGGACGACCGGCACCTCGCCGAGGTAGACCTTGCCGGTGGAGCCGTCGATGGAGACGACGTCGCCCTCCTCGATCACCAGCCCGTCCTTGCCGTCGAGGGCGGGCACCGTCATCCGGCGCCGCTTGGTGTCGACTTCGAGCTCCTCGGCGCCGCACACACAGGTCTTGCCCATGCCGCGGGCGACCACGGCGGCGTGCGAGGTCTTGCCGCCCCGGGAGGTCAGGATGCCCTCGGCGGCGATCATTCCGTCGAGGTCGTCGGGGTTGGTCTCACGGCGGATGAGGATGACCTTCTCGCCGGACCGGGACCACTTGACCGCGGTGTACGAGTCGAAGACGGCCTTGCCGACGGCGGCGCCCGGCGAGGCGGCGATGCCGCGCCCGAGCTTGCGTACGGTGCCGCTCTCGGCCGCTTCCTCGTCGAAGCGCGGGAACATCAGCTGGGCGAGCTGTGCTCCGTTGACCCGGCGCAGCGCCTCGGCCTCGTCGATCAGGCCCTGGTCCACCAGTTGGGTGGCGATCCGGAAGGCGGCCCCGGCGGTGCGCTTGCCGACGCGGGTCTGCAGCATCCACAGCTTGCCGCGCTCGATGGTGAACTCGATGTCGCACAGGTCCCGGTAGTGCGTCTCCAGGATCTCCATGATCCGCATGAGCTTGTCGTACGAGCCCTTGTCGAGCTCTTCGAGGTCGGCGAGCGGAACGGTGTTACGGATACCGGCGACGACGTCCTCGCCCTGCGCGTTCTGCAGGTAGTCGCCGTAGACGCCCTGCTGGCCGCTGGCCGGGTCGCGGGTGAAGGCGACGCCCGTGCCCGAGTCGGGGCCGAGGTTGCCGAAGACCATGGAGCAGATGTTGACCGCGGTGCCCAGGTCGTGAGGGATGCGCTCCTGGCGGCGGTAGAGCTTGGCGCGGTCGCCGTTCCACGAGTCGAAGACCGCCCGCACCGCGAGGTCCATCTGCTCGCGCGGCTCCTGCGGGAAGCCGCGTCCGGTCTCCTTGGCGACGATGTCCTTGAACTCGCCGACCAGCCGCTTGAGGTCACCGGCGTCCAGGTCGACGTCGACGGTCACGCCCTTCGCGCGCTTGGTCTCCTCCAGCGCCTCCTCGAAGAGGTCGCCATCCACGCCGAGCACCGTCTTGCCGAACATCTGGATCAGGCGGCGGTAGGAGTCCCATGCGAACCGCTCGTCGCCCGCCTGGGCGGCGAGGCCGGCGACCGAGTCGTCGGAGAGCCCGATGTTCAGAACGGTGTCCATCATGCCGGGCATCGAGAACTTCGCCCCGGAGCGTACGGAGACCAGCAGCGGGTCGTCCGCCTGGCCGAGCTTCTTGCCCATCTTGTTCTCGAGGGCGTCGAGGTGCGCACTCACCTCGTCGCGCAGGGCAGCGGGCTCCTCACCACTGGCGAGGTAGACCTTGCATGCCTCCGTGGTGATGGTGAAACCCGGTGGCACGGGGAGACCGAGATTGGTCATCTCGGCGAGGTTGGCGCCCTTCCCGCCGAGCAGGTCCTTGAGATCCTTGTTGCCCTCGGTGAAGTCGTAAACGAACTTCTGCTGATCTTGTGTTTCCGGCACGGGACTCGATCTCCTCGGCTCGGCTGCCCTGACGGCGGGGAGCGTACCCAGATCAAAGGCTTCTGAGCATGTGCACTCCCCCGTCATTCGGCCGTAACCACCCGCCTGCCACGAGTTCGAAAGTCACTCGTACGACAGAGTCCACTTCTCGGCTTCTTCAAGAACCGAACACACGCCCACGCTGCGCCCATCCAGAAGCGGATGCATATCACTGTGCGTAATCATTGGTTCGAGGTGTCGAACATCAACAGGTGGCACGGAGTGCCATGACTTGGAGAGGTGAGCACGGCTCCTGACTGCCGGATCACCCTGCAATGGCCGCTCATCTGAGCGACAAGGCTATCAGAGTGGCGAGAATCACGCGCTCTGACGGGCCCTCATCTCGCCTTTTGGATACAACGAGTGGCGGTCCGCTCAAACGAGCAACCCCGCCTGGAAGAGCTGGTCTGGGATACCTTCGCCGTGACGGTATTGCGAGGCCACGACCCCCTCGGAGTCCAGCGTGGAAAGCGGCGAGCCCTTCCCATACGCGCCATCCGCGCCGTCCGCACCTTCCGCGTCGGCGCGGCTGCTGCACGGCGCCCGGCGGGTGCTCCTGGAGAACTGGACCGGCGCCTCCACGGTCCCCTCGCGCGGTCTGTACCCGCACCAGTGGAGCTGGGACTCGGCGTTCATCGCCATCGGGCTGCGCCATCTGTCGGCGCACCGCGCCCAGCGCGAGCTGGAGACCCTGCTGGCCGCCCAGTGGGGCGACGGCCGGATCCCCCACATCGTCTTCAACCCGGCGGTGCCACTGGACGCGTACTTCCCCAGCCCCGACTTCTGGCGCTCCTCCAGCGCGGGCGCGGCGCTCGGCGCGCCTACGGCCGTCGAAACCTCCGGCATCGTCCAGCCGCCGGTCCACGCCCTCGCCTGTCTGCTGGTGCACCTCGCCGACCCTCGGGCCTCGGCCCTCCGCGGCTTCCTGGCCCGGGTGTACCCACGGCTCGCGGCCTGGCACCGCTACCTCACCGAACACCGCGACCTGGGCGGCGGCGGGCTGGTGTCCGTGATCCACCCCTGGGAGCCCGGTATGGACAACAGCCCCTGCTGGGACGCCCCGCTGGCCCGCGTCGAGCCCGCCCCGCCCGACACCTTCCGCCGCGCCGACCTCGACCACGGCGCGGCGGCCGACCGGCCCACCGACCTGGACTACGGCCGCTACGTACGGCTCGCCGCCGACTACCGGGACCGCGGCTACCGCGACGGCGGGGCCGGTTCGGCGTTCCTTGTCGAGGACCCGGGCGTCAACGCGCTGCTGATCGCCTCCGAGCACGCCCTGGCCGACATCGCCACCGCCGTCGGCGCCGACCCGGCGCCCCACCGGTCGCGGGCGCGGCGGCTCACCACCGCCCTGGTCGAGCGGCTGTGGGACCCGGCCGCCGGGCTGTTCCTGTGCCGTGACCTGCGCGGCGGGACACACGGCGGCGACGGCGCGCTGATCCCCGAGCTCAGCGCCGCGGGCCTGCTGCCGCTGATCGTGCCCGACCTGCCGCGCGAGATCGCCGCCGCCCTGATCCGCACCGCGTCGGGTCCTCACTTCGGCCTGGGCGGCCCGGTGCGTCTCGTGCCCAGCTACGACCTGCTGGGGCGCGCCTTCGACCCGTACCGCTACTGGCGCGGCCCCGCCTGGTTCAACGTCAACTGGCTGATGGAGCGCGGCCTGCGGCAGCACGGCGCGGTGGCGCGGGCCGATGCGCTGCGCTCCGCCGCCCTCGACTCGGCCGTCTCCTCCGGTTTCGCCGAGTACGTCGACCCGTACACCGCCGAGGCGCGCGGCACCCGCGACTTCGGCTGGACGGCGGCGCTGGCGCTGGACCTGCTGGTGGCCTCGGGCGGAGTGGGTACGGAGTTGGTGGCGGCGGAGCGGGAGATGGCCGCCGAACCGGAGTGAGGAACGGCCAGAGGTCAGCCGCCCCGGTCGGCCTGGTCGGCCTGGTCAGCCGCTCAGCCGCTCAGCCGCTCAGCCGCTCAGCCGCTCAGCCGCCGGAAGTGTCCAGCTCCGCGTCCGCGCTCACGCCCGCGCAGTCGTACGGGTCCTCCAGCCAGCCGTCCGGCAGCACCACGCGGTTGCGGCCGGAGGTGCGTCCGCGCGGGCCATCCGCGCCCGCCGGCCACTCCTGGTCCAGGTCCAGCTCGCCGAGCAGCGCGTCCAGCTCGGCCAGGGACGAGGTGATGGCCAGCCGCTTGCGCATCTCGGAGCCGACCGAGAAGCCCTTGGTGTACCAGGCGACGTGCTTGCGGAAGTCGATGACGCCCCGCTCCTCGTTCTCCAGCCACTGGGCCAGCAGCTCGGCGTGGCGCCGCATGACCGCCGCGACCTCCTTGAGGGTCGGCCGGGCCGGTGCGCCGCCGCCCTCGAAGGCCGCCACCAGGTCGCCGAAGAGCCACGGCCGCCCCAGGCAGCCGCGCCCCACGACCACGCCGTCGCAGCCCGTTCGCCGCATCATCCGCACCGCGTCGTCCGCCGACCAGATGTCGCCGTTGCCCAGCACCGGGATCTCGGGGACGGCCTCCTTCAGGCGGGCGATGGCGTCCCAGTCGGCGGTGCCGCCGTAGTGCTGCGCCGCCGTACGGCCGTGCAGGGCGATCGCGGTCACGCCCTCCTCGACCGCGATACGGCCCGCGTCGAGGTAGGTGATGTGGTCGTCGTCGATGCCCTTGCGCATCTTCATGGTCACCGGCAGCGGGCCCGCGCCGGTCACGGCCTCGCGCAGGATCGAGCGCAGCAGGTGGCGCTTGTACGGGAGGGCCGAGCCGCCGCCCTTGCGGGTGACCTTGGGCACCGGGCAGCCGAAGTTGAGGTCGATGTGGTCGGCCAGGTCCTCGTCGACGATCATCCGTACGGCCTTGCCGACGGTCACCGGGTCCACCCCGTACAGCTGGATGGAACGGGGCTTTTCGGTGCCGTCGAAGTGGATCAGCCGCATGGTCTTGGCGTCGCGCTCGACCAGCGCCCGCGTCGTGATCATCTCGCTCACGAACAGCCCCTTGCCACCGGAGAACTCGCGGCAGAGGGTGCGGAACGGCGCATTGGTGATCCCGGCCATGGGTGCGAGCACCACCGGCGGGGTCACCGTGTGCGGTCCGATCTGCAGCTGCGTGGCGGTCATGGAAGAGGTGTCCTCGGGTATGGGGCTCGGGTACGGGGTTCGGGTATGGGGTTCGGGTATGGGGTCAAGAGGGAGGCGAACTCTCATTGTCCCGCACGCGGCGTTCCGCGTACGCCACGGGGGATTGTCCCGACGGTTCTCACGGTCTGACCCGACATATCGATGTAGCGTTCAACCATGCCTGAGCTGAGCCACCGGCGGCGCACGCTCGTGCTGGCGATCTGCTGCATGAGTCTGCTGCTCGTCAGCCTCGACAACACCGTCCTCAATGTCGCCCTGCCCTCGATGCGGCGTGAGCTGCACGCCTCCGTCTCCGGAATGCAGTGGACGATTGACGCGTACACGCTGGTGCTCGCCGCGCTGCTGATGCTCGCGGGCTCGACGGCCGACCGGGTGGGGCGTAAGCGCACCTTCCAGACCGGGCTGGTGGTGTTCTCCCTCGGCTCCGCGCTGTGCAGCCTCGCGCCGAACCTGGAGGCGCTGGTGGCCTTCCGTATGGTGCAGGCGGTCGGCGGTTCGATGCTCAACCCCGTCGCCATGTCGATCATCACCAACACCTTCACCGAGCCCAAGGAACGGGCCCGCGCGATCGGGGTGTGGGGCGGGGTCGTCGGCATCAGCATGGCGGCCGGGCCGCTGGTGGGCGGGGTGCTGGTGCAGTCGGTCGGGTGGCGCTCGATCTTCTGGCTCAATGTGCCGGTGGGGCTCGCGGCCCTGGTGCTGACCGCCCGGTACGTGCCCGAGTCGCGCGCCCCGAAGCCGCGCCGGCCCGATCCGGTGGGCCAGGTGCTGGTCGCGGCGCTGCTCGGCACGCTCACGTACGCGATCATCGAGGCGCCCGACCGGGGCTGGGGCTCCCCGCTGATCGCCGTGTGCACCACGGTCTCCGCCCTCGCGCTGGTCTCGCTCGTGGCGTACGAGCGGCGCCGCACCGAGCCGCTGGTCGAACTGCGCTTCTTCCACAGCGCGCCCTTCAGCGGGGCGACGGTGATAGCGGTGAGCGCCTTCGCGGCGCTGGGCGGGTTCCTGTTCCTGAACACGCTGTATCTGCAGGACGTACGCGGACTCGGCGCGCTGCACGCCGGGCTGTGGATGCTGCCGATGGCGGCCATGTGCTTCGTCTTCGCGCCGCTGTCCGGACGGCTGGTCGGCAGCCGCGGGCCGCGGCTTTCGCTGCTGCTGGCGGGGGCGGCGATGGGGGCGAGCGGAGTGCTGTTCGCGGCCTTCGACGCCCAGGCCACCGACGCCCTGCTGCTGATCGGCTATGTGCTGTTCGGCATCGGCTTCGGCCTGGTCAACGCGCCCATCACCAACACCGCGGTGTCCGGGATGCCACGTACCCAGGCCGGAGTCGCGGCGGCCGTGGCCTCCACCAGCCGCCAGGTGGGCCAGTCGCTGGGCGTCGCGGTCATCGGCGCGGTGCTGGCCTCGGGCGCGGCGAGCGCGGCGGGCGGGGCGCACAGCGCAGCCTCGGCCACGGCCTTCGTGGACGCCGCCCGCCCCGCCTGGTGGATCATCGCCGGATGCGGGGGCGCCGTGCTGCTGCTCGGCGTGGCCACCACCGGCCGCTGGGCGGCCGGCACCGCCAAGCGCGCGTCCGCGCTCTTCGGCGACGAGCGCGCGCCCGCTCAGGCCTCGGCCACCACCAACGCGTAAGTCCGAATCAGTTGCCTCGCATACCGGCCGAACCAGTTGCCCCACATACCCCACCCCGGTATTTTTCCCATAGCCCTCGGGACACCCCCAGGGGGTATAGGGATCGGGCGGAGGAAGCGCGGACGATGAACGTCGAAGGGTTCGCCGAGGACGGCTACGACGAGGTGCGTCGGGTCTTCGAGCGGCTGGTGGACAGCGGCTCGGAAACAGGGGCCGGGCTGTCGGTCTGGCGGGATGGCCACGAGGTCGTCCGGTTGAACGGGGGGTGGTCCGACGCCGCACGGAGCCGTCCCTGGCGCGGCGATACGCTGGTCCAGCCCTACTCGCTGTCGAAGTCGTTCGTCACGCTCGCCGCCCTGGTGGCGGTCCGCGACGGCGCGCTGGCACTGGACGAGCCGATCGCCAGGTACTGGGGCGAGTACGGGGTCCGGGGCAAGGAGCGGACCACGCTCCGCCAGGTGCTCACCCACCAGGCCGGCCAGCCGCGCTTCCCGGCCGAAGCTGCGGGTCTCGACCTACTGGATGACGAAGGGCTGCGGAAGAGCCTGGCGCAGGCGGCGCCGGAGTACGAGCCCGGGACATCACTCGGGGAGCACGCGCTGACCTACGGCCATCTGGTCGACGGCGTTCTGCGCACGGGCGCCGGCACGACGCTGGGAGAGATGTTCAACGATGTGGTGCGGCCCGCGCTGGGGCTCGACGCCTGGTTCGGAGTACCGGACCACGCGCTGGACCGCGTCGCCGAGCTGGAGTACGCGGACCCGGGCTGGCCGCAGCAGCTCCATGCGGCACCGTGGCTCCAGATCCCCGCCGGGGCCCTGGACACGGCGCGGACGAACTCCCGGGCCTGGCGGCAGTCGGTATTCGGGGCGGCCAATCTGCACACCACCGCAACCGCCATGGCGGCGTTCTTCTCCCGGCTCACCAGCGAGGACGGCCCGGTGCGCGAACTGCTGGGGCCACAGCTGCACACCGAGCTGCTCACCTCCCACGTCACCGACTTCGACGAGGTCTTCGGCACCGACATCACCTGGACGCTGGGCTTCGTACGCGACAAGGGCAAGATCGCCAAGGGCGGTATCGGCGGCTCGGCCGCCTGGTGGTCGCTCCGGCACCACCATGCCTGTGCCTATCTGACGCGCCGGTTGGACGATCACTCCCGGGCCGCCCAGATCGCCGCGGCCCTGGGCGACGACCTGACCGTGGTGGGCGAGGACTGAGCCACTTCCCCCAGCACACGCGTCCGGCTACGAGCCCCCTGAAGCCGCGAAGTCGCCTTCCTTCACCAGTGCGTGAAGCTTCTCCAGGCGCTCGTGCGTCTCGGCGTCCACCGGCGTGTACGCCACCAGCCTTGGGCCTGAGTTCGGGCCGGTCCACAGGCTGGTGGCGGTGAGCCGCAGCGAGCCCACCCGCGCCTGGCGGAAGACCTTGACCTTGTCTCCGGGGCGCAGCACCTCGTGCCGGGCCCAGACCTCGCGGAACTCCGGCGAGGCGTGCTGGAGCCGCTTCAACAGCGCCTTCCACGGCGGCTCGGCCAGATGCTCGGCCATCGAGGCCCGGAACTTGGCGGCCATCAGCCGGACCGACTCGTCCCGGTCGAGCATGGAGGCGCGCCACTCGTCGTGGGTGAAGGCCAGCCACAGGCCGTTGCGGCCCTGGCCTCACTGGGCGCGCCGTCCAACACGGAGGACACTCAGGTAACGGCGTGATGCCCGGTCGCCCATCCGCGTGCGGATCCGCTCGGCGACGGCGTCGAGCAAAGGCTCACGGACGTCGCGATCGAGTCTCCGGTACAGCGACAACGAGCGAAGGTGATCGGCAAAGCCGTCCCCGGTGAACCACTGAACCGCTACGGACGTGGCAAACGATACGACGCGGTTGTCGGGCCTTGACGGCCTGGCCGTGGTCGGGGTCGCCGACGACACCGACGGGCCGGTGGTGCACCTGGTCACCGCTGATGAGCGGGCACGCCACTGCCCAGACTGCGGCACCCGGGCGCGGCGGTCGAAGGGCCGGCGGGTGACCCGGCCGCGTGACCTGTCGGTCGGTGGCCGCCGACCGCGGCTGGTGTGGGCCAAGCGCCGCTGGCGCTGCGACGAGCTGGCGTGCCGGCGTCGCTCGCCGTGGACACCTCGATGCCCGCCAATTTCGTTGAGCCCGCACCCTGCAATCGTGTTGGCTAGCGGCACCGAACTGTCAGTACCGCAGGTGTCCGCTTGGCTGTAGCAGGGAGTTAAACGTGCAGGACATTGTTGTCGACCCCGTTGCCCACAATCGGGCAGCCTGGGACAAGTATGTCCAAGAGGGCAACGAGTGGTCGAGGCCGGTGAGTGCTGAGGATGTCGAGCGCGCCCGCATGGGCGACTGGTCGATTGTTCTCATCGGGCGTGAGCCAGTCGACCGCTCCTGGCTGCCGACGGACCTGACCGGCAAGGACGTGTTGTGCCTGGCCTCCGGCGGTGGCCAGCAGGGTCCGATCCTCGCCGCCGCAGGGGCGCGGGTCACCGTATTCGACAACTCACCCCGCCAGCTCGGCCAGGACCAGATGGTGGCGGCGCGCGACGGACTCGAGCTGCGCACCGTCCTAGGCGACATGCGCGACCTCAGCGCCTTCGGCGACGCAACATTCGACGTCGTATTCCATCCGGTCTCTAACCAATTCGTACCAGACTTGGCACCGGTGTGGCGTGAGTGCTTCCGCATCCTGCGACCGGGCGGAACTCTGCTCGTGGGCTTCCTCAACCCTGATGTGTACTTGTTCGACCACGAGGCGCTCGACGAGCGCGGCGAGCTGATCGTCGTGCACAAGCTGCCCTACAGCGATGTCACGCAGTACTCCGCCGAGGAACGCGCCACGAAGTTCGGCGCGGATGCCCCTCTTGAATACAGCCACACCCTCACCGACCAGATCGGCGGGCAACTCGCCGCGGGGTTCGTCCTCACCGGCTTCGCGGAAGCGCCGCACCAATCCAACGCATCCGCTCAATACATGTCGAACTATTTTGCGACGCTGGCGGTCAAGCCGGGCTGACCCAGCCGTGGGGCCGACCGCCCCGCCCCCGTCGACGCCCCCGGCACCGCGCTGCTGGCCCTCGCCCTGATCGCGCTGCTGCTCCCGCTGACCGAGGGCCGCGCGGCCGGCTGGCCCCTGTGGACCTGGCTGCTGCTCGCCGCCTTCCCCCTCGCCGCCGTCGCCTTCTACACCATCGAACGCCGCCTGGAGACCTCCGGCCGCACCCCACTGCTCCCGCCGAGCCTGTTCGCCCTCCCCGGCCTGCGCCGGGGCCTGCTGATGATCCTCCCGTTCAGCGCGGGCTTCGGCGGCTTCATGTTCGTCATCGCGGTCGCCCTCCAGCAGGGCCTCCGCTACGGCCCCGTCGAGGCCGGCCTCGCCCTGACCCCCATGGCCACGACCTTCTTCATCGCCTCCCTGATGGGCCCGCGCCTGGTGAGCCGCTACGGCAACCGAGTCGTGACCGCGGGCGCGGTGATCCAGGCCGTCGGCATCGCCCTGCTGATCCTGACCGTCCAGTTCAGCTGGACCGACCTGTCCCTCGCCGACCTGCTGCCCGGTATCGCCATCGCGGGCTTCGGCCAGGGCCTGCAACTCCCCGTACTGATCCGCGGCATCCTCGCCGAAGTCCCCGCGGAACGGGCGGGCGTGGGCAGCGGCGTCATGGTCACCACCCAGCAATCCGCCCTGGCCCTGGGCGTGGCCACCCTCGGCACCCTCTTCCTGACCCTGGCCCCCTCCATGGGCATGGGCGACGCGATGGTCCGGACCCTGGCCCTCCAGCTCGCGGGCGTCGTGGTGACCGGGCTGCTGAGCCTACGGCTGCCACGCGTGTTGGGGTGAATGGCGAGGCGGGGCGGCTGGTCGCTCAGGCCACGCCGAGGAAGCGCAGGACCGCCAGCACCCGTCGGTGGTCGCCCTCCGCCACCGGCAGGTCGAGTTTCGCGAAGATGCTGTTGATGTGCTTGGCGACAGCCGACTCGCTGATCACCAACCCCTCCGCGATCCCCGCATTCGACCGCCCCTGGGCCATCAGCTCCAGTACCTCCCGCTCGCGCGCCGTGAGCCGGTCGAGGGGGTCGCGGTGGCGGCGGACGAGGAGTTGGGCGACGACCTGGGGGTCGAGGGCGGTGCCGCCGCCCGCGACGCGGTGGAGGGCGGCGATGAAGTCCTCGACGTCCGCGACGCGTTGTTTGAGGAGGTAGCCGATGCCGCTGGTGTGCGTGGTCAGCAGGTCCGCGGCGTAGCGCTCCTCCACGTACTGGGACAGCAGCAGCACCGCCGTGTCCGGCCACTGGCGGCGGATCAGCAGCGCGGCCCGTACGCCTTCGTCGGTGAAGCCCGGGGGCATCCGGACGTCGACCACGGCGATGTCCGGGCGGTGTTCCTCGACCGCCGCGAGCAGGCCGTCCGCGTCGTCCGCCTCCGCCGTGACCTCGAAGCCCGCGGTCTGGAGGACCTTCACCAGGCCGATCCGCAGCAGGACCGAGTCCTCGGCGATCACAGCACGCACGGCAGCTCCACGGTGATGACGGTCGGGCCCCCGCGGGGGCTGCTGAGGTCGAAGGTCCCGTCCACGGAGCCCACGCGCCCCACGAGCCCCGTGAGGCCGCTGCCCTGGGCGGGGTCGGCGCCGCCGACCCCGTCGTCGGCGATCACCACCCGCAGTATGTCGCCCGTTCTGACGACCGTGACGTCGGCCCCCGTGGCCTGTGCGTGCTTGGTGGTGTTGGCCAGGGACTCGGAGACGACGAAGTAGGCGACGGCCTCGACGGTGGGCGCGGGACGTTCGGGGATGTCGATGTGCAGCCGTACCGGCAGCGGGGCGCGGGCGGCGATGCCGGAGAGTGCGGCGTCCAGGCCGCGGTCGTCGAGGACGGCCGGGTGCAGCCCGCGCACCAGGTTGTTCAGCTCCTCGATGGCCTCCTTGGCCTCCCGGTGCGCCTCGTCGATGACCTTGCGGGCCTCCTCGGGCAGATCGCCGAGCGTGGCCTTGGCCAGGCCGAGGTTGACCGCCATGGAGACGAGCCGCTGCTGGGCGCCGTCGTGCAAGTCGCGTTCGATGCGGCGGCGTTCGGCGTCGGCCGCGTCGACGGTGCCCGCGCGGCGCTCGGTCAGGTCCTCGACCCGGCGCTCCAGCGCCTTGGCCGGGTCGGGGCCCAGCAGCGCGGTGGCGGAGCGGACGTCGGCCCGTACGAGGGCGCCGGTGAGCCAGCACGCGAGGGCCAGCAGGGCCATGCCGCCTGCGGTGAGATATCCGGCCGCCGTGGCGTCGGGGAGGAACTTCAGCCGCCCGCCGGGTACCGGCGCGGTCCAGATGAACACGGTCGCGGCCACCAGACCGACGAGAGCGAGGCCAAAGGCGAGTACCCCGCCGCAGGCGACGGCCGGCCCGACCAGCAGGTTGTAGCGCAGCTCCGGCCCCCGGCGCGCCGGGCCGGAGCTGCGCTACAAC